>PWTM01000309.1 GCA_003563855.1 PVC group bacterium | reverse complement strand
GGCCTGGTCCACGCGGATTTCAAGGCTGAGAACATCCTGGTCTTCGAGGAGGATCCACTCCCGCGGCGTTTCCTGCTGATCGACCTCGACGGCCTGCGGTTCGACCCGGCGCCGTCGCGCTCGGCGCGGCGCCTCAGGTCGAGCGTCCCGGGGATGGCCTCGTAGACGAACCACGACGGGCCGTGCCGGCCGGCGAACCCGCGGAGGGCGAGGAACCCGAGCGGCGGCGGCGTGGGCAGGCCGCGGGCTTCCAGGGCGCGGGCGGCCTGGAAGGCCCGGGCGGCGCGGGGTTGGCGGAAGAGGTGGCGCAGCGCCGCGAACCCGCGGGGCGCCTCGTAGCGCTTGAGCCAGGCCGCCCGGCCCTGCAGCGTGACGGCGCGCAGCGACTTGCGGTCCGTCCGCTTGCGCTCGGTCCGCTCGTCCGACTCGGCCGCCTCGATCCAGGCGCGCAGCGTGGCCGCGGGCAGTTGCGGGTCGGGCCGCCAGGCGGCCGCGGGACCGAGGCGGGGCCGGGGGGCTTCGCACGTGCACGGCGAGGCCGCCGCGGGGGCTTGGGCGCGCGCCACGGCGGCCCGCGGCCGCGCGGGCCGCAGGCGCCAGAGCAGCGGGTACCAGCGCAGCGCCATAGAATGCGATTGACGGGAACGGTTCAGTGACTAGACTCGCGAAGCTTTGGCCGGGCGGGCGTCGGGTGACAAGCGCGGAATGCGCGGCGCCGCCGGTGGACAGGAGAAGGCATGCCCAATATCAAGAGCGCGAAGAAGCGGATGCGCACCTCGGAAGAGGCGCGTGTGCGGAACAGGGCAGTACGGACGCGGGTGAAGAACGTGCGCCGTGACCTGCTGGAGAAGACGGCGCCCGAGGCGACGGCCCCGGCGGACGATGCGGCGGAAGCCTACCGCACCTACTGCTCGGTGCTGGACAAGGCCGCGAAGAAGGGCACCATCAGCCGCAACACGGCGATCCGCCGCAAGCGCAGTGCCGCGGCGCGCCTGCGCCGCGCCGAGTCGGCCGCCGCCGCTGCGGTGGCTCCGGCCCCGGAAGAGACGACGCCGTCGGCCGCCGGCTGATCCCGCGGCCCGGTTACCAGGCCTCGACGACGCGGCGCACGATGTCGCGCGCGAGGTCCTCCGTCAGCACGGGCAGCGCCTCGCGCGTGGCCGAGGCGCGGTCGCCCGGCGCATCGGCCGTGGTCTCTCCGCTCGCGTCCCGCGCGGAGGACACGACATCGCCGGTGCGCGCGTCGATGAACTCGAAGCTGGCCGTCAGCACGAACCGGTACTCGTTCGCCCGGGCCGTCTGACCGCGCTCGAAGGCGATCGGCTCGGATCGAAGATCGCGCAGCGTCACCCGCAGCACGGCGTCGGCGCGATCCGCGGCGGCGATCCGCAGCGACCCGTCGCTCCGGATGCGCGCCAGCAGCGCGCGCGTGGCTTCGCCCTCGATCATGGGTTCGGCGGTAGTGTTGACGACCGTGGGAACGTGGACCGTCCGCAACGAGGGCGGCAGCATCGAGCCGAGCCGATAGCCGGCGCAGCCGGCGAGCGCGAGGGCCGCGGCCAGGACCGCGAAACGCGGGTCAGGGCGCCTCACGGCCCGCCTCCTCCCCGAGCCGGGCGGCGAGTTCCGCGATGCGGGCGTGCGCCTCAGCGGCGCGCGGGGATTCCGGGTAGCGACGAACAAGGTCGCGGTACGCGGTCAGCGCGGCGCGCGGGGCGCGGCCGGCCCGCTCGTAGAATCGGGCGCGGTCGAAGAGGGCCTCTGCGCGCCGCACGCGCACGGCGGCCAGCCGCTCGCGCAGATCGGCCTCGTCCGCCGGTTCGAGCGGAAGCCGGAGCGCGCGCTCGAGGGCGAAGCTCGCCTCTTCGGCGCGGACCTGATCGTTGGGGGTCCGGTTCGAAAGGCGGTGCAGCGCGATCGCCCGGCGCCGGATCGCCTCCGCGGCCTCCGGCGCGCCGGCATAGCGCTGGAGGGCGCGGTTGTAGGTGTCGATCGCCTCGACCAGGTCGCCCGCGTTCTCGTGGATCCGGCCCTTCTCCAGCAGCGCCGCCGGCGCGGCGGGGGAGTGGGGCGCTTCGTCCGCAATCCAGGCCAGCACCGGCAGCGCGTCGGCGGGGGCCGGCGCCCGGAGAAACCGGCGGCGGGTGCGGAGGGCCTCGGCGATCTCCTGCTGGCGCGCGAGCACGTCTTCGAAATCGGTCCCGTGCGGGTAGCGTTCGGCCATCTCGGCATAGGCCTCGAACGCCTTCCGGAACCGGCCGGCCTCGAAGAACGATTCGGCGATGCCGCGCTGCGCGGCCGCGGCTTCGGGCGCGGCGGGCCAACTGGCGATCAGCGCCCGGTACTGCCGCCGCGCGCGCCACGACCGGCCGTCCAGGCGCAGCGCGTCCGCGTGCGCAAGCTGGTCGGGCGGCGTCTCGCGCGCCGGCCGCAGCAGCGAGAACCACGGCCGCCGCCCGCCCGACTCGTCCAGCACCGGCCGCTCAGCGAGGGCCGCAAGCGCGGCGGGTACGGCGAGACCCAGGAGAACCGTCGCCATCCAGGTTCGATGCTTCATGGGCAGAGCCTAGATTGGCGCCGCTTCGGGGTCAAGCGGCGCCACCACCGGCAACGAACTGAAGCGCCTGGATCGCGGCGGGGAGGGCGGGGCTGCCGCCGCGCAGCCGCACGCGGCAGGCGCTGAACTCGCGTCGCTCCGGGTAGCCACGGCGCAGCCGTTCGAATCGCGCGGCGAGCGCCGCGCGGTCCTCCGTCGCCGGCCGGCGTAACGCCGCGTCGTCGGCCTCGATGTCGTAGGCGCGGCCGACCAGTTCGGCGAGCGCATCCTCGTCGGACCGCCCGCGCGCGTCGACCGCCAGCAGCGGGCCGTCCGCCGCGGGGGGGCGCCAGGCCGGCGTTCGACCGAGCGCGCGGCACAGGTCGGCGTAGACCATCGCCGTTCCCCGCAGCTTGCCGTCGTGCGCATAGCCCGCGATGTGCGGCGTCGCAAGATCGGTTCGCGCGAGGAGGCCTGGATCGATCGCCGGTTCGCCGTCCCAGACGTCCAGGACCAGCCGCCGGACCTGGCCGGCATCGCGCGCTTCCCGCAGCGCGGCCTCGCCGACCACCTCGCCGCGCGACGCGTTCAGGAACCAGGCGCCCCGGGGCAGAGCGGCCAGCCAGCCGGCCCCGACCATCCCGCGCGTGGCGAACGGACCCGAGTCCGTCAGCGGTGTGTGCAGCGTGACGATCTCCGACTGCGCGAGCACGGTCTCGAGGTCGAGCAGCTCCGGCGCCCCCTCGGCGAGGCGGCGGGGCGGATCGTTGAGCAGGACCTCCAGGCCGAGCGCGCGGGCATTGCGCGCCACGCGGCTGCCGACCTGGCCGACGCCGATGACGCCGATCCGCCGGCCGCGAAGCGGGCGCCCGTCGCGCCGGGCGAGGGTGAAGAGGGCGGCGGTGATGTAGTCGGCCACGCTCTCGGCATTGCACCCGGCGGCGGCGTACCAGCGGATGCCGGCCGCCTCGAGCGCGGCGGTGTCGATGTGGTCGAAGCCGGCCGTGGCCGTCCCGACGTAGCGGACCGGCGTGCCCTCGATCCGCGCGGCTGTCACGGGGGTCTTCGAGCGGATGACCAGCGCGTCGGCTGACCGGAGCGCGGCGCGGTCGATCGCGCGGTCCGGCAGGACCGTCGTCTCGCCCAGGGTCGCAAAGGCTTCGTCGCAGGCCAGCACGCTCTCCGCGCAAACGATCCGCATGGGTTCAGCCCCTCCCGCCCGCGCGGGTATCCGCATCGAGCGTTTCGTTCAGGCTCCCGGTCCGGTAGCCGTCGAGGTCCACCGCCACGAAGCGGAAGCCGGCGCTTCGGACGGCGGCGGCGACCGCCCGGCGCCGGGCTTCGTCGGAGAGCCCCGCCATCTCCCCGGGCGCGAGTTCGATCCGCGCCACGTCGCCGTGGTGGCGGACGCGCAGGTGGCGGAAGCCGAGGTCGGCGAGCGCGGCCTCGGCCGTCTCCACCTGGCGAAGGGCGGCGGGCGTCACGGGGGTTCCGTAAGGGATGCGCGAGGCGAGACAGGCGGAGGCGGGTCGGTTGGCGGTCGGAAGTCCCATCCGGCGGGAGGCCTCGCGGATATCGTCCTTGGTCCAGCCGCCCTCGGCCAGCGGGCTCCGCACGGCCCAGCGGGCGGCGGCCTGCCGGCCCGGGCGGTAGTCGCCGGCGTCGTCGGCATTCGAGCCGTCGAGGACGTGCGCGAAGCCGCGCCTGTCGGCGAGGGCGCGCAACCGGCCGAAGAGCGCGCCCTTGCAGTGGAAGCAGCGGTCCGGCGCGTTGGCCGCGTAGGCGGGGTCCTCGCATTCGTCGGTCGCGATGACCTCGTGTGCGAGCCCGAGACGGGTGGCGAGCGCGCGGGCGGCGGCCAGCTCGCGCCGGGGGATCGAGGGCGAGTCCGCCGTCACGGCCAAGGCGCGGTCTCCGAGCGCCTCGCCGGCCGCCGCCGCGAGAAACGCGCTGTCCACCCCGCCGCTGTAGGCGACCACGGCCGAGCCCAGCGCGCGAAGTTCGGCGCGCAGCGCCTCTCGTTTCCGATTCACGTCGTCCGGCATCCGCAGCCCCCGGCGGCGCGACAGGGTCCGGCCGCGCCGCCGGGCGGAGTCTACCACAGGCGCGCCGCGGGGCGTGGGCGGTGAGGGATTCGAACCCCCGACATTCACGGTGTAAACGTGACGCTCTAGCCAACTGAGCTAACCGCCCGCGAAGGGCGCCGTGCCGCGGAGGCGGTCCGGCGCGCCGATGGTGCCACGCGGCGGCCGGACCGGCAAGACCCCGCCGATGCAGTGCCCCGATGCAGTGCTTGACCGGCTCCCTCAGTCGCGGGTAGCATGCGCCGCGTTTGCATCGGCCGCGGCGGGCGTGGGCCGCGGGGCGCGGGTCGGACCTTTCAGCGGGGGGCAGTCATGAGCGAAACGGACGCGGCGATTGCGGAGATCTGCGAGCGGTTCGGGAACGACCGGACGCGCCTGATGGACATCGTGGCGGCGGTGCAGGCCGATCGGGGTGGGGTGGACGGGTCCGCGCTGGACGCGATCGCCTCGGCCGTCGGCGTGCCGCGGGTCGAGGTGGAGAGCCTGGTCACCTTCTACGCGTTCTTCTCCGACCGGCCGAAGGGCGGGATCGTGATCCGGCTCTGCGACGACATCATCGACGAAATGTTCGGCGCCGGAAAGGTCGAGCGCGCCTTCCGCGAGGCGCTGGAGATCGGCATCGGCGAGACCACGCCCGACGGGCGGATCACGCTGGAACGCGCGCCCTGCATCGGGCTCTGCGACCAGGCGCCGGCCGCGCTGATCAACGACGTCCCGGTCACCTACCTCTCCGGCGACCGCGCCCGCGAGATGGTCGCCGAGCTCAAGCAGCACGGCGACCCCCGCAAGCTCGTCCACCGGCTGGGCGACGGGAACAACGCGCACCCGCGGGTCCGCTCGATGGTGCACAACGGCATCCGCAAGCGCGGCGCGGTGATCTTTGCCGAGATGGAACGCGGCGCGGCGTTGCGGCGCGCCCTGGCGATGAGCCCGGTCGAGGTCATTCGCGACATCAAGACCTCCCGCCTCCGCGGCCGCGGCGGGGCCGGGTTCCCGACCGGGATGAAGTGGGATTTCACGCGCGCGGCGGAAGCCGACCGCAAGTTCGTCTTCTGCAACGCCGACGAGGGCGAGCCCGGCACCTTCAAGGACCGCGTCATCCTGACCGAGTGCCCGGACCTGCTCTTCGAGGGGATGACGATCGCCGGCTACGCGATCGGGGCGACCGAGGGCATCGTCTACCTGCGCGGCGAGTACGCCTACCTGCGCGAGTTCCTCGAGGAGGTCCTGGAGCAGCGGCGCAAGGACGGCCTGCTCGGGAAGAGCCTTCCCGGGCGGCCGGAGGCCGCCTTCGACATCCGCATCCAGATGGGCGCCGGCGCCTATATCTGCGGGGAGGAGACGGCGCTGATCAGTTCCTGCGAGGGGCTCCGCGGCGATCCGAAGAACCGGCCGCCGTTCCCGGCCCAGCGCGGGTACCTCGGGTTCCCGACCTGCGTGAACAACGTCGAGACGCTCTGCTGCGCGGCCCGCATTTTGGAAAAGGGGCCGGGCTGGTTCGCCGAACTCGGGTCCAAGGGCAGCCCGGGCACGAAGCTGCTGAGCGTCTCGGGCGACTGCAGCATCCCGGGCGTCTACGAGGTGCCCTTCGGCATCCGGCTCGACGCGCTGCTCGAGATGGTGGGCGCCCCGAACGCCGCGGCGGTCCAGGTCGGCGGGCCCTCGGGCCGGCTCGTCGGGCCGGACGAGTTCAAGCGGATGATCTGCTACGACCACCTGGCGACCGGCGGTTCGGTCATGGTCTTCGGGCCGCAGCGCGACCTGCTGCACGTCGTCGAACGTTTCATGGACTTTTTCGTCGAGGAGAGCTGCGGCTACTGCACGCCCTGCCGGGTCGGCAACGTGCTCCTGCGGCAGAAGGTCGCGGACTTCCGGGCGGGTCGCGGCGCGGCCTCTGACTTCGCCTGGATCGAGGAATTGGGCGATACGATGAAGACGGCCAGCCGCTGTGGGCTCGGGCAGACCTCGGCCAACCCGGTGCTCTCGAGCCTGCAGGCGTTCCGCGACCTCTACGAGTCCCGGCTCGGGCCGGACCGCGGCGACGCGTTCCTGCCCGCCTTCGACATCCGCGGCGCGCTCGCGGAGTCGGAGCGGCTGGCGGGCCGCGCATCGGTGGTGTACACGGGCGGGGAGGGGGAAGGATGAGCAAGACGTTCACGCTGACGATCGACAACACGGCCGTGAAGGCCGAGCCGGGGTGGACGATCCTCCAGGCCGCCGACGCTGCCGGGGTCTACATCCCGCGGCTCTGCGGGCACAAGGACCTCGTGCCGCACGGCTCCTGCCGGGTCTGCACGGTGCTCGTCAACGGCCGCCCGCAGTCGGCCTGCACGACGCCCGCCACGCCCGGCATGGTCGTGGACACGGCGACCGACGAGCTGAAGGAGCACCGGAAGCGGCTGATCGAGATGCTCTTCGTCGAGGGCAACCACTTCTGCATGTTCTGTGAGCGCAGCGGCGGCTGCGAGCTCCAGGCCCTCGGGTACCGCTTCGGCATGCTCTCGCCCCGCTACCCCTACCAGTTCCCCGTCCGGGAGGTGGACGCCTCGCATCCCGACGTCATGGTCGACCGCAACCGCTGCATTCTCTGCGGCCGCTGCGTGCGGGCCTCGCGCGATCTCGATGGACGCTCGGCCTTCCAGTTCGTCGGCCGCGGCCCGGAGAAGCGGATCGCCTTCAACGCCGCGGACGGGTTGGGGGGCACGGACATCGAAGCCGCCGACCGGGCGGTGGAGGTCTGCCCGGTCGGGGCGATCCTGCGCAAGCGCGAAGGCTACCGCGTCCCGATCGGCCAGCGACCCTACGACCGCGATCCGATCGGATCGGACATCGAGGCGAAGGCCGCCGCGGCCGCCGGCGCCGGAGAGGAGGACTGATCATGGCCGCCAAACCCCGCGTCGCGACCGCATCGCTCGCCGGCTGCTTCGGCTGCCACATGTCGATCCTCGATATCGACGAGCGGATCTTCGAGCTCATCGAGCTGATCGAGTTCGACAAGTCGCCGATCAACGACCTGAAGGAGTTCACCGGCCGCTGCGCCGTCGGGCTCGTCGAAGGCGGCTGCTGCAACGAGGAGAACGTCCGCGTGCTGCAGCTCTTCCGCAAGCACTGCGACGTGCTTGTCTCCGTTGGCGAATGCGCCATCTGCGGCGGCATCCCCGCGATGCGCAACGCCGTTCCGCTCAAGGAATGCCTCGACGAGGCCTACCTGAAGGGGCCGACCGTGCACAACCCGGCCGGCCACATCCCGAACGACCCCGACCTTCCGCTGCTGCTCGACAAGGTCTACCCGTGCCACGAGGTGGTCAAGGTCGACTACCACCTGCAGGGCTGTCCGCCGCCGGCGGACGCGATCTGGCAGGCCCTCGTGGCGCTGCTGACCGGCAAGCCGCTGGAACTGCCCTACGAGCTGATCAAGTACGACTGAGCGAGGAGAGCCCCCATGGCCACCGCCGCACCGCAGACCCGCAAGATCGTCATCGAGCCCGTTACCCGCGTGGAGGGGCACGGGAAGGTGACCATCCTGCTCGACGAAGAACGCAAGGTCCGCCAGGCCCGGCTTCACATCGTGGAGTTCCGCGGCTTCGAGCGCTTCGTGCAGGGCCGCCCCTTCTGGGAGGCGCCCGTGCTCGTGCAGCGCCTCTGCGGCATCTGCCCCGTGAGCCACCACCTCGCGGCGGCCAAGGCGATGGACTGGATCGTCGGCGGGGAGCGCCTGACGCCGACCGCCGAGAAGATGCGCCGGCTCATGCATTACGGGCAGACGCTCCAGTCGCACGCGCTGCACTTCTTCCACCTCGTCTCGCCGGACCTGCTCTTCGGGTTCGACGCCGACCCGGTCGAGCGCAACGTCGTCGGCGTGGCGCGCAAGTTCCCGGACCTTGCGGTGCAGGGCGTGATGCTGCGCAAGTACGGCCAGGAGATCATCAAGGCGACGGCCGGCAAGAAGATCCACGGCACGGGCGCGATCCCCGGCGGGGGGAACAAGAACCTCTCGATCGCCGAGCGCGACGGGTTCCTCAAGGACATCGAGCAGATGCTCGAGTGGTCGCGCGGCGCGCTGAAGATCGCCGCCGACTACACGGCCGAGCACCTGGCCGACCTGGCCGACTTCGGGTCGTTCGTCTCGAACCACCTGGGCCTTGTGCGCGAGGACGGCGCGATGGATCTCTACCACGGGAACCTGCGCGCGGTGGACGCCGAGGGGAAGGCGATCTTCGACCAGGTCGACTACCGAAAATACCTCGAGTACATCGAGGAAGAGGTGAAGCCCTGGTCGTACATGAAGTTCCCGTTCATCCGCTCGCTGGGGCCGGACCGCGGCTGGTACCGCGTCGGACCGCTGGCGCGCGTGAACATCTGCGACGCAATCGACACGCCGGAGGCGGAGAAGGCCCGCGCCGCATTCATGGAACTCGGCGGCGGCAAGCCGGTCCAGGTGACGATGGCCTACCACTGGGCGCGGATGATCGAGATGCTGCACGCCACGGAGAAGATCCGCGACCTGCTCAACGATCCGGACCTGCAGGGCGAGGACCTGGTCGTGACCGGCGAGCGCCGGCCCGTCGGCATCGGCCTGATCGAGGCGCCGCGCGGGACGCTCTTCCACCATTACGAGGTGAACGACCGCGACCAGATCGTGCGCTGCAACCTCATCGTATCGACGACGAACAACAACACGCCGATGAACCGGGCGGTCGAGAAGGTGGCCCGCGACCATCTCGAAGGCGTGGAGGTGACCGAAGGGCTGCTGAACCGGATCGAGGTGGCGATCCGCGCCTACGATCCCTGCCTCTCCTGCGCGACGCACGCGATGGGCCGCATGCCGCTGGTCGTCGAGGTCGTCGACGCCGAAGGCCAGCGGGTCGGCCGCGGCGCCAAGGGCGTTTCGCTTTCCGCGGAGGCATGAACCCGCCGCTGCTGCTGATCGGCTACGGCAACCCGGGCCGCCTGGACGACGGGCTCGGACCGGCCTTCGCGGCGGCGGTCGAAGGGATGGGCCTTGAGGGCGTGGCGGTGGACGCGGATTACCAGTTGACGGTCGAGCACGCGGCGGCGGTCGCCGGGCACGGGCTCGTGCTCTTCGCCGACGCGGCGGTGCGCGGTCCGGCGCCCTTCGCGCTCTACCCCGTGGCGCCGACCGACGAAGGGGCGGGATTCAGCACGCACAGCGTGAGCTCCGGCGCGGTCATGGCGCTCGCGCGCGACCTCTTCGGCGCCGCGCCGCCCGCCTGGGCGATCGGGCTGCGGGGGTACGATTTCGACGGGTTCGGCGAGCGGCTGGGAGAACGGGCCTCCGCCCACCTCAAGGCCGCGCTCCGGGCCTTGACGCCGGCGCTCCGCGCGGCGACGCTGTCCGAGGCGGTGCGGGCGCTCGAACCCTGGATGAACCGGACGGGCCCAACGGAGGAACGACCATGCGCGACGGCAAGTACGTAATCCTGTACATCGACGATGACCCCGACTTCCTGGATTCGGTTCGCGTGATCCTGGAGTCCAACGGCTACATCATGGAGGAGGCGCACAGCGCCGAGCAGGGGCTGCGCGTCTACAAGGAGACGAAGCCCGACCTCGTCATCGTCGACCTCATGATGGAGGAGGTCGATTCCGGGACGAGCTTCGTCAAGGAGCTGCGGCTGCTCGGCAACAAGGCCCCGATCTACATGCTCAGCTCGGCGGGCGACCAGCTCAGCCAGACGACCAGCTACGT
Source organism: PVC group bacterium (assembly GCA_003563855.1). Taxonomy (GTDB): domain Bacteria; phylum Verrucomicrobiota; class Kiritimatiellia; order PWTM01; family PWTM01; genus PWTM01. The sequence goes on along the minus strand of PWTM01000309.1, from coordinate 78,656 downwards.
CGACCTCGGCCTCGACGGCGTCTTCCAGAAGCCGATCCAGCCCCAGACCCTGCTGCGGACGCTGAAAGAGAAGCTCGGCAGCCTTGGGGACTGACCGGGGAAACGCTGAAATGCTGAAGTGCTGAAATGCTGACCGGCGTGGCGCTTCGCCGGTTTCAGCACTTGGTCTCTCCGGTCGACGAGTAGGGTCGAGGAGTACGGTCGACGATGGGGCGGGCGCTCTCTCCCTTTGTCGCGAACTTCAGCTTCAGAGAGAAGCGGCCCCGGGCGAAGGGACGACGGCCCAGGCCTTCCCGGCGCGCGTAGCGCGCCTTTCGGAGTGCGGCCTCGCGAGGCCGTCTTCGCTTCTCGCCGCGTCGCGACGCGGCGGAACAAAGCGGCGACACGTCGCCGCACTCCAAGGCGCCGCGACGCGGCGCGGGAGGGCTCTCGCCCGTGCCGGTTCCGCACCGCCGCCCCTCGCTCGCCACGGTCGCGCGGCGTCGGGCGTCGGGCGTCCGGCGTCCACCCATCGGCCCCAGGCGCCCGCCTCACGCCGATCCCATCCCCCTTTTCGCGAAACGGGAGGATCGGTCGACGGTGCTGTGGGCCAGGGCTCAGCCCCCGGCGGGGGGCGTGCCCCTCCAAACCTTGGAACCCGTGGGCACCCAGACTTCCAGGCCTTGGAAGCAGGTCAGCATCGAGGGGCGGCGGGCTCCCGTCGCTCTGTCCCCGATTCTGTCCCCAATGATTCTGTCCATCCTTGCCCCGGTTGCCGGGGATCATGCGTCGTAGAGTTCGTCGCCGGTGTCACCGGCGTCGTCGGCTCCCCCGCCGTCCACGGCGTCGTCGATGGATTCGGGGTCTTCGCCGGCTTCGAGGCGGCGGACGACTTCGTCGGTTTCTTCGTCGAGCGGTTCGCCGGTCTGCTGCGCGAGCCGGCGCATCATGCGGCCCATCGAGCGCGGGTCGTTCTCGTCCACGCCCTCCATGGCCGCCTCGAGGCCGGCTTCGTCGAAGCCCGTGTCGTCGGGGCCTTCGCCGCCCTCCGCGTCGAAGCCGCCGTCGTCTGCCTCCGGCGCGGGCGCGTCGTCGGTCCGCGTCTTGCGGCCGCCGACCGCGCTGAAGCGCGAGAGAACACGCCGCATGGCGCGCGCCCGGCAGTGCGGACAGGGCGGCCTGCGGTGCGCCCCGGTGTTCCGGACGAGGAAGCTCGCCACCCGCCCGCATTTCCGGCATTCGTATTCGTAGATCGGCATGGCCGAATCCCCCGGGCTTCCGCGCAGGCTAAGCGCGCACCCTCGAAGCTAGGCAACCCTTTCCGATCGTCCTCGTCCTCGTTCTCGTTCTCGTTCTCGGATGTCGAAGAACGAGGACGAGGACGAGCACGAGGACGACGCTGATGGCCTGGTCACTACGCCTTCAGCGCCTCGGCGATGCCCCGCGCCCAGGCCTCGATGGCGTCCCAGTCCCGGAAGTCGCCCGCGGGGGCCTTCACCGCCTTGATCATCATGCGTTCGAGCCGGTTCATCTTCGCGGCGTCGAGGGCGCCGTGGAAGACGGCGAAGTCGCGCGGCCCGATCCGATCGGCGAGCGGCTGTAGCTTCTTCGGGAAGCGCCAGCCCTGGAGCAGGGCCGAGGGCTCGCCCTTCCCGGTGGGGCCGCTCGAGAAGAGCCAGACCGGACGCTCCGCGAGCGCCTCGGCGTTGGCTTTGAGGAACGTCGCGGCCTCCTTGCGCCACTGGCCCGCGTAGACGCCGCTGCCGAGCACCACCGCCCCGTAAGGGGCCAGCTCGCCGGCACGCTGAACGGCGAGGCAGTCGACCGGCAGGCCGGCCTGCTCCAGGGTCTTCGCGATGCGCTCGGCGATCGCCTCCGTCGCCCCGTACTTCGAGGCATACGCCACCAGTATGCGCTTGCTCATGTCACTCTCCCTGCAGGGCAGCCACACCGCCCGCCGCCCCTATACCACAGCCGGCGGCGTCTTGCACGCCGGCCTTGGTGCACCCTGGGCACGCCCGGCGCGCGCCGGGTTGCTGCGCGCCGCGGAGCGGCGCTGTGGAGTGCGGCGGCAGAGGGCGAAGCCCGGCGACGCCGCTTTGCCGATGCCTGTGGAGTCGCCCGTGGCACGGGCCGGGTCGCCCGGCCGGGAGAGGCGAAAGCGCCGTCGCCGCTGCGCTCTGCCGGCGCACTCCATAATGTGGAGGGCCGTGTCCGTGCAGCATCGCAGCCATGTGGAGTGCGGCGGCAAAGGGCGAAGCCCGGCGACGCCGCTTTGCCGATGCCTGTGGAGTCGCCCGTGGCACGGGCCGGGCCGCTCGGCCGGGGGGGACGAACGCGCCATCGCCGCTGCGCTCTACCTGCAGCCGCGGTTCACCCGGCGTTCCGCTCGAGCCGCAGGTGCGCGCGCACCAATTCGCCGGGGTTTGCCAGTGCGGCGAGCAGCGAGAGCTCGCCGCAGAGCACCGCGGCCGCGGCGAGCACGGCCAGCCGCCGCGCATTGGCGCCGGGCGGACGCGGGGCGCGGCAACCGAGCGCCTCGAGGTTCTCCGCGACGAAGGGCAGGTCCTTCCCCGCACCGACGGTGCCGAGTACGAGGTTGGGCAGGGTAACGGAAAAGGCGAGGTCGCCGTCTGACACGTCGGCGTGCGTGATCGCCTGTGAGCCTTCGACGACGTTCGCGCCGTCCTGGCCGGTGGCGAGGTAGAAGGCCAGCAGCATGTTCGCCACATGCGCGTTCGCGCTCCGCAGGCTGCCGGCCAGGATGGAGCCGACCAGGTTCTTGCGCACGTGGAGGCCGACGAGATCCCCGGGCGCCACGCGCAGCCGTCGCCGGCAGAGGTCGGCGGGGATCCGCGCCTCGGCGACCACGTGGCGGCCGCGGCCGAGGAGGCCGTTGACGGCCGAGACCTTCTTGTCGGTGCAGAGGTTGCCGGAGACCGAGACCGGGCGCAGCGCGGGTCGCGTTTCGGCGATCCGGTCGAGCACGGCCTGCGCGGCCTTGGTCGCCATGTTGTGGCCGGCCGCGTCGCCCGTGGCGACGGCAACGCGGAGGAAGAGCAGCGGGCCGGCGTACTGCGCGCGGAGTTCCAGCAGGCGCACGAACCGACCCGTCGCCGCGACCACGGCGGCGAGTTCCTCCCGCTGCGCCTCGATCGCGCGACCCGCCTCGACCGCCGCGACGGCGTCGGGCGCTTCGAGCAGGATCGAGCGGGTCATGCGCTCGTCGACGACGACCGCCCGTATGCCGCCGGCCTCGCGCGTCACGCGCGCGCCGCGGGCGACGGACGGCCAGAGCGGGGTCTCGAACGTGGCCAGCGGGAGCATGACCTCGTCCTCGACCTCCGGGCCGGCGAGCCGCACAGGCCCCACCCGCCGCATGGGGATCTCGGCCGGGCGCACGTTCACCCCTCCAGCGAGATCAGCATCGGCTCGGCCACCGCGTCGACGAGCCAGCGCAGGAACCGGGCGCCGTCGGCGCCGTCGATCAGCCGGTGGTCGTAGGAGAGCGAGAGGGGGAGCATCAGGCGAGGCTCCGGCGTATCGCTGCCGGGCTGCAGCCGAAGCTCGCGCTCGGCCCGTCCGACGCCGAGGATCGCGACTTCCGGCGCGTTGATGATCGGCGTGAAGAACGAGCCGCCGATCGCGCCGATATTCGTCACCGTGAACGTGCCGCCCTGGAGATCGTCGGGTGCGAGCTTGCCCGCGCGCGCGGCCTCGGCCAGGCGGCCGAGCTCGGCGGCGATCTGCACGATGTTCTTGCGGTCCGCGTCGCGCACGACCGGCACGAGCAGGCCGCGCTCGGTATCGACGGCGATGCCGATATGGACGTAGTCCTTGAAGACGATCGCGCGGCCCGGGAGGTCGACGCTGGCGTTGAACTTCGGGTGGACGCGCAGGGCGGCGGCGACGATGCGGACGAGGATCGCGGTCAGCGTCAGCTTCGCCCCCGCGGCCTCGGCGCGCGGGGCGAGGCGCTTGCGCAGCGTCTCGAGTTCCGTCACGTCTGCCTTGCCGTGCTGCGTGACGTGCGGGATCAGCGCCCAGGCCCGGCCGAGGTGCTCGGCGGTGACGGTGCGGATCTTCGACATCGTCTCGCGCCGGACCGGACCCCAGCGGGAGAAGTCGGGCAGCGGCTCGGCCTCGAGCGCGCAGTGGCCGCGAACGGCCCGGCCGGTCGCGGCCTGGCGGGCGAACTGTTTGACGTCGTCGATCGAGATGCGGCCGCCCTTGCCGTGCCCGACGACCTGCTCGATGTCCACGCCGATCTCGCGGGCGAACCGGCGCACGGAGGGGGCGGCGGCGACGGGCACGGCCGGCGGCTTCGGCAGCGGCGGCGCGGGCTCGCGCGCGGGCTCCGGCGCCGGGCTCGGTGCGGCAGGCTCCGTCGAGTCGGGCTTCGCGTCCGACTCGGGTTCGGGTTCGGCGGGCGCCGATTCCGGTGGCGCCTCGGGTTCGGCCGGTTTCGGTTCCGGCTTAGGGGCGGGAGCGTCCGCTTCTTCCTTCGGCGGCGCGGCCTCGGCCTTCGCGCCGGTGTCCAGTTCCATGACGACCTGGCCGACGGTCACGGTGTCCCCGGCCTTCACGCGGATGGCGCTTATGCGGCCGCCGGACGGGGAGGGCAGCTCGATCGTCGCCTTGCCGGTTTCGAGCTCGAGCAACGGCTGCTCGGCCTCGACCGTGTCCCCTTCGGCAACGCGCACCGCTACAACATCGCCACCCTCGATATTCTCGCCCAGTTCGGGAATCTTGACGTCCATGCACACCCCCGCTCGCGTGTGCCGTACCTTACCGCCTCCCCGCCCCCCTTGCCAGCCGGAACGCGGCGTTCAAGCCAGGGCGGGGTCGGGGTGCTCGGGGTCGATGCCGAGGGCGCGGATGGCCTTGCGGGCCTTGGCGGCGTCGAGCGTACCCTCGCGGGCGAGCGCGCCGAGCGCGGCGGCGGCGATCGCTGCCGCATCGACCTCGAAGTGCCGGCGCAACGCCGGGCGCCCATCGCTGCGCCCGTAGCCGTCCGTGCCGAGCGGCGCGAGCGGACCGGGAATCCAGCGCGCGAGCGAGGCCGGCAGCGCCTTGAGGTAGTCCGAGGCGGCGACGACCGGACCGGTGCCCGCGGCCAGCTCGGCGGCGACATGCGGCACGCGCGGCTTCCTGCCGGGGTTCCGCAGGTTCCAGCGTTCCGCCGCCAGCGCGTCGGCCAGCAGGCTCTTGTAGCTGGTGGCCGACCAGACATCCGCGGCAATGCCGTGCTCGGCGGCGAGCAGCGCCTGCGCCTTGAGCGCCTCGTTGAGGATCGCGCCGCTGCCGACCAGGCGCACCCGCGGCGCGTCGCCGCCGGCGTGCTCCGCCGCGCGGAACCGGTAGAGGCCGCGCAGGATGCCCTCGCGCACGCCGTCCGGCATGGCCGGCTGCGCGTAGTTCTCGTTCTCGACGGTCAGGTAGTAGAACACGTCCTCGTTCTCGCGGCCCATGCGGCGGAGTCCGTCCTCGACGATGACCGCCAGCTCGAAGGCGAACGCGGGATCGTAGGCGCGCAGGTTCGGCACCGGCAGCGCCAGCAGGTGGCTGTTCCCGTCCTGGTGCTGGAGGCCTTCGCCCGCGAGCGTGGTGCGGCCGGCGGTTCCGCCGACGAGGAACCCGCGGCACCGCGAATCGCCGGCCATCCAGACCAGGTCGCCCGCGCGCTGGAAACCGAACATCGAGTAGTAGATGTAGAAGGGGATCGTCGGAATCCCGTGGTTCGCGTAGGCGGTTCCGGCAGCGATGAAGGACGCCAGGCTGCCGGCTTCCGTGATGCCTTCCTCGAGGATCTGCCCGTCGCGCGCCTCGCGGTAGTAGAGCAGGCTGTCCGAGTCGACCGGATCGTAGAGCTGGCCGCTGTGGGCGTAAATCCCGCATTGGCGGAAGAGCGCCTCCATGCCGAAGGTGCGCGCCTCGTCGGGGACGATCGGCACGATGCGCGGTCCGAGCTCCGGTTCGCGCAGCAGCTTGCCGAGGAGCCGGACGAACACCATCGTCGTGGACACCTCGCGCGCGCTGCCCTTCAGGAACTCGGCGTAGACCGACGCTTCCGGGAGACGGAGCTGCACGGACACCGGCCGGCGGGTGGGCAGGAAGCCGCCGAGCGCCTCGCGGCGCGCGCGCAGGTAGGCCATCTCCGGGCTGTCCTCGGGCGGGCGGTAGAAGGGCAGGCGGCCGACATCCTCGTCGGAGATCGGGATGCCGAACCGGGAGCGGAACTCGCGCAATTCCTCCTCGTTGAGCTTCTTCTGCTGGTGCGTGATGTTCTTGCCTTCGCCGCTCTCGCCGAGGCCGTAGCCCTTGATCGTTTTGGCCAGGATCACGGTCGGCGCGCCTTCGTGGCGGACGGCGGCCGCGTAGGCGGCGTAGACCTTCTCGGGGTCGTGCCCGCCGCGCCGCAGCCGGGCGAGGTCCTCGTCGGAGAGATGCCGGACCCGGTCGAGCAGCCGCGGGTCGGCGCCGAAGAAGCGCTCGCGGATGTAGGCCCCGCCGGCCACGGTGTACTTCTGGTATTCGCCGTCGACGACCTCGGCCATGCGCCGCACGAGCGCGCCGTCGCGGTCGGCGTCGAGCAGCGGATCCCAGTCGCTGCCCCAGACCACCTTGATCACGTTCCAGCCCGCGCCGCGGAAGGCCGCTTCGAGCTCCTGGATAATCTTGCCGTTCCCCCGGACCGGCCCGTCCAGCCGCTGGAGGTTGCAGTTGATGACGAAGACCAGGTTGTCGAGCCGCTCGCGCGCGGCCAGCGTGATCGCCCCGAGCGATTCGGGCTCGTCCGTCTCCCCGTCGCCGAGAAAGGCCCAGATCTTCTGGTCGCAGGGCGGGCGCAGTCCGCGGTCGTGCAGGTACTTCACGAACCGGGCGTGGTAGATGGCGGCCAGCGGGCCGAGCCCCATCGAGACGGTGGGGAACTGCCAGAAGTCCGGCATCAGCCAGGGGTGCGGATAGGAGGGGAGCCCGGGCGTGTCGTGCAGTTCGTGGCGGAAGTTGCCGATGCGTTCGGCCGAAAGCCGGCCCTCGAGGAAGGCCCGCGCGTAGATGCCCGGCGAGGCATGGCCCTGGAAGTACACCAGGTCGCCCGGGTGCCCGTCGGTCGGCGCCCGGAAGAAGTGGTTGAACCCGACCTCGTAGAGCGTGGCGGCGGAGGCGTAGGTCGAGATATGGCCGCCGATGCCCTCCTCCTCGCGGTTGGCCCGCACGACCATGGCCATCGCGTTCCAGCGCACCAGGCTCTTGATCCGGCGTTCGAGTTCGCGATTGCCGGGGTAGGGGGGCTGTTCGCCGGCGGGGATGCTGTTGATGTAGGGCGTGTTGGCGGTGAACGGGAGCCGGACCCCCTGCTGGTGCGCCCGCAGGTGAAGCTCGCTCAGCAGCCGCGCGGCGCGGCGCGGTCCGCTGCGCGCGATGACCTCGTCGAGCGATTCCTGCCAGTCGCGGGTCTCCTCCGCGTCGGCGTCGCTGTCCGTCCAGGGGATCTCGTCGCGCATCCGGACCTCCCGCCCCGACCAGGGCCGCGCCGGCCCGAACCCGGGCGCGGCGACCTCCGCACCCTACGCGAGCGCCCCGCGCGTTTCAAGGCGCGGCAAGGCGCCGGCGCGGCGCGAGATCGGCGGGCGCGCGCCGCGCGCGCCTTTGGAGTGCGGCCTCGCGAGGCCGCTTTCGCTTTCCGCCGTGTCGCGACGCGGCGGGGCAGAGCGGAGACGCGTCGCCGCTCAGGTCTTCTGCGAAAGCCGGCGGCGGCACTCGTCGAGGACCTCGGCCGTGCGCGAGCAGCCGACGCGGGTGACACCGAGGGCGCGCATGGCCAGGATCGTGTCGAGGTCGCGGATGCCGCCGGAGGCCTTGACCTGGACGGCCGGCGGGGCGTGTGCGCGCATCAGCTCGAGGTCCTCCAGCGTCGCGCCGCCCGTGCCGAACCCGGTCGAGGTCTTGACCCAGTCGGCGCCGAGCTCGCCGCAGATTTCGCAGAGCCGGATCTTCTGCGCGCGGTCGAGGTAGCAGGTCTCGAAGATGACCTTCACCTTCACGCCGGCGGTGTGCGCGGGTTCGATCACGGCGGCGATGTCTTCCCGGACGCCGTCCCAGTCGCCGCTCAACGCGCGGCTGATGTTGATCACCATGTCGACCTCCGCCGCCCCGTCGTCGATCGCCTGGCGGGTCTCGGCCGCCTTTGTCGCCGACGCCTGCCCGCCGTGGGGAAACCCGATGGTGGTGGTGGGGCGCACCGGGGTGCCCTTGAGCTGTTCCGCGCAGCGTCGCAGGTAGTAGGGCATGAGGCAGACGCTCGCCACCTGCGCGCGTGCGGCCAGCGCGCAGCCCTTCTCCAGAACGTCCATCGTCATCGTCGGCGCGAGCATCGAGTGATCGATCATGCCGGCGATCTCAGCCAGGGTGAAGTCGGGCGCCACGGTTCATCCCTCCGGTTGGGCGGCCGGTACCCGTGCATCGGCCGCGATGCCCGAGTCTCGCCCTGCCCGCCGCCCGCCGTCAAGGCGTCGGCTTGTCGGCTTGACAGGGGCTTCGATGGCGTGGGATACGTGGGGTATGAGGACTGCGTGGGTACGGATGGGGAGAGGGCGCGTGGGACGGTTCTCGGCGGCGGCCGGGTTCCTGATCGCTGCTGCAACCGTTGCGGCGAACGACGAGCCGCCGGCGTTTGCCCGGAACCTGCGCCTGACCTCGATCGTCGCCGTGGGCCTCGAGTCGCGCGTGGGCCTGTTCGACGTGGAATCCGGCCAGGCCTTCTTTCTGCGTTCCGGCGAGACCCTTCGGGGCATCGAGCTGGTGGGGGCCGACTTCGAGCGGGAACGGGCCACCCTGCGCCACGCCGGGGAGGTGGCGGTGCTTCCGCTGCACGGCATGCCGGAGCGCGGGGTCGCGCCTCCGGCGGAGGAGCCGCCTTCGCCACGCGCCGCGTTTGCGGAGCGCATGCGGGCGCGCCGGGCACAGTTCGCGGAGATCCGCCGGCGGGTCGCCGAGCTGCGCGAACGCGTCGACGCCGTGGGGTCGAACCGGGCGCGCGCGGCGTCGCTCGTCGACCAGTTCGTGCAGGAGCTCCGCGGGGAGGGGCACTTCGCCGAAGCGACGGAGCGGCCGGATGGAACCTGGCGCCTGGTCCTGCGGGGGGACGCGTTCTCCACGACGGCGGTCGTCGGGACCGCGCAACGGGAGATGACGGGCGAGGAGATCGCGGCCGAGCGCGCCCGGATTCGGGAGGAGCGCAGCCAGGCGAACGCGCGGCGCGGGGAGCTGATGTCGCAGGCGCGGGAGCTGCGCGCGCAGCTCGAGGCGATCGAAGACGAACCGCGGCGGCGGCGCCTGATTGAAACCTGGGTGGAGACGCTGCGGCGCGAGGGCTACGTGGTCACGTCGGATCCGGACGGCGGGCCCGGCGGACGGCACCGCGTCTATGTCGTCGATGCCGGCGTCAGCTTCATGACACACCTCTAGCCCGGCCGCGCAACCGGCGCCGCCACGGCCGACGCTACCCGCCGGACGCGGGCCGCTGCTCGTACCAGTTCACGTTGCGCGTCAGGTACATGACGGCGCCGAGCGCGGCGAAGAGGCCCGCGGTCCCGATCAGCAGCGCGTAGTCCTGGAGCTGCAGGAGCACGAACAGGAAGCCGTAAATCGCCGCCAGTTCCACCGCCACGATCGCCGCGCGCCGGCCCCCGCGCAGGACGCTCGCACAATAGAGCGAGATCATCGCGGTGGCCGCCGCGGCGCCGACCAGGTATGCGGCGCCGAAGCGGATGAACTCCGAGAGGGACAGCAACGCGAGGTAGAAGAGGCACAACGCCGCCCCCACCAGCGCATACTGGAACGGGTGGACGCGTGCCACGCCGAGGGTCTCGAAAAGGAAGAACCCCGTGAAGACGAGCACGAGGAAGAGAATCCCGTACTTGATCGCGCGTTCGACGTTCCGGTACTGGTCCACCAGCATCCGGAGGTCGACGCCGAAGAGCGCCGAGCCCAGCGCCGGCGGGCGCGCGCCGGCGCCCGGCGTCACCGTCCACTGCTGCGGGTAGGCGCGCCCGTAATAGGAGAGCGCCCACTGCGCCTCGAAGCCCTCCGGGCCAACCGTCCGGTCGGCGGGCAGGAACTGGCCCTGGAAGCTCGGGTCCGGCCAGGACGAGGTCAACCGCGCGGTATTCCGCGCGCCGACCGGCGCGAACCGGATGCCGTTGCTGCCGTTGAGCGCCAGGGTCAGCGCGAACGGGAGATCGTCGGCCTCCAGCGCCTCCGTTTCGCGCAGCCGGGCCGTCACGCCGACGTTGAAGCCCGGGACCAGGCTGCCGGGCTCGAGCGGCACCGCGCGGCCGTTCCAGTCGAGCTGAAGCGCGTCCTCGACCCCGCGCAGGTCCGTGATCGCGAACCCGACGGCGGCGTCCTCCCAGAGCACGTTCTCGGGCGGAACCCGCCAGTCCTCGAACGAGGGCCGTGCAAAGGCGCCTTCGATCGTCAGCCGGCCGCGGTAGACGACCGCCCGGTAGATGCCGCGGTGCAATACGCGCGGGTCGAGATCGCCGGCGATCTCGACGCGGTCCGGAAGGAAGAAGGCCTGCGCCAGGCCCATTTCCTCGACCTCGACCCGCTGGACGCGCCCGTCCACGGTCTGGTCGCGCACCGTCTTGACCGGGTACCGGTACGGCACCATCAGCACCGGCCCGATCACCGTCTGGTCGCCGCCCCAGGTTCCCGTGATTTCGGCGACCGCCTCGTTCCGGCGGACGAGTCGCTCGGTCAGCACTCCGCGGATCATCTGCAGGGGGATCAGCAGGACCAGGATGAGGCCGCCGATGGTGAGGAGCTTCAGCACCGGGCGCGGCCGGCCGGAAATCCAGCGGGCGGCCGCGCGTGCTTCCGAGCTGACGGGGGGAACCGGTGGCGGCTGGGCAGGTGGCGGCTGGGCCGGTGGCGGCTGGGCAGGGGTCTCATTCATCGGCAAGTACCTCCGCCCGCGAGACTACAAGGCCCGCCGTCCGCCGCGCAAGCCCGCGCGCGATCGGGGCCCGATGGCCGCTGTTTGACAGCGCGGGGCCGTTCTGCGATGTTGAATCGGCGTTCCTACCTGCGCCGGCGACTTGCCTCGGGGAGTCCCGGCCGGCGCCGTGGCTGCCCGCGCGGCGCAGGGCGAGGGTCGCTGGACGCGGGGCAGCATTCGATGAGCGGACTCGACGGCGAGATCAGGGCGTGCCTGCGCGAAACGGCGCGGGAAGGGGGCGCGGTGCGCGGACGGTTCATCTTCCCGTCCGGGTTCGTCGGGTTCCGCGGCCACTTCGACGGGCAACCCGTGCTGCCCGGGGTCTGCATGATCCGTGCGGCGCTGATCCTCGCCGAAGCCGCCGGGTGCGGGACCGGTGAACTCTCGGAGATCGCCTCGGCGAAGTGGTACCGGCCGGTGTCGGCCGGGGAGGTCCTCGATTTCTCCGTCGAGCCCGGTCCGAACGGCGCCGGGCCGACCCCGCTTCGTGTGCGCGTGACGCTCGCCGGGGAGCGCGTGGCGGACCTGCGCCTGGCGGTGTCCGCGTCCGCCGGAGACGCCGCTCCGTGAGCCCGCGCGCGCGCTCCGCACGTTTCCCGCGCGAGCCGGGCGCCCCGGCCCCGCTGGCGGTGGAACTCCCGCGCCGCGTCGGGTTCGGCGAGGCGGACCCGATGGGGATCGCCTGGTTCGGGCGCTACGCGGTGTTTTTCGAGGAAGGCGCGGCGGAGCTCGGTCGCCGCTGCGGGCTGTCCTACGCGGACTACTACGAGGCCGGACTGCGGGCGCCGGTCGTGCGCTACCACGTCGAGTATTTCCGGCCGCTTCGGCTCGACGAGGCGTTCACGATTCGCTGCGCGCTGATCTGGTGCGAGGGCGCGCGGCTCAATTTCGAATACACGTTGACCGCGGCGGACGGCGTGCCCACGGCCGCCGGGCAGACCGTGCAACTGCTGGTCTCGGCCGCCAGCGGCGAGGTCTGCCTCACGCCGCCCCCGCTGCTGGCCCGGTGCCGGAAACGCTGGCGGGCCGGCGAATTCGCGGCGCTCCAGGCATGAAGGCGGTCGTCGTTGCCTTCGACGCTGCGACCGCCTGCGGTGCGGGCCTCGCGGAAGCCTGGCCCGCCATCCGGGACGGGCGGCGGGCTTTTTCCGAGCTGACCCGCTTCCCGGCCGGCCACCTCGCCTCGCGGCTGGCGGCGACGGCGGCCGGGCTGAACCCGCGCGCGCGCGATTCGCTGGCGATGCAGCTCCTGCGTCCGCTCCTGGCGCGGCTGCGCCCGGCGATCCCGGCCGATGCGCTCCTGCTGCTGGCGACGACGGCGGGCGAGGTCGACCGGCTCGAACGGCACGTGCTGCTCGGGCAAGGCGACCCGGAGGCGAGCCGGCCGGACCGGCTGCTGGCCCGGGTGAAGCGGCTCTGCGGCGTGCGCGCCGGGCGGCTCGTCTCGGCTGCCTGCGCCTCCTCGTCGACCGCGCTCGCGCTGGGCGCGGGCCTGATCGAGACCGGCCGGCGCGAGGCCGTCGTGGTCGTGGCCTGCGACGCGGTGACCGAGTTCGTCCACGCCGGGTTCTCCGCCCTGATGGCGCTGGATCCGGACGGCGCGCGACCGTTTGACCGGGACCGGCGCGGGCTCACGGTCGGGGAGGCGGCCGGTGTCGCGGTCCTCCTGCGCGAGGACCGGGCGGCACGCGAGGGCCGCCCGCGTCTCGGCACGGTGGCGGGGTGGGGCCTTGCGTCGGATGCCAACCACATGACCGGTCCGTCGCGCGACGGCGACGGACTGGCGTGCGCGATCGAGGCGGCGCTGCGCCGGGCGTCGGCGGGGCCGGAGGCGGTCGGCTCGATCTGCGCGCACGGGACGGGCACGCCGTACAACGATGCCATGGAGATGCGCGCCTTCGGCCGGGTCTTCGCGCGCCCCGCGCCCGTCTACTCGGTCAAGGGCGCGATCGGCCACACGATGGGGGCGGCCGGCCTGGTTGAGGCGGCGGTGGCGCTGACCGCGATGAAGGCGGGTGTCGCGCCGGCTACGGCCGGGCTGCGGACCGCGGCGCCCGAGGCGGCGGGCTGGGTTGCGCCGGAGCCCGTGCCGCTCCCGCCCGGTCGGCTGGCGCTGTCCACGAACTCGGGATTCGGCGGCGTGAACGCCGCGCTGGTGCTCGGGCCATGAGCGGGGCCGGATGCCAGCTCGTGGTGCGGGGCGCCGGCTGGGTCGAGCCGGCGCGCGCAGGGGGCGCGCGCCGGGGTCTGCGCGCGTCGCCGCCGCCCGCGGCGGGCGAGGGAGCCGGCGCCACCCGGGCGCACGGCGGGCCGTTCGCCTACCCGGTCCGCAACTACGGCCGGATGGACGGGGACGCGCGCCGCGTCTGCGCGGCCTGCGCCCTGGCGCTGCGCGATGCGGGGTTCGACTACGCCGAAGGCGGGACCCTTGGCATCGGGCTGCTCGGAACCGGCCCGGACGGCAGCCTGCGGGCGAACCGCGCCTACTTCGAGGACTACGTCGCGGCCGGCCGCACGCTGGCGCGGGGCAACCTTTTCGTCTATACGCTTCCGAGCAGCCCGCTGGCCGAAGCTTCGATCCACTGCGGGCTGCGCGGTCCGCTGCTCTTCGCCGGGCTCCCGGCGCCGCGGCCGGCCGAACTGCTGCGGATGGCGGGAGAACTGATCGCCTGCGACGCGGCCGAGGCGCTGCTCGCCGTGGATTTCGACGCGCGCGGCGCGCTCGCGTTCCTGGTCGGGCCGGGCGCGGGTTCGGACGGCTGGCCGCTCGAGACGGCGATCAAACGGATCGGTCGAAGCCGCGCGCCGCGGGCCGCCGCCCGCGCGCTCGGCCGCGCCGCACCGGAAGGAGGGGCCGCATGCACCTGAAGCTGGTCTATCCCCGTTGGCCGAAGCTCAAGAACCAGCCGGAGTTTCACCTTCCGCCGCACGGCCCCGTCTGTTTCGCGGCGACGGTGCCGGACGGCGTCGGGCTGACGTTCTGCGACGAGAACGTGCAGCCGCTCGACCTCGAGGACACGCCCGACCTGGTCGCGCTCTCCGTCATGCTTACCTGCCAGATGCCGCGGGCCTTCGAGATCGCCGACGGCTACCGCGCGCGCGGCGTGCCTGTGATCCTCGGCGGTATCGGCACGATGCTCCATGCCGACGAGGCCGCGCGCCATGCCGACGCCGTCTTCCTGGGCGAGGCGGAAGGCCGGTTCGAGGGCGTGCTCGAGGACTTCCGCGCCGGCCGGCTGCGGCCGCGCTACGACTACCTGACCGACTTCCCCGACGCGGCCCTCATCGGGACCGCGCGCCGGGGCATCCTGGAGCGCGACCGGTACGCCTTCCGTGGGCTGCAGATGGTGGACCTCGTGCACGCCTCGCGCGGCTGCCGGTTCAACTGCTTCCCCTGCTGCACGCCGTTTCTCGGCGGGCGCCGATTCCGCCCGCGGCCGATTGACCGGGTGGTCGAGGAAGTGGCGGGCATCGACAACAACCGACTCTTCTTCGTCGACAACTCGCTGGCCCAGGACGACGCCTGGGAGAAGGACCTGTTCCGTGCGCTGGCGCCGCTGAAGAAGAAGTGGGTCTCGCACCCGATCAAGGACGACGACGAAATCCTCGACCTCGCGGCGAAGGCCGGCTGCTGGTATGTCTACCAGGCGATCGTCGACACGTCCGATTACATCCGCCGCCGCATCCGCCGCCTCAAGGACCACGGGATCGGCGTGGAGGGCACGATCATTCTCGGCACCGACGACCACGACGAGGACGGCATCCGGCGGCTCGTGGACTTCCTCCTCGAGATCGAGCTCGACCTCGCGGAGTTCACGGTGCTCACGCCGTTCCCGCACACGCCGATCCGCGCGCAGCTCGAGGCGCAGGGCCGCATCCTGCACAACCGCTGGATCGAGTACACGGGCGACACGGTGGTCTTCCAGCCCGCGCAGATGAGCCCCGAAAAGCTCCAGGAGATGTACGAGTACGCCTGGAGCGCCTTCTACCGCGACCTGACGAAGGAAGTGAAGATGGGGCGCCTTTTCATGAAGGTCATCGGCAAGGAAGTCGCCGACGGCACCTACCGCCCGGCCCGCAGGCCGCGTCGGGCGTGGGCGGGCCGGGCGGTGGAGGGCGGCCCGTGAGAGTCCTGCTGATCTCGGCCAACGTCGCCAGCACGCCCTACTGCGTCTACCCGCTCGGGGCGAGCATGGTCGCGGCCGCACTGCGGCGCGAGGGGCACGAGGTCGCGCTCTTCGACTTCCTGCGCAGCGGCCAGTCGTTCGAGGCCTTGCGGGCCGAGGTGCGCCGCCGGCGGCCGGCGCTGATCGGCGTCTCGATCCGCAACGTGGACAACGTGAACCTGCTGCACGAGCAGCGCTACATCGCGGTGGTCGCCGACATGGTCCGGGCGATCCGTGAGGAGACGCCGGCCCGGATCGTGCTCGGCGGGTCCGGCTTCTCCGTCATGCCCGGTCCCGTTCTGCGCGCGGTCGGGGCGGACTACGGGATCGTCGGCGAGGGGGAGCGGGCGTTCGCCGATTTCGTCCGCGAGGCCGAGGCCGGGCGCTACCCGGCCGAGCGCATTCTTGCGGCGCCCGGTGACCTGGAAGGCGCGGGCATCGGTGCGCCGGACTACGACGAAGACCTGCTCGCCTTCTACTTCGCGCAGGGGAACGTCGCGCCGGTGCAGACCAAGCGCGGGTGCGCGCACGCCTGTGCCTACTGCACGTACCCCGTGCTGGAAGGCCGCGCCGTTCGCGCGCGGGATCCGGCGGCGGTGGTGGACGACGTCGAACGGCTCGTCAAGCTTGGCGCGCGCTACGTCTTCTTTACCGATTCGGTTTTCAACGACGAGACGGGCCAGTACCGCGCGGTCGTGGCCGAACTTCGGCGACGCGGCCTGACCGTGCCGTGGACGGCGTTCTTCAAACCCTCGGACGAGCTGGACGCCGCGACGGTCGCGGAGATGCAGGCGACCGGGCTCAAGGCGGCCGAGATCGGCTCGGACGCGCCGAGCGACGCGACGCTGCGGGGGATCGGGAAGGACTTCACCTTCGCCGACGTGCGGCGGTGCAACGCCCTGTTTCTCGAGGGCGGCGTGAGCACGGCCCACTACTTCATGTTCGGCTGCCCCGGCGAGACGCCGGAGACGGTGCGCGAGGGGATCGCGAATCTCCAGGCGCTCGACCGCACGGCGATCTTCGTCTTCATGGGCGTGCGCATCCTGCCCGACACCGGGCTGGCGCGGCGCGCCCTGCGCGAAGGCCTGGTCCGGGAGGGGCAGGACCTGCTCGAACCGGTCTACTACCTGTCGCCGAAGGTGGATCGTGCCTGGCTCGAGGCGACGCTGACCGAGGCGTTCGCGGGCCACCGCCACATCGTCTTCCCGCCCGACGCGCTGGACGCGCAACTGCACGCGCTGCTGCGGCTCGGGTTCACGGGTTCGCTGACGGACCTGCTGCTCAAGCCCCGGCCGGCGCGGAGGGGGCGCGATGGCGGCTGACGGGCGTCCGGTCCGCGAGCGCGCCTGGTGCGCCGTGCCCGTCTACAACAACGGGACCACGGTCGCGGCCGTCGCGAAGGGCTGCCGGGCCGTGCTTCCGCGCGTGCTGGTGGTGGACGACGGGAGCACCGATGTGGACGTGGCCGCGCTGCTGGCGGACACGGACATCGCGGTCGTGCGCCACCCGCGCAACCGCGGGAAGGGCTGCGCGCTGCGCACCGCCCTGGCCTGGGTGCGCGAGCGCGGCGGGGCGTTCATGGTGACGCTCGATGCCGACGGGCAGCACGACCCGGCGGAGATCCCGAAGCTGCTCGCCGCGCTCGAGGAGGACCCGGAGGCGATCGTCATCGGGGCGCGCAACATGCGCGGGCCGAACGTGCCGCGGTCGAGCCGGTTCGGCATGCGGTTCTCCGACACCTGGGTCCGGATGGAGACCGGCCTGCCGGTCCGGGACTCGCAGAGCGGGTTCCGGGCGTACCCGGTCGCCCTGGTCTCGGAGCTGAAGCTGCGCGGCCGGCATTTCGACTTCGAGGCCGAGGTGCTGGCCCGCGCGGCCTGGGCCGGCCTCGCGATCCGGTCGGTCGATGTCGGCGTCACCTACGCGCCGCCGGGGCGGCGCGTCTCGCACTTCCGGCCGTGGCGCGACAACCTGCGCCTGACCGCGATGCATGCGCGGCTGGTCGGGCGCCGGCTGGTCCCCTGGCCCATGCGCCGGCTGGCGCCGAGCCCGCCCGAGCCGGGGGTGCGGCTGCTGCGCCATCCGCTTCGCTTTTTCGGCAGCCTCCTGCGGGAGCACGCGACCCCCGCCGGGCTCGGCGTGGCGGGTGGTGTCGGCGTATTCCTGGCTACGCTGCCCCTGATCGGGCTGCACTCGGTGACGATCCTCTACGTGACGACGCGGCTCCGGCTCAACCGCGTGATGGCGCTCTCGATCCAGAACCTCTGTGCTCCGCCGATCGTCCCCGTGCTCTGCGTCCAGATCGGGCACGTCATGCGGCACGGCCAGCCGATTCGAACTTTGTCGGTCGAGATCCTGGTCCACCAGTTGCACGAGCGGATCTGGGAGTGGTTCCTTGGCGCGCTCGTGGCCGCGCCGGTCCTCGGGATCGTGGCCGGGCTGGCAACGTACGGGATCGCGCTGGCGGTCCGCGGCAGCGCTGCGCGCCGAGCGGAGGCGGCGACGTGAGCGCGGGCCGCGCGCTCGTCGCGGGCCTCGCGGCCGCGCTCCTGGCCGGGGGCGGGACCGTGGCCGGCGCCGCCGGCGGCGCGGCGATGGAGACGGAGCCGCTCTGGGAGGTCAACCTGGGGATCGGCGTCGCCCGTATCCCCCATTACCGCGGCTCCGACGAGCACTCGATCTACGCGGTCCCGATCCCGTTCCTGATCCTGCGCGGCCGCCTGGTCGAGGCGGACCGCGAGGGCGTGCGCAGCGTCTGGGTCCGGCGGTCCTGGATCGAGTCCGATCTTTCGTTCTCCGGCCACCCGCCGCCGACGAGCCGGACACGGGCGCGCGAGGGCATGGCGCGGCTGCGCGCGATCGGCGAGGTCGGGCCCGCGGTCCATCTCTACCCGGAGCCCGAGCGGCCACCGCTCTCGCCCTACCTGTGGTTGACCGCCCGCGCGGTGTTCTCCGCGGATCACCGCGAGCTTAGCCTGCGCCACGAGGGGTATCGCGTGTCGGCGTGGGTCGTGCTGCAGGAGGTCCGGCCGGACCGGGCGCCGGAGTGGCGCTTCAGCGCGAGCGCCGGCGTCGAATGGATCGATCGCGGCGTCGCGGGCCTGCTCTACGACGTGCCCGGCGAGGCGGCACGTCCGGACCGGCCGCCCTACCGCGCGGGCTCCGGCTACGCCGGGTTCTCGGCGATGGGCTACGCCGAGCGCACGCTCGGGCCGCGTCTCTCCTGGGGCATCCACGGGCGCTGGGACAATATCGACGGGGCCGTCTTTGCCGACAGCCCGCTTGTCCGCCGGCAAAATTCCGTGACGATCGGCTCGGTGCTCACGTGGACCCTCTTCGCCTCGGAGCGCCGCGTGCCGGTGCGGCGGTGAGACGGATGACCGAACCCGCACCGCCCCGCGTGGACGCCGGACGCCGTATCCGGACGCGCCGGCGCGGGAATGCCCTGGGCTTCTGGTTCTTCCGCGCCAGCCTCCGGCTCTTCGGCCTGCGCGGCGCCTACGGGCTGCTGCGGCCTGTGTGCGCCTATTACCTGCTGTTCGACCGCGCGGCGGTGCGCGCGGCGTCCGCCTACGTGCGGCGACGGTTTCCCGCGCACGGCCGGCTCCGGCGCGTGCGCGACATCTACCGGCTATTCCTGGGCCAGGGCCGCAGCCTGATCGACCGGCACGGCCTGCTGAGCGGCGCGGTCCGCTACGACCTGCGGCTGGAAGGGGAGGACCGGCTGCGCGCGGCGATGGCGGAGGGGCGCGGCATCGTCCTCCTGACCGCCCACCTCGGCAACTGGCAGGCGGTGATGACCTGTCTCGACCGGCTCGACCGTACGGTGCACCTCGTGATGCGCCCCGAGGACAACCCGGCGGTGGCCGAGTCGTTGCGGCTCTCGGACGGCGCCGAGCGGCTGCGGATCATCTCGCCGGAGAGCCACCTCGGCGGGGCGGTACCCATTGCGCGCGCCTTGCAGGAGGGGGGGCTGGTCGCGGTCATGGGCGACCGCAGCTACGGGTTCAGCGCGGTCACCGTGCCCTTTCTCGGCGCGCCCGCGCGGCTCTCCTGCGGCGGCTTCCACATCGCGGCCGTCGCCGGCTGCCCGGTGGTGGCGCTCACCTCGGCCAAGCGTTCGGTCAGGGGCTACGTTGTGACCGTGGCTGGCGTCTGGCATCCGCGCTACGCGCCGGGCCGGCCCAGGGCCGCACAACGCCAGGCCTGGGTCGGGGCCTTCGCGCGCATGATGGAGGCCTACACGCGCGACTATCCTTACCAGTGCTTCCTCTTCCACGACGTCTGGCGCGAAGCCGCCGAAGGCGGCCCGGCCGCCCCGACACTGGCCGGGTAAGCGCCGGTCTTCCCGTCGTCTCTTCGATGCTTGACCAAGATGGGGGTTGCACCCCGGCGCGTTCCGGGGTATACATCCCCCGTCCTTACGGGGCGAGCGTAGCTCAGTGGTAGAGCTCTACCTTGCCAAGGTAGATGTCGTGGGTTCGAATCCCATCGCTCGCTCCATTTTTCTGCCCCCTGATGACGCGGTGTGACGCCCGCCACTCGGAGACCGTGGCGCGGTCCGTGGACGCCGGGCGCCCGACTCCCGACGCCGGAGTGGTCGCCCCCCCCTTCGCCGACCCTGATCGTCGAACAACTACGCCCGACGAGTCTTCCCTCTCCGTGACGCGCGCCGCTCTCCGCTCCCCCGCCGTTCCGCATTCCGCATTCCGCGTTCCGCATTCGGAGCGTTCCGCATTCGGTACTGTCGCGGCGTCATGCCGCAGGCGGCCTTGAAGGCCCGGTAAAGGTTGGCCAGGTTGTGGAAGCCCACCTCGGGGGCGAGCCTGGCGATGGAGCGGTCGGTCGTGAGCATCAGGCGGCAGAACTCCTCCAGCCGGATGCGGCGCAACTCGTCGTTGATGCCGCGGTGCAGGTGCTGCTGGAAGGCCCGCTCGAGCTTGCGCCGCGAGACGCCGACCTCCCGCGCCACGCCGTCCACGGAAAGCTCTTCGCGCAGGTGCTCCCGCAGGTAGCGCAGGGCGGCCGCCAACTGCGGGTCGGCCGTCACGAGCAGGCGCGTGCTCTCCCGTTCCACGACGACCGCGGGCGGAACGATGACCGGTTTCCGGGGCGGCGGTTCGCCGGCCATCAGCCGCGCGAGCAGGTCACAGGCCGCCCGAGCTCGTCCCGCCTTGTCGGGATCGATCGAGGAGAGGGTCGGCGTCACGCTCTCGCAGATCTCGGTCCGGTTTCCCCGGCCGAGAATGGCCACTTCCAGGGGCACGTTGAAGCCGGCTTCGGCGGTCCAGAAGGCATAGCGGGCCGCGCGACTATCGTTGGGGGCGAGAATGCCGACGGGTTTGGGAACGGTGCGCAGCCAGTCGGTGAACACCCGTTGCTTGGTCATGATGTGCGGATCCTGGGACCGGGCGAGCGCGCCCCGGTCGATCTCGAGGAGATGACACGCCATTCCCAACTCCGCCGACCGGTCCCGGAAGCTCTCGAAAAGGGGCCGGAGTTCCTGCAGCGGCCGGCTCCCGACGTAGCCGACCTGACGGAATCCGCGTTCCGCGAAATGCCCGGCCGCCAGTCGCCCTTCCGCCGCCTGGTCGGGCAGAACGGCGGGAAACCGCCGGGCCTCCGGGGCGGGCGCCGAGCCCAGCCGAACGGCGGCCCGCACCCGCGTCAGGGCCTTGCGAATGCGGGGGTCATTGTACGTCGCGAGCAGCAGCGCGCCATCGATCTCCAGGCCCGGGGGAACCACGTAGTTGGAATGCTGGAGGTGCAGAAGCCGCCATCCGCGCGCCTGCGTCTCGGCCAGGATTTCCGGGCGCGGGCCGCCCAGCAGCGCGACCGTCCGCGTCTTGTGCCGCGCCCCCGGCGAGTCAGATTTTCCCGGCCGGCGCCGGCGCGGCGATGCCTGTCCGGAGCCTGTCATGGCGGCACTTATAGCACAGTCGCGGGGAACACGCGAACGCGACGTGCGCGGGGCGCCGTCCGGGGACGCCGGACGCCGGACTCCCGACGCCGGTGCGGCCCCTCCCCACTCGTCGACCCTACTCGTCGAACGTACTCGTAGACCGGGAAGGCCCAGGGGAAGTTCGAGGACGAGGACGAGAACGAGGACGACGGGCAAGCCACCCTCCGCTCCTCGCTCCTGGCTCCTCGCCTCTCTCCCCCGTGTCGGGATAGTACAAGAAACAAATCCGCAATCGGCGAATGTGCAGTCGGCATCGTATCGTGCTAATTTGTCCTTCTCATGTACGGCGGAAAGAGTCTCAACGGGCGGCAGTGCGAGTGCATTCCAGTGTAGAAGAGTGTCTGGCACGACCTGGAACTCGACCCCCGCCTCTGTCCCACCCCATGGAGTAACCATGAAAACCGTATCCCGATCCCGTTTCGCCCCGTTGGCGCGCCTCGCCCTGGTCGCGGCGCTCGCTGCCGCCGCCCCGGCCGCGGCGGAGCACTTCGTCCAGTACGACAACCCGCTGATTCCGCCGGACCTGGGGCCCGGCGATTCCTTCCACCTGGTCTTCGCGACCAGCAACACCACCAACCGCAACTCGGGCGGCGGCGAGGATAATCACCCCATTTCCCACTGGAACACGTTCGTCAGCAATGCCGCCGCCGCATCGACGGTGCCGGAAATCCAGCCGACGCTCGAGGACCTCGAATGGCGGGCCATCGTCTCCACGAGAGCGGCAGGGGACGAGGCCGCGGTCGATGCCCGCGACAATGCCGTTGTCGAGGCGCCGGTCTATCGCCTCGACGGCCTTCTGGTGGCCACCGGCTACGACGACCTGTGGAACGGCTCGATCGCCAACCCGATCCAGATCACCCAGAACCTCACCGTGGTCCCCGGCGCGCAGTCGGAGCTCACCTGGAGCGGTTCGACGGACGCCGGGGTGGCGCACAACCTCTACCCGCTCCGCAACGGGACCGAATCCGCTCTCACCGGCCGCGCGGGAAGCACCGGCCGCGGCTGGATCGCCGGCAGCGCCGCAGAACGGCGCGGCGTCGGCGACTCGCTGCGCATGTATGCCCTCTCGGAAAAGATCACCGTCGAGCACCCGCCCGACGACGACGGGGACGGCCTGCCGAACTGGTGGGAGGAGAAGTACTTCGGGGACCCCACCGGCGCCGATCCCGATGAAGATGTCGATGGCGATGGTCTGACCAATATGGAGGAATTTCTTCTCGGAACGGATCCGACCAACCCGGACACCGACGGCGACGGGCTGCTCGACGGCGACAATATCGTCGTGACGAGTGAGGATCCGCGTTACACCGACTTCGCGACCGCGGGCTACTATTATACCGACGCCGGGGGCGAGCGCACGTTCTACGGCGAAGCGCACTTCGGCACCGACCCGCTTGATCCCGACACGGACGGCGACGGGCTGCTCGACGGCGACAACATCACCGTCACCAGCGCGGATCCGCGCTACGACCAATGGGAGGAAAGGGGCATCTTCTTCACCGAAGAAGGGGGCCAGCGCACCTTTCTTGGCGAGATCGCCCATGGTACCGACCCGCTCGATCCGGATACCGATAACGACGGGATTCCCGATGGCATGGAAGTCGCGGTCTACGGCACCGATCCGCTCAACCCCGATACCGACGGTGACGGCGTCGGCGACTGGTACGAGATCTACGCCGCGTTTACCGACCCGCTCGATCCGGACGACAGGCCGGTTGTGGACTATCCGCTGCCCGCCCCGGAGCCGGGCGATACCGGTTCTTCCGATCGCCCCGTAAGGGTCTACATTCTCTCCGGTCAATCCAACATGGTCGGTTTCGGCACCCGAAGCGGCAGGGCCCCCGGAACGCTCGAGACCATGGTATTGCGGGAAAACAAGTTCCCGAACCTGCATGACGGCAGCGGCTGGGTTGCACGCGAGGACGTGCGCTACCGCGGCATCCATGCGGCCACGGGCGACGATCTGCTCAAGCCGGAATTCGGCGCCACCAGCAGCGTCTTCGGCCCCGAGTACGGCTTCGGGCATATCATGGGCTGGTACCACGATGAACCCGTCTTGATTATCAAGGCCTCTCAGGGCAATCGTGGATTGTACTGGGATATGCTCCCCCCGGGCAGCCCGCAACATATCATTGGCGACACCGTTTACGCCGGCTACGGCGATTCGCCGTCGTCCTGGAATATTGACAATGAATCTCCTACGCCAGGCACTTGGTACGGTGGCTACACCTTCGATAAGCTTTTCCTCGACGAAGCCGATATGGGGCCCAACCTGACCTGGGAAGAGGGTAAGCATTATCATAGAGACAAACTGCATGTGAGGCATAACAATGCTGTGTATGTGAGCCGGATGGAGCATACCGCCACCGCGGAGTCGGAACCCGGCGTGGGCGCGGATTGGGGAGATTACTGGACGGTGTACAACCGGTTCAATGTCGTGGATGTACTGGATAATTTTGCAGCCGAATATCCCCAATGGGCCGACCAGGGCTTCGAGATCGCCGGTTTTGCGTGGTTTCAAGGGCACTGGGACCAGGGCAATTCTCGCACGGCCGGCCGTTACGAGCAGAATCTCGTGCAGTTCATCGAGCAGTTGCGGGGCTATTACGAGAACCGCTATCCCGACAACATCGCCCCCAATGCGCCTTTCGTGCTGGCCACGATCGCGTTTTCCGGCTGGGATATGAGTGGCAATACGCTAACCGTGGCCGAGGCGCAGCTCGCGGTCGATGGCGAAACGGGCAACTACCCGCAGTTCGAGGGCAACGTGAAGACCGTCGAAGCACGCTCCTACTGGAGAGCGAGTGATGTGTCCCCGAGCAGCACGGGCTACCACTACAACCACAACGCCGAAACCTTCCTGCTCGTCGGCGATGCCCTCGGTCGCGCCATGATCGAATTGATGGACGACGAGACGCCGCCCACGCCCAACCCGATGACCTTCGCCATCCCGCCGAGCCCGGTCGAATCCGGCGTCATCGGAATGGTCGCCACCACCGCCGCCGATCCCTCCGGCCCGGTCGAATACCTCTTCGAGAACGTGACGACGGGGGAAGACAGCGGCTGGATCACCGAGACCCGCTGGGACAGCACCGGCCTCGCCGACGGCGAGACCTACACGTTCCGGGTGCAAGCCCGCGACGCCGTGGGGAACGTCGGGGAATGGTCCGACGAACGCAGCGCGACGGCCGGGCTCGACACTACCCCGCCGACGCCCGATCCGATGACCTTCGCCTCGCCGCCCGCCGCGCTCGGCGAAAACGCGATCACGATGACGGCCACCACCGCCGTCGACATCAACGGCGTCGAATACTACTTCGAGGCGACCGACGGCGGGAGCGACTCCGACTGGCAGGCGTCTCCGGAATACACCGATACCGGCCTCAGCCCGGGCACGACGTATACCTACGTGGTCCGCGCCCGCGATTCGATCGGCAACACCACGGCCGACTCCGAGCCGGCCTCGGCCACGACCGACGCACCGGACCTCGATCCGCCGACGCCCGATCCGATGACCTTCGCCGTCGCGCCCACCGCGACCGGCGAGACCTCGATCACGATGACGGCCACCACCGCCAGCGATCCGAGCGGCGTCGAGTACTTCTTCGAAGAGACCTCTGGCAATCCGGGCGGATCCGACAGCGGCTGGCAGGACAGCACCGTCTACACCGACACCGGCCTCACCCCGGAGACGACCTACAGCTACCGCGTCCGCGCGCGCGACAAGGCGCCGGCGCAGAACGAGACCGGCTGGTCGGACACGCTCTCCGCCACGACCCTGCGACGGTACAGCGTCACCTATCATGCCAACAACGCCGACAGCGGCGATGTGCCGGTCGATACCGAAGGGCCGTATCTGCCCGGTTCGGACGTGACGGTCCTTGGCAATACGGGCAACCTGGTGCGCGCCGGATTCGTATTCGGCGGATGGAATACCGCGGCGGATGGTACAGGTATCGGTTACGCGGCGGATGCGACCTTTGCCATGCCGGCTGAAGATGTGACGCTTTACGCCCGGTGGAAGGCTCCGCCGGAGGTCGATGCGGGACCGGACCAGACGGTGTATATGACCGAGAGCGCACCGTGGACGCCGGAGCAAGTGAATCTTGCCGCCTGGTTTGATGCCATGGATGAATCCACGCTGGATATTGTTGATGGAAAGGTTCATGTGTGGAGTGACAAGTCCGGCAACGAGAATCATGCCGAGCAGAGTGACGCATCATTAAGACCGCCATTCAATGCCGAAGATAGCCTTTTGAACGATATGCCCACAGTTGGACGTTCGGGGGGCAACAGGACATTCTTGGAAACAACTGGTGCATTCGAATTGCGCAACGCATATATTGTCACGTACTACGACAACGCTACATTCTCAAGTCATCGGGTGCTCTTGTCCCAAAACACCAATGACGCCAGAGTGCAAGGCAGCAACGGCGGGACAGCATGGAGGACCGGGTCGGATTATCCGTTCACCATGTATCGCGATGGTTCTGAATCATCGACGACTGCTGCATTGCCCATGGGGCCAACGCTTTGGAAAGCGGTTGCTGATTCCTCCATTGATTCGGTTTGGAGGCTTTTGGGTGGAGCCAATGACTGGCAGTATTGGGATCATGGAGCCGCAGGCGAATTCATTTTTACCGATGGCGAAGAAGATGCGGAAACGGCCCGGCAAATTGAGGGGTATCTGGCGCACAAGTGGGGGGTGACCTTGGAAGAAGGACATCCCTACGAGGATGTCGCACCCGGCGCTCCGAGTGCCGTTGTTACCCTCAATGGGTCGGCCCTCGACCCTGACGGGGATCCGCTGACGACCGAGTGGAGCAAGATCGACGGTCCCGACGTGCGGGTGGTCTTCGATGATCCGTCCGACCCCGAGACCACCGTCGCGTTCTTTGGCGAAGGCGAGTATACGCTCCGCCTGACGGCGGACGACGGCTTCCAGCAGGTATACGACGAGGTGGTGATCATCGTTTCCACCGCGCCGGATTCGATGCCCTTCGAGGAATGGATGGACGGCTTCGAAGGCCAGACGGGTTTCGACGACGACTTCCTGGGCGACGGCGTGGCCAACGGCCTCGCCTGGGCGCTGGGCGCGGAGGGTCCGGACGAGGATGCCCGCGGGTTATTGCCGACGCTCGAGCGGATCGCGGGCGAAGGCGAGGACTTTCTCCGCTTCACCTATCGCAGGGCCGTCTTCGCGAAAGACGCCGCCCTCGTTGCGATGTTCAGCACCGATCTCGTCGCCTGGGCCGAAGCGGACGATGAACAGATCGAGGAAATCGACATAAGCGAGATAGGCGACGGCTTCGGCACCGGCATCGACAAGGTGATCGTCGACTTCAGCGAAAGCCTGGCGGAAGACGGCCGGTTATTCATCCGCCTTCGCGTCGAGCGCCGCTAGTCATAGGTCGCCTGTGCCGGCTCGCCCGCGGGCGTCGTGTGCCCAAGGCTGGCCGGCGATGAGGGGAGCCTGCGCATACTCCATAGCGGCGGAGTCCTGCACGGCGAAGGCGCCGGGCAGGGAGCGGGGGACGGAAGCGCCGGGAGCGCCGACCGTCCGGTCGGCAGGAGAGGGAGGGGGACAACCCCGGGAGGATGCCGAGCGGATGCTCGGCCGCGTCCAAGCCTTGGCAGCGAACGACCGCGCGCTTTCCAGGCCTTGGAGAGCCCGTGCCGCGCCGCGTCAGGTTTGGTCAGCCCCCCGTCTCCGCGGCGTGCGCGGGACGCCGGACGCCGGACTCCCGACGCCGGAGTGGGGTCGAGGGACGAGGACGAAGACGGGGGAGGGTGCTTGATTCCCCGGCGCCGGCGGGTAGATTCGGCGGATGAAGAGGCGCACGTTTTTCCGCCGCGCCGGGTTGACCCTGGGGCTGGCCCTGCTGCTGGTCCTGGTCGGTTGCGCGGCGTGGCGGGATCGGACCGGGGCGGCCGGCGAGTCGCGCGCGGTCGTGGTCTGGATCAGCGTCGACGGGGTGCGACCCGACTACCTCGACCGCACCGAGCTGCCCTTCTTCCGCCGCATGATGGAGGAGGGCGCCTACTCGCTGGCGCTGGCCCCCGTCTTCCCGTCGATGACGTTCCCCAGTCACGCCTCGCAGGCCACGGGGGTGACCGTCGACCGGCACGGGATCCCGATGAACTCTTTCTTCGACACCGCGCGGGGCCGGCGTTACGCCTATCCCCCCTTCGGGTTCCTGCTCGAAGCCGAGCCGATCTGGACGACCGCGCAGCGGCAGGGTCTGCGCGTGGCCGTCCATGACTGGGTCCTGTCCCATCGCCAGTCCGGCGCATACGCCGCCGCCTATTCGGGCGACCGGTATGACGACCGCATGACGGACCGGCAGCGGGTCGAACGGCTGGAACGGGTCTGGCGGAAGGACACCGGCCGGCCGCCCCTTCAACTCGTCATGGGCTACCAGGTCATGCCCGACAAGGTGGGGCACGAGTTCGGCCCGAACGCCCCCGAGGTCGATGCGTCGATGCGCGCGACCGATGCGCACCTGGACTGGATGGCGGAGCAGGCGGTCCGCATCTTCCGGCGCCGCATGCGCCGGGGGGATGTGCTCTACTTCATCGTCACCTCCGACCATGGCATGAGCGAGGTGCACACCGTCGTCCACCCCCTCCTCCTCGCCGGCGTCGACCGCGAGGAGGAACGCGAGGAGAAGGTGCTGGTCATGGCCTCCGGCACGCTGGCCCACGTGTATGTGCACGGCATCGCCGACGAAGCGGAACGGGAGCGGCGGCTGGACGCCGTGATCCGGTCCGTCGCGCCGCACGCCTTCGCCACGGTCTACCGTCGCGAGGAGCTGCCGGAGCGCTGGGGGTACGCGCATCCGACCCGGACCGGGGACCTGGTGATCACGCTCCCCGCCGGCTACACGTTCGGGCGCCGGCTGGAGGCCCTGACCGGCACCCCGGCGGAGGCCCGGGCGTCGCTCGGCATGCACGGCTGCGACGTGGCGGAGAACCCGGAGATGAACGGGATACTGCTCATCTGGCGGTACCCGGACCCGCTCGGCGGCGTGGACCTCGGCCCGACGCATTCCCTTCAACTGCACGCCACCGTCGCCCGCCTGCTCGGCATCCAGCCGGCGGAGGGGGCCTACGCGGGGGGGGTCGAACTCCCGTAGCCGGCGTCGGCCGGGCGCGTTGTCGTGGTTCTTGGACGGATCGGTCCGATCGGTCGGATCGGACGGATCGGACGGATCGGTTGGGTCAGGCGGATCGCTCAGACCTCCGCGATTCCCTTGCATTCGGGGTAGCCTGAGCAGCCCCAGAACTGCCGGCCGGCATTCCGGCCCTGCTTTGCCGTGCGCAGGACCATCGGCCTTCCGCAGGCGGGGCAGTCGGGGATGCGATCGGACGGATCGGACGGATCAGTCGGATCGGACGGATCGGTCTGTCGCGCCCGCCGGCGCTGGCGTTCGGCGAGGCGGGCGGCGGCGAGTTGCTCGCTGTAGCCGCCGTCCTCGATGAACGACTGCTCGAGGGACGGGATCTGGCGGTCGAGCAGGGTGTTGGCCTGGTGGATGAGGCAGATGAGCGCATTCGCGCGGACGGCGGGCTCCGCGTGGTCCAGCCAGCGCGCGTAGAGCGCATAGCGCCGGTCGTCGGCGATCCGCGTCGGCGCCTGGTCTTCTTCGTCGGGTTGATCGGACGGATCGGTCCGATCCGACCGATCGGTCCGATCGGTCTGATCCTCCCGCCCTTGCCGGCGGCCGATTTCGCGGACTTCCATGGCTTTGGCCGATTCGGGCGCCCATTGGGGCAGGCGGCGGTGGCGCAGGTAGTCCTCGTAGTCGAGCAGGAGTTCCTCGAGGCTCGACCGCGCGACGTTCAGGAGCCGCAGCTCGGTCTGCGACGAGGTCGCGGAGGCGCGGCTGCCTTCGGCGATGTTCTGCCGGCCGCTGCGGGCGGCCTGCATCATCTGGTCGCACGTGCGCGAGCGCGGGTCGAGGAACCGCTCGCAGAACCAGTGGGTGGCGTCGTAGATCACCGTGGCGATCTGGAAGCTGCGCAGGTCCCGGTATCCGCCGCTGGGTCGCATCTTGCTCATGGCTTCCTTCCCTCTCTCGTGCGCTGAGCGATCGCGGGCCGAGGGCGGGTCGCACGACGGCCCCCCGGCCCCGGCCGAATCCGCAGCGAGGCACGAAAGAGCAGGGTGACGACTCCGCGGGCCCGTTCCAATGGCCCTTGCCCCCCTGTGTGCTCGCTCCCGGCTCCGAGCATGACCGTCATAGTGCCGTTGCCCCGTGGCGAGTCAAGACAGCAGGGAAGATTCCTCCTTTCGCCGGGGCCTCCCCCGTGCTGCTTCAGGGACCCCGAGGGCCCCCGGTCGAAAAAAAGCAGAAAACGGTTTGACACAGCGGCTCGTTTAGCTAGACTCCCGGTTCGCCATCGGAACAACCGGGGGCGGGGATTTCGAAAAAAGACGGGAAAGGAAGGCTTCTCGCCGGCGCGTTGCTCCGTGGGAACGCGGGCGGCCGGGGGGTCTTTTTGTCTAGGTCCGGTCGGTGGACGGAGGAACGAGTCGAGCAGGTCCGCGGCGGGCGGCCGATGGGCCGCGGGACGCGGGAGCGGCCCACGTAGCTCAGTTGGTAGAGCACATCCTTGGTAAGGATGAGGTCAGCGGTTCAATCCCGCTCGTGGGCTCCAGCGGGGCCGCGCGGGCGGGGGAAGGCAGGAACAGGGCAACCGAAGCAGGGGAGATAGGGTCATGGCGAAAGAAAAATTTGAGCGTACGAAGCCGCACGTCAACGTCGGCACGATCGGGCACGTCGATCACGGGAAGACGACGCTGACGGCGGCGATCACGAAGGTGCAGGAGATGAAGGGCCTGGCGAGCTTCGTCTCCTACGACCAGGTGGCGAAGGCCTCCGAGTCGCAGGGCCGGCGCGATCCGTCGAAGATCCTGACGATCGCGACCTCGCACGTCGAGTACCAGTCGGAGAAGCGCCACTACGCGCACGTCGACTGCCCGGGCCACGCGGACTACGTGAAGAACATGATCACGGGCGCCGCGCAGATGGACGGCGCGATCCTCGTGGTCAGCGCGGCGGACGGGCCGATGCCGCAGACGCGCGAGCACATCCTGCTGGCGCGCCAGGTCGGCGTGCCGACGATCGTCGTCTTCCTGAACAAGGTGGATACGGTC
Source organism: PVC group bacterium (assembly GCA_003563855.1). Lineage (GTDB taxonomy): Bacteria > Verrucomicrobiota > Kiritimatiellia > PWTM01 > PWTM01 > PWTM01. The sequence continues at coordinate 48,384 of PWTM01000309.1, read as the reverse complement.
GACGACCCGGAGCTGCTGGACCTGGTGGATCTGGAGATCCGCGAGCTGCTCTCGAAGTACGAGTTCCCGGGCGACGACACGCCGATCATCCGGGGCGCCGCGCTGGCGGCGGGTCAGGCCGCGTCGGCGGATGCGCCGGAGGCGGCCTGCATCCAGGAGCTGATGGACGCGCTGGACAGCTTCATCAAGGAGCCGGAGCGTCCGGTCGACCAGCCGTTCCTGATGCCGATCGAGGACGTATTCTCGATCGAGGGCCGGGGCACGGTGGTGACGGGCCGGATCGAGCGCGGGGTCATCAAGGTCGGCAGCGAGGTGGAGATCGTCGGGCTGCGCGACACGGTCAAGACGACGGTGACGGGCGTCGAGATGTTCCGCAAGCTGCTGGACCAGGGGCAGGCGGGCGACAACGTCGGGTGCCTGCTGCGCGGGACGAAGAAGGAAGACGTCGAGCGCGGGCAGGTGCTGGCGGCGCCGGGTTCGATCACGCCGCACACGAAGTTCAAGGCCGAGGTCTACGTCCTGAGCAAGGAGGAGGGCGGGCGCCATACGCCGTTCTTCAAGGGGTACCGGCCGCAGTTCTACTTCCGCACGACGGACGTGACGGGCGACATCACGCTCCCGGAGGGCGTGGAGATGGTGATGCCCGGCGATAACGTCAGCATGGAAGTGTCGCTGATCACGCCGATCGCGATGGAGAAATTCGTGCGCTTCGCCATCCGCGAGGGTGGCCGGACGGTGGGCGCGGGCCGCGTCACGGAGATCATCGCCTAGCGCGAGGCGCCGGCGTGGGCCGGGGCGGCGGCGAGCCGCCCCGGTCTGCGCATGCCGGAGGGTGGAGTCATGCCCCGGGAAATCATCACGCTGGCGTGCACGGAGTGCAAGCGGCGGAACTACACGACAACGAAGAACAAGCGGACGAAACCGGACCGGCTGGAGCTCCGCCGGTTCTGCAAGTTCGACCGCCGGCACACGGCGCACCGGGAAACGCGGTGACCGGCCGCGCGGCGCGGACAGGCCAGTAGCTCAATTTGGCAGAGCACCGGTCTCCAAAACCGGTTGTTGGGGGTTCGAGTCCCTCCTGGCCTGCCAGCGCATGCGCGGCGAGGCCGGCGAAAGGCGGTGGAGATGAGCAAGATCGCGGCGTGGAGTCGGCAGTTGCGCCAGTTCCTGGACGAGGTGAACGTCGAGCTCAAGAAGTGTGCCTGGCCGACACGTCCCGAGCTGATGCAATCCACGGTGGTCGTGATCGTCTCGGTCATCCTGCTGAGCGCGTTCGTGGCGCTCAGCGACGTCGTGACGAGGTTCGCCCTGGAGGCGGTGATCCGCTGAGGCTGGCGGGGGGACGGGTGACTGCCATGGAAATGCAATGGTTCGTGCTGCACACGCTCTCCGGGCAGGAGAACAAGGTCAAGGAGAGCATCGAGCGGCGCGCCCGGCTCGAGGACATGGGGGCGTACCTCGGGGCCGTGCTGATTCCGACGGAGAAGGTGACCGAGACGAAGGGGCAGCGGCGGACGACGACGGTGCGGAAGTTTTTCCCCGGCTACGTGCTGGTGGAGATGGCGCTCTACGACGAGAAGCGGGCGATCCGCGAGCGCGTCTGGTATTTCACGCAGGAGACGCCGGGGATCATCGGGTTCGTGGGCGGCGATCGGCCGGTGCCGCTGCGGCCGGAAGAGGTCGAGGTCATCCTCCGGCAGATGGAGGAGAAGAAGGACAAGATCCGGCCGAAGGTGCTCTTCGAGCCGGGCGAGACGGTTACGATCACGGACGGGCCGTTCCAGAATTTTGCGGGGGTCGTGGAAGAGGTGGATCCGGAGCACGGCAAGCTGAAGGTGTCGGTCTCGATCTTCGGCCGGTCGGCGCCGGTTGAACTGGAGTACGCGCAGGTGGAGCGCGGGTAGCGCGGGCGGGAAACCGGACTATGGCGAAAAGAATCACGGGCATCGTCAAGCTGCAGATCCCTGCGGGGCAGGCCAATCCGGCGCCCCCGGTCGGGCCGGCACTCGGCCAGCAGGGGGTCAATATCATGGACTTCTGCAAGCAGTTCAACGCGGCGACGCAGAGCCAGGCGGGGCTGGTGATCCCGGTCGTGATCACGGTCTACCAGGACAAGTCCTTCACGTTCATCACGAAGAGCCCGCCGGCCGCGGTCCTTCTGAAGCGGGCTGCCGGGATCGCGAAGGGGTCGGGGACGCCCAATCGCGAGAAGGTCGGGAAGGTCACACGGGCGCAGGTCGAGGAGATCGCCGGCACGAAGGTCAAGGACCTGAACGCGGCGGATACGGCGCAGGCGGTGCGGATCATCGAGGGCACGGCCCGGAGCATGGGCATCGAGGTGGTGTAGCATGGCGAAGCACGGGAAGAAGTATCGCGCGGCGGCGACCGAGGTCGACCGCGCGCGCACCTACGAGCTGACCGAGGCGGTCCGGTTCATGAAGGCCCACCCGGTGGCGACGTTCGACGAGACGGCCGAGATCGCCTTCCGCATGGGGCTCGACCCGAAGAAGTCCGACCAGGCGGTGCGGGGTACGGTGACGCTCCCGCACGGCACGGGCCGGGAGGTGCGCGTGGCGGTGTTTGCGGACGGGCCGGCCGCGGAGGCGGCGCGCGAGGCAGGCGCGGAGGCGGTCGGCTTCGAGGATCTGCTGGCGAAGGTGCAGGGCGGCTGGCTGGATTTTGACGTGGCCGTGGCGACGCCGGAGGCGATGCGCGAGGTGCGCAAGCTGGGCAAGGTGCTGGGGCCGCGGGGGCTGATGCCGAACCCCAAGACCGGGACCGTCACGGCGGACACGGCCGCGGCGGTGCGGCAGTGCAAGGCGGGCCGGGTCGAGTTCCGCATGGACCGGCAGGGGAACATCCTGGCGCCGTTCGGGCGGCTCTCGTTCTCCGAGGCGGACCTGGCGGAGAATGCGCAGGCCGTGATCGAGGCGGTCTGGGCGGCGAAGCCGGCGGCCGCGCGGGGCATCTACATCAAGCGCTGCACGGTCAGTTCGACGATGGGGCCGGGCCTGCGGATCCAGGTGAAGGAGGCGGTCGCGTGAGTGAAGCGAGCAGGCGGGCCGCGGGCCGGAAAGCCCGGCCGGAGAAGACGGCGATGGTGGCGGAGTTCCGATCGCTCATCGAGGGGTCTGGCTTCCTGTTCCTGGCCGACAACCGGGGCATGGGCATGGCGCGCACGGCGGAGCTGCGCACGCGGCTTCGGTCGGCGGGCGGTCGCTACCGCGTGGTGCGCAACCGGCTCTTCCGCCGGGCGGCGGACGAGGCCGGGTGCGGCGTACTGGTCGAGGGGCTGGGCGGCGCCACGGCGGTCGTGGCCGGCGAGGGCGACGGCGTCGAGGCGGCGCGGGCGCTGCTGGGTTTCGTGAAGGAGCATGAGCGGCCGGTCGTCAAGGCGGGGTTCGTCGAGGGCCGGCGGATCGGGGCCGAAGAGGTCAAGGCGCTGGGCAGCCTCCCGGCCAAGCCGGTGATGCAGGCGATGCTGGTCGGCACGCTGGCGGCGCCGATGCGGCAGCTCGCCGGGGCGCTTCACCAGAAGGCGGCGAGCATCGTCTACGTGCTCAAGGCGATCGAGGAGAAGAAAGCGGGCGCATGACGCGCGCGCGGGACCGGCGCGGTTCCGCGGCCGGTGGAGTGTAGGGGAAACAGTCGGGATGCGCGGGGCGCATCCGCAGTCGAGAAGGAGAGCGAACATGGCGGAGCAGGAAGCAGCCACGGTCGAGCAGCCGAAGCTCGAGGGGAAGATGGCGGAGTTCGTCGATTGGATCGAGGGCATCAGCGTGCTGGAGCTCTCGAAACTGGTCAAGGCGCTGGAGGACCGCTTGGGCGTCTCGGCCGCCGCGCCGATGGGCATGATGGCCATGCCGGCGGGCGGGGCCGCGGAAGCCAAGGAAGAAGAGCAAACGGAGTTCGAGGTGATCCTCAAGGCGGCCGGCAGCCAGAAGATCCAGGTCATCAAGGAACTTCGCACCATGACCAGCCTCGGGCTCAAGGAGGCGAAGGACCTGGTGGACGCGGCGCCGAAGACGGTCAAGGAGGGGGCCACGAAGGAAGAGGCCGAGGCCATGAAGGCCAAACTGGAAGCGGCCGGTGCCCAGGTCGAGATCAAGTAGCGGGGTCGGGCCGGCGTGGTGGGCCCGGGGCGGCGCGTGGCCGTCCCGGGATTTGGCGTTGGAGGGGTCGTCTCTCGCCTGAAGGTGTTGCATGGTCCAGCGAACGAACTTTGGCAAACTGGTCGACGTGATCGAGCCGCCGGATCTGATCGAGATCCAGACGCAGTCCTATCGGGACTTCCTGCAGGCGGAAGCCCCGCCGGGGCGGCGGAAGAAGATGGGCCTCCAGGCCGTCTTCTCCGAACTGTTCCCGATCGAGAGCTACGACGGGCAGTGCATCCTCGACTTCGTCGCCTACGACGTAAAACCGGCGAAGATGTCGCCGGTCGAGTGCCTGCGGGAGAGCGCCTCGTACACCGCCCCGCTCTACGTCACCTTCCGCGTCAAGGATCCGCAGGAGGTGCGCGAGGAAGAGGTGTACATGGGGGAAATCCCCCTCGTGACCGAGCAGGGCACGTTCATCATCAACGGGGCCGAGCGTGTCGTCGTCAGCCAGTTGCACCGCTCGCCCGGCATCTGTTTCGAGACGGGCATCCACCCCAACGGCACGATCCTCTACTCGTTCCGCATCATCCCGGACCGGGGATCCTGGATCGAGGTCCAGTTCGACGCGTCGGACATGCTCTACGTCTACCTGGACCGTAAGCGCCGCCGTCGTAAGTTCCTCGCCCCCACATTCCTTCGCGCGCTCGGGTACGGGACGGACGAGGAGCTTCTCGGGCTCTACTACCAGTTCCAGACGGTGGACCTTACGGCCTCGCTGCGCGAGGTCGACGTCGAAAACCTGGTGCTGCGCAGCGACGTTGTGGACGCCGATTCGCAGTCGGTGCTCGGCCGCGCCTACGATCCGCTGACGCCGGAGCTGCTCAAGCAGATGAAGACGATCGGCTTCACGTCGGTCGAGTGCGTAAACGTGGCCTGGGACGAGGGGCTGTTTCTCAAGAGCGTGCGTCGCGATCCCACGCGCTCGATGGACGACGCGCTGAAGGATCTGTACACGAAGCTGCGTCCGGGCGACCCGCCGACGGTCTCGAACGCGCGGCAGTTGCTCAAGCGTATCTTCTTCGACGAGCGTCGCTACGATATGACGCGGGTCGGCCGCTACAAGATCCAGCAGAAGCTGGGCAGCGATCTCGGGGGGAAATCGCGGGTGCTCGTGAAGGAGGACATGGTCGAGGGCATCCGCTACCTGATCGGGCTTCGCCAGAACGAGGGCACGATCGACGACATCGACCACCTGGGCAGTCGGCGGGTCCGCACCGTGGGCGAGTTGCTCGAGGGGCAGTGCCGGCTGGGCTTGGCGCGTACGGAGCGGCTGGTGCGCGAGCGCATGACGATCCTGGACACGTCCGTGGAGAAGCTCTCGCCGCAGAAGCTGATCAACCCGAAGGCGCTCTCGACGGTCATCCGCGACTTCTTCGGGCGCAGCCAGTTGAGCCAGTTCATGGACCAGACGAACCCGCTCTCTGAGCTGACGCACAAGCGCCGGCTCAGCGCGCTCGGCCCGGGCGGGCTGAGCCGCGAGCGGGCCGGGTTCGAGGTCCGCGACGTGCACAGCAGCCACTACGGCCGCATCTGCCCGATCGAGACGCCGGAAGGTCCGAACATCGGCCTGATTTCCTCGTTGAGCATGTACGCGCGGGTGAACGCGTTCGGGTTCATCGAGAGTCCGTACCGCCGGGTCGCGGACGGGCGCGTGACCGACCGGGTGGACTACCTGACGGCGGACCGCGAGGAGACCTTCGTCATCGCGCAGGCGAACGCGCCGCTGGACGAGGAGAACCGGTTCCAGAACGAGATGGTCATGGTGCGGGTGCGCGGGGAGTTCCGCGAGTTGCCGCGCGAGCGGGTCAACTACATGGACGTCTCGCCCAAGCAGGTGGTCAGTGTGGCGGCGGGGCTCATTCCGTTCCTCGAGCACGACGACGCGAACCGCGCGCTGATGGGATCGAACATGCAGCGGCAGGCCGTGCCCCTGCTGCGGAGCGAGCGGCCGTACGTGGCGACGGGCAGCGAGACGCGGATGGCGCGCGATTCGCGCGTGCTGGTCGTGGCCCGGGCCGCCGGCGTCGTGGCCTCGGTCTCGGCCGACGCGATCGTGGTCACCCCCACCGGCGAACCGCCCCCGCGCAAGGCGGCGGATCCGGACGCGCAGGTATACGCGCTGCGCAAGTTCATGCGTTCGAACGCGGGCACCTGCATCAACCAGAAGCCGGTCGTGCGGGTGGGGCAGCGGGTGCGGCCGGGCGACGTGCTGGCCGACGGGCCGGGCACCTGCGAGGGGGAACTCTCGCTGGGGCGCAACGTCATGGTCGCGTTCATGCCCTGGTGTGGCTACAACTTCGAGGACGCGATCCTGATCAGCGAGCGGCTCGTGCGCGAGGACGTCTTCACCTCGATCCATATCGAGGAGTTCGAGTGCGGGGCGCGCGACACGAAGCTGGGTCCCGAGGAGATCACGCGCGACATTCCGAACGTCGGGGAGGAGGCGCTCAAGAACCTGACGCACGGCGGCGTCGTCCGCATCGGCGCGGAGGTCAAGCCCGGCGACATTCTGGTCGGCAAGATCACGCCCAAGAGCGAGACGGAGCTGGCGCCGGAGGAGCGGTTGCTGCGCGCGATCTTCGGCGAGAAGGCGGCGGACGTCCGCGACACCTCGCTGCGCGTGCCCAGCGGCACCGCGGGCATTGTCATGGACGTCAAGGTTTCCGCGCGCAACGCCGCGAAGCGCTCGCGGCTGACCGCGAAGGACAAGCGCCAGCAGGTGCGCCAGATCCAGGAGGAGTACAAGGACAAGCGCCAGACGCTCGGCGACGACCTGACGGACGCGCTGAGCAACATCCTGCTGGGCGAGAAGATTCCGCTCGACGTGGTCAACGTGGAGACCGGCGAGAAGATCATCCCGGCCAACCGCAAGATCACGAAGACGCTGCTGCGCAAGCTGGCGGCCTCGCGCGAGCACATCGAGATCGACGCGAGTCCGATCCAGATCAAGATCGAGGGCATTCTCTCGGACTACAACCGCCGCTTTGCCGAGCTGGACGTCGAGCAGAGCTCGGCGCTCGACCGGATCGACAGCGGGGACGAGGTCGAACCCGGGATCATCAAGCAGGTGAAGGTCTACATCGCCAGCAAGAAGAAGCTCTCGGTCGGCGACAAGATGGCCGGTCGCCACGGGAACAAGGGCGTGATCGCGCGGATCGTTCCCGAGGAGGACATGCCGTTCCTTCCCGACGGGACCCCGGTGGACATGGTGCTGAACCCGCTCGGCGTGCCCTCGCGGATGAACGTGGGGCAGGTGCTCGAGACGCACCTCGGCATGGCGTGCCGGTACCTGGGGCTCTACGCCGCCTCGCCGATCTTCGACGGCATCTCCGAGGCGCGCATCCACGAGCTGCTCGACGACGCGCGCGCCAAGGGTTGCGCCGTGGACCGCGACGGCAAGGCCACGCTCTACGACGGGCGCACCGGCGAGCCGTTCGGCCAGCGGGTGGTGGTCGGCATGATCTACATGCTGAAACTGCATCACCTGGTCAGCGAGAAGATTCACGCGCGGGCGGTCGGCCCCTACTCCCTGGTCACCCAGCAGCCGCTGGGCGGTAAGGCGCAGTACGGCGGCCAGCGTTTCGGCGAGATGGAAGTCTGGGCGATGGAGGCCTACGGCGCGGGCTACGCGTTGCAGGAACTGCTCACGGTCAAGAGCGACGACTTGACGGGCCGGACCCGGATCTACGAATCGATCGTCAAGGGCGAGAACGTCCTCGAGGCCGGGCTGCCGGAGTCCTTCAACGTGCTGATGAAGGAGATGCAGAGCCTGGGCCTGGATATCCGCGTGAACCGGACGGAGGACTGAGGAAAGCCGAACGGCGCCGCGGGCGCCGGGCAGGAGCGATCATGGCAGAGCTGACCGACAGTGCCGCACAAGCGTTGGGCCTCGACATCCAGGATACCTTCGACTCCGTCAGCATCACGCTGGCGTCGCCGGAGCAGATCCGGGGGTGGAGTCACGGCGAGGTCAAGAACCCGGAGACGATCAACTACCGGACCTTCAAGCCCGAGAAGGGCGGGCTGTTCTGCGAACGCATCTTCGGCCCGACGAAGGACTGGGAGTGCGGTTGCGGGAAGTACAAGCGCATCAAGCACAAGAACGTGATCTGCGACCGCTGCGGCGTCGAGGTGACCCAGGCCCGCGTCCGCCGCGAGCGGATGGGCACGATCGAACTGGCCGTGCCGGTCTCGCACATCTGGTTCTACAAGTGCACCCCGAGCCGGATGGGGCTGATCCTGGACATGACGATGCGGGCACTCGAACGGGTGCTCTACTACGAGGACTACATCGTCATCGACCCGGGCGACACGCCGCTGAAGGCCAAGCAGCTCCTGGACGAGATCCAGTACCGCGAGGCGCAGGACACCTACGGGGCCGCCTTCACGGCGGGCATGGGCGCCGAGGCGGTGCGGACGCTGATGGCGGAGATCGACCTCGAGAAGGAGCGGGCGCAGCTCACCGAGGAGATGGAGCTGACGCGCAGCAAGCAGGTGCGGAAGAAACTGACGAAGCGCATGAAGCTGATCGAGGGGTTCCTTCAGAGCGGTTCGCGCCCGGAGTGGATGATCATCGACGTCCTGCCGGTCATCCCGCCGGACCTGCGTCCGCTCGTGCCCCTCGAGGGCGGCCGGTTCGCGACCTCGGACCTCAACGACTTGTACCGCCGCGTGATCAACCGGAACAACCGCCTGCGGAACCTGCTGCAGCTCAAGACGCCCGACGTCATCATCCGCAACGAGAAGCGCATGCTGCAGGAGGCCGTCGACGCGCTCTTCGACAACGGCCGGCACGGTCGCGCGGTGACCGGCGCGGGGAACCGCCCCCTCAAGTCGCTCAGCGACATGCTGCGGGGCAAGCAGGGCCGGTTCCGGCAGAACCTGCTCGGCAAGCGGGTGGACTACTCGGGCCGTTCGGTGATCGTGGTCGGGCCGGACCTTCGGATGAACGAGTGCGGGCTGCCCAAGAAGATGGCGCTCGTCCTCTTCGAACCCTTCATCATCCGCCGGCTGAAGGACCTGGGCATCGTGCATACCGTGCGCAGCGCCAAGAAGCTGATCGAGCGCGAGGACGACCAGGTCTGGGACATTCTCGACGAGGTCACGCACGGGCACACGGTGATGCTGAACCGGGCGCCGACGCTGCACCGCCTCAGCATCCAGTCGTTCGAGCCTGTGCTGATCGAGGGCGAGGCGATCCGCATCCATCCGCTGGTCTGCACGGCCTACAACGCGGACTTCGACGGCGACCAGATGGCGGTGCACGTGCCGCTTTCGATCGAGGCGCAGATGGAGTCGCGGCTGCTCATGCTGGCGCCGAACAATATCTTTTCGCCGTCGAGCGGGCGGCCGATCACGACGCCGAGCCAGGACATCGCGCTGGGGTGCTACTACCTGACGAGCGATTCGCAGGCGGACCGCATCCGCCAGCGGCGCGGCGGGGCGCCCGCGGACGAGCGCCTGCCGATCCTCGCCGACGAAGCGGAGGTCCACACGGCGTTCGACGACGGTGCGCTTCAGATTCACGACCGCATCCGGTTCCGTAATCCCGATTTCGGTCGCTCGACCGTCTATGGGGACGCGGAACGGCGGGGGATCGTCACGACCGTCGGGCGCGTCTTCTTCAACGAGATCTGGCCGGACGCGCTGGGCTTCGTCAACCAGGTCGTGACGAAGAAGCGACTGGCCGAGACGATCTGGCGCTGTTACCAGGTGGCCGGGCACGAGCAGACCGTGACCGTGCTCGACCGGCTCAAGGATCTCGGGTTCGAGCACGCGACGCGGGCGGGTATCTCGATCGGCATGGAAGACATGATCGTGCCGCCCGAGAAGGCGAAGATCGTCGCGGACGCCCGCCGCAGCATCGCCACCGTCGAGACGCAGTACCGCCGGGGCGTCATCACCGACGGCGAGCGCTACAACAAGATCATCGACATCTGGACGCACGCGACCGAAGAGATCTCGAACGTGATGTACCGGGCGCTGGAGTTCAACGCCTTCGATCCCCGGCGTCCGCGCCAGGAGGACATCAACCCGGTCTTCATGATGGTGGATTCCGGGGCGCGCGGCAGCCGCCAGCAGATCCGCCAGCTCTCGGGCATGCGCGGCCTGATGGCCAAGCCGTCGGGCGAGATCATCGAGCGGCCGATCATCTCGAACTTCCGCGAGGGGCTCAGCGTGCTCGAGTACTTCATCAGCACGCACGGCGCCCGCAAGGGGCTGGCCGACACGGCGCTGAAGACGGCGGACGCGGGGTACCTGACGCGGCGGCTGGTCGATGTCGCCCACGACATCATCGTCGTCGAGGAGGACTGCGGGACGCTCAACGGCATCGAGGTCTCGGGCATCTACGAGGGGGACGACGAGCTGGTCTCGCTCGAGTCGCGGATCATGGGGCGCACGGCCCTGGACGATGTTCGCGAGCCGCTCAAGCAGGAGATCCTGGTGGCCGCCGGCCAGGAGGTCGACGAGGTCGCCGCCAGCCGCATCGTGCGCGCGAACCTCGACCGGGTCCGCATCCGCAGCGTCCTGACCTGCGAGTCGCTCCGGGGCGTCTGCGCCAAGTGCTACGGGCGCAACCTGGCCACCGGCCGGCAGGTCGCCCTCGGCGAGGCCGTCGGCATCATCGCGGCGCAGTCGATCGGCGAGCCGGGCACACAGCTCACCATGCGGACCTTCCACATCGGCGGCACGGCCAGCTCGGTGTTCAAGCAGCCGCAGATCGTGGCCAAGCACGACGGCCTCGTGCGCTACGAGGACCTGCGGACGGCGCAGGCGACGGACGGCACGTTCATCGTGCTGAACAAGAACGGCGTCCTCAGCATCTACGACGATGTGGGGCGGGAACTCGAGCGGCATTCGCCGGTGCTCGGCGCGGAGATCGCGGTCGAGGACGGCGGGCGGGTCAAGAAGGGGCAGAGCTTCGTGAAGTGGGATCCGCACAACGTCCCGATCCTGGCCGAGAAGGCCGGCGTGGTGCAGTTCCGCGACTTCATCGAGGGCGTCTCCTTCCGCAAGGATCGCGACGAGGCCACGGGCCGCACCGAGACGGTGATCATGGAGCACAAGGAGGAGCTCCACCCGCAAATCCTGATCGTGCCCCCGGACGGTGGCGAGCCGCTGGCCTCGTACACGATCCCGGCGGGCGCCTACGTGATGGTCGCGGCGGGCAGCCAGGTCCGCGCCGGTGAACGCATGGCGCGCATGCCGCGCAAGGCCGTCCGCACGAAGGACATCACGGGCGGCCTCCCGCGCGTGGCCGAACTGGTCGAGGCGCGCCGCCCGAAGGATGCGGCCGAAATCGCGAAGATCGACGGCACCGTCGAGTTCGCGGGTACCGTCAAGGGCCGCCGCAAGCTGGTCGTCCGCGATCCGGTCACCGGGGACGAGGAGGAGCACCTCATCCCGATGGGCAAGCACGTTGTGGTCTACCGTGGCGACCAGGTGCACAAGGGGCAGCAGCTCACGGAGGGGCCCGTCGTGCCGCAGGAGGTGCTGGACGTCTGCGGGCCGAAGGAGCTGCAGGAGTACCTGCTCAACGAGATCCAGGAGGTCTACAGGCTCCAGGGCGTCGAGATCAACGACAAGCACATCGAGATCATCGTGCGGCAGATGCTGCGCAAGGTGCGGATCACGGACCCGGGCGACACCGAGTTCCTCTGGGGCGAGCAGATCGAGCGGCACGCCTTCCAGCAGGTGAACCAGAAGGCCGCGGCGGAGGGCAAGCGGCCGGCGGCGGCGAGCCCCGTCCTGCTGGGCATCACGAAGGCGGCGCTCGAGACGGAGAGCTTCATCTCGGCGGCGTCCTTCCAGGACACCACGCGGGTGCTGGCCGACGCGGCGACCCTCGGGCGGCGCGACTACCTGCGCGGCTTCAAGGAGAACGTGATCATGGGGCACCTGATCCCGGCCGGGAGCGGTTTCCCGATGCACCGGAACGTCCGGCTCGTGCCGCTGGCCGAGCCGATCGCGATCGAGGAGATGCTCGGCGAGAAGCTGCTCGAGCAGAAACCGTCGGAAGATGAGCGAATGGAGTTGCCGAGCCCGGGATCGATCGGGTAGGTTTCCCGGCTTTGCATTGGGACGAGGATACAGCATGCCGACGATCAACCAACTGATTCGGAATCCGCGGACGCCGCCGCGCCGCAAGAGCAAGTCGCCCGCGCTGGCGCGTTGCCCGCAGCGCCGCGGCGTATGCCTGCTGGTCAAGACGATGACGCCGAAGAAGCCGAACTCCGCGCTCCGGAAGGTGGCGCGCGTCCGGCTCACGAACGGGTACGAGGTTTCGGCCTACATCCCCGGCGAGGGGCACAACCTCCAGGAGCACAGCATGGTGCTCGTGCGCGGGGGACGGGTGAAGGACCTGCCCGGCGTCCGCTACCACGTCGTGCGCGGGACGCTTGACGCGTTGGGCGTGGAGGGCCGCCGGCGCGGCCGGTCGAAGTACGGCGCGAAGGCGCCGAAGGATAGCGCGAAGAAGTAGGACGGGCGCCATGGCACGAAGACGCAAAGCGGAGAAGCGGGTGTTGACGCCCGACGCGCGGTTCGAGAGCGAACTGGTCGCGCGGATGATCAGCATGCTCATGCAGCGGGGCAAGAAGTCGGTCGCACAGCGGATCGTCTACGGGGCGCTGGACCTGATCGGCGAGAAGATGGAGGGCGACAGCCTCGAGATCGCGACGCGCGCGATCGAGAACGTGAAACCCCGCCTCGAAGTCAAGTCCCGCCGGGTCGGCGGCGCCACCTACCAGGTGCCGATCGAGGTCGGCGAGCAGCGTCAGCTTGCGCTGGCGCTTCGCTGGCTCAAGCAGTATGCCCGGGCGCGCAAGGGCGTGGCGATGAAGGAGGCCCTGGCCTACGAGCTGATGGACGCGTTCAACAACCAGGGTGCGGCCGTGAAGAAGCGTGACGACACCCACAAGATGGCCCAGGCCAACCGGGCCTTCGCCCATTACCGCTGGTAGGCGGGCGGGTTTCCGATGGTGCAGACCGTGAACAGACCCGGCGAGACGCACGCAGATGCGAAGCCCCGGCCCCTCGAGGCGCCGGAGCGGCGCCGCGGTCTGTCCGCAATCCGCAACGTCGGGATCGTCGCACACATCGATGCCGGCAAGACGACGGTCTCGGAACGGATCCTGTTCTATTCCGGCCGCGTGCACCGGCTCGGCGAGGTGCACGAGGGCACCGCGACGATGGACTGGATGGCCCAGGAGCAGGAGCGGGGCATCACGATCCAGAGCGCGGCCACGACGTGCGCCTGGCGGGACCGGCAGATCAACCTGATCGACACGCCCGGCCACGTGGATTTCACCGCGGAGGTGGAGCGTGCGTTGCGGGTGTTGGACGGCGCCGTCGGCGTCTTCTGCGGCGTGGCCGGCGTCCAGCCGCAGTCGGAGACCGTCTGGCGCCAGGCGACCCGGTACCGGGTGCCGAGGATTGCCTTCGTCAACAAGCTCGACCGCATGGGCGCGCGGTTCGAATGGGTGGTCGCGCGGCTGCGCGACCGCCTGCACGCCTCGCCCGCGGTGACCTGCTGGCCCTGGGGCGAGGCGGACGCCTTTCGCGGCGTGCTCGACCTGGTCCGCATGGAGGCCGTTTCGTTCGACGAGGCTTCGCAGGGCGCCGAGGTCCGGCGCGAGCCGATCCCGGCCCCGTGGGCCGAGAAGGCAGAGGCGGAGCGCGCGCGCCTCGTCGAGGCGGTGGCCGAGGCGGACGAGGCCGTGCAGGACGCCTACCTGAGGGAGGCGGACATTCCCGCCGAGCTCCTCACCGCCGGCCTGCGTCGCGCCACGCTGGCGGGCCGGCTTACGCCGGTGCTCTGCGGCAGCGCGCTCAAGAACAAGGGCGTGCAACTGCTGTTGGACGCGATTGTCGACTATCTGCCCTCGCCGCTCGATGTCCCGCCCATCCGCGGCCATCATCCGAAGACAGAGGCTCCGGTGGAGCGTTCCGCCGACGATTTCGCGCCGTTGAGCGTGCTGGCATTCAAGATTGCCACGGACCCGTACGTGGGCAAGTTGACCTTCGTCCGGGTATACTCCGGGGTGCTGCGCAAGGGGCAGAATATCTACAACCCCCGCCTGCGAAAACGCGAGCGGACCTCGCGCATCCTCCAACTCCACGCGAACGACCGCCGTGACGTCGATGCGCTCTACGCCGGCGAGATCGGCGGGCTCGTGGGCCTGCGCGAGGCGACGACCGGCGACACGCTTTGCGCCGAGAACGATCCGGTGGTGCTCGAGCGGATCGTCTTTCCGGAGCCGGTCATCGCGATGGCGGTCGAGCCGCGGACGGCGGGAGATCGCCCGGCGCTCGAGGCGGCGCTGGCCGCCCTGGCCGCCGAGGACCCGACGTTCCGCATCACCGTCGATGCGGAAACGGGCCAGACGCTGGTCAGCGGCATGGGCGAGCTGCACCTGGAGATCATCCGCGACCGCATGCTGCGGGAGTTCCGGGTGGCCGCCAACACCGGCCGCCCCATGGTTTCGTATCGCGAGACGATCCGCGCCGAGGCGCGCGCCACGCACGTGTTCCAGCGCGAGATCGGGGGGGGAGCGCAGTACGCGGAGGTCGCGCTGGCGCTGCGGCCGCGCGCGCGCGGCGAGGGCAATGCCGTCTGCTGGGAGACCCCCGTGGCCGACGGTCTTCCCAAGGCCTTCCGGCAGGCTGTCGAGGAAGGCATCCGGGACGGACTCTGCACCGGCGTGCTGGGCCACTATCCGATGGTCGATGTCGAGGCGCGCATTTGCGGCGCCGGGCTGCGCAGCGAGGAGTCGACCGAGATCGCGTTCCGGACGGCGGCGATGATGGCGCTGCGCGAGGCGCTCCAGCAGGCGAAGCCGGCGCTGCTCGAGCCGATCATGGCGGTCGAGGTGGTGACGCCGGAGGACGCGATGGGAGAGGTGCTCGGCGACCTGAACGGGCGCCGGGGCCAGGTGCGCGAGATGGTCGTGGAGCAGGGTCTGCACCACATCGCCGCCGACGTTCCGCTGGTCGAGCTCTTCGGGTACGCGACGGCGTTGCGTTCCCTCTCGCGCGGGCGCGCCACGTACGTGATGGAACCGAAGTCGTTCGAACCCGTGCCCGACGCGCTGCAGGCGGGCGTGCTGAACCGGTGAGGATGCGAACATGAGCGGGCAACGGATCAGGATTAGACTGCGCGGCTACGACCACCGGGTTCTCGACCAGTCGGCCGGGGACATCGTGGAGACCGCCAAGCGGACGGGCGCGCAGGTCATGGGCCCGATCCCGCTGCCGACACGGATCGAGCGCTACTCCGTCAACCGAAGTCCGCACGTGGACAAGAAGTCGATGGAGCAGTTCGAGATCCGCACCCACAAGCGGATTCTGGACATCATCGAGCCCACGGCCCGCACGGTGGACGAGCTCAAGAAGCTGAACCTCCCCGCGGGCGTGGACATCACGATCAAGGTATAGGCCATGGACGCTTTGTTGGGACGTAAACGGGGGATGACGCGGGTCTACGCGCCGGACGGGCGCCAGGTTCCCGTGACGGTGCTCGAGGTGGGGCCCTGCGTCGTCGTGCAGTGCCGGACGCCGGAGCGCGACGGGTACGGCGCGGCGCAACTGGGGCTGGGCGAGGTGCGCGAGCGACGGCTGAGCCGTCCGGCCCGGGGCCATTTCGCGAAACACGGCGGGGCGCCGGCTGCGCGGCTGATGGAGGTCCCGCTGGCCGAGGGCGAGTCGGTCGAGCCGGGCGCGGTCGTGACGGTCGCGATCTTCGACGGCGTCGGGCACGTGGATGTCACGGGCGTTTCGAAGGGCCGCGGGTTCCAGGGCGTGATGAAGCGGCACGGGATGGGCGGGCAGCCGGCCTCGCACGGGCACACGATGCACCGGCGCACCGGTGCGGTCGGCATGCGCGAGTGGCCGGGCCGCGTGCTGAAGAACAAGAAGATGCCCGGCCATATGGGCCATCGCCGGGTCACCACGCAGAACCTGCGCGTCGTAGAGGTGCGGGCCGACGACCACGTGCTGCTGGTCGAGGGGTCCGTGCCAGGGCCGACGGGCGGGCTGGTGGTCGTGCGTAAGGCGATCAAGAAGGCGGCGGGTGCGGCATGAGCAGGATACCGGTGAAGACCATGCAGGGCGAGCCGGCCGGCGAATGGGAGCTGGCCGAGGGGCTGCTCGTCCACGACCGCGGCCGCCAGGCGCTGCACGACGCGGTGATCGCGGAGCAGGCGGCGCAGCGGGCGGGCACGGCCTCGACGCGGACGAAGGGCGAGGTGGCCGGCCGCGGCAGCAAGCCCTACCGGCAGAAGGGGACCGGTCGCGCGCGCGCCGGTTACCTGCGCTCGCCCGTGCGCCGCGGCGGCGGCGTCGCGTTCGGCCCGAAGCCGCGCGACTTCGCCGTGCGCCTTCCGAAGAAGGCGGCGCGCCTCGCCTTCCGGCGGGCGCTCAGCGAGAAGATCGCGGCCGGCGAACTCGTCGTCCTCGACAGCCTGAGCCTTCCGGAGGCCCGCACGCGCCACGTAGCCGAGCTGCACCGGCGCCTCGGCGAGCCGCCGGGCCTGCTGCTGGTCGTGCCCGCAGTGGACGAGGCGCTCGCGCGTGCGGTGCGCAACCATCCGGCCGTCGACGCGGTTTCGGCCGCGCGGCTCGGGGTCGTGACGCTCCTTCGTTTCCCGCTCGTGGCCGTCACCCGCGAGGCGATGGAGGCGCTCGAGGCGCGGGTCAAGGCGCCGGTGCGGAGGGGAGCGTGATGGACGCCTATCGGACCGTGGATCGGATCGTGCTGTCGGAGAAGGGCACGCGCCTGACCGAGGCCCACAACACCTACCAGTTCCGGGTGGACGTGCGGGCAACGAAGGCGGACGTGCGCTCGGCGATCGAACACCTCTTCGGCGTGACGGTCGTGAAGGTGAACACGCTGAACCGCAAGGGCAAGAAGAAGCGGGAACGCACGCGCAACTACGGGACCACGGCGCGCTGGAAGAAGGCGCTGGTGACCCTGAAGCCGGGCGATGCGATCGACCTGACATGAGGCGATGGCCATGGCGTTGAAGAAGAGCAAACCTTATACCCCGAGCCGGCGCTTCACGGAGCTGTCCGGAGGCGAGGACCTGACCGACAAGCGCCCCGAGCGCAGGCTCCTGGCGCACAAGAAGCGGGGGTCGGGCCGCAACAGCCAGGGCCGCATCACGGTGCGGCACCGTGGCGGTGGGCACAAGCGGCACGTCCGCCTCGTCGACTTCCGGCGCGAGAAGCGGGACATTCCCGCGCGCGTGGCGGCGATCGAGTACGACCCGAACCGCTCCGCGCGGCTGGCGCTCCTGCACTACCGCGACGGCGAGAAGCGCTACATCCTCGCGCCCGAGGGGCTGCGGCCCGGCCAGGAGGTGGTGGCGGGCGAGCGGGTCGAGCCTTCGGTCGGCAACGCGCTGCCGCTGGCGCGTATTCCGCTGGGCATGCCGGTTCACTGCGTCGAACTGCGGCCGGGCGCCGGCGCGCAGATTGCGCGCGCGGCCGGGCAGGTCGTGCAACTGATGGCGCGCGAGGGAGGGTTCGCGAACCTGAAGCTGCCCTCGGGCGAAATCCGGCGCGTGCGCGAGTCCTGCTACGCGACCGTCGGCCAGGTCGGCAACGCCGAGCACGAGTCGATTTCGCTGGGCAAGGCCGGGCGCAAGCGCTGGCTCGGCATTCGGCCCACGGTGCGCGGCGTCGCCATGAACCCGATCGACCATCCCATGGGCGGCGGCGAAGGGCGCTCCTCCGGCGGGGGGCACCCGGTCTCGCCGTGGGGCCAACTGGCGAAGGGCCGCCGTACACGCGCCCGCAACAAGGGCTCGGGCAAATTCATCATCAAGCGGAGAGCGTAACCCATGGCCCGTTCCATCAAGAAGGGACCCTACGTCGAAGACAAGCTGCTGCGGCGGGTCGAGCGGATGAACCAGACCGGCGAGCGCCGGCAGATCCGGACCTCGTCGCGCCGCTCGATGATCCTGCCGGAGTTCGTGGGGCACACGTTTCTCGTGCACAACGGCAAGGCGTTTATCGCGGTGTTCGTGACGGAGAACATGGTGGGACACCGGCTGGGCGAGTTCTCGCCGACCCGGGCGTTCCGACGGCACGGGGCGGCGACGGACAAGACCGTCTCGCTCAAGTAGGACGGCGGGCGCATGTGGACCGGGGCGGCAGCGGCGCGCCGGTTCGCTGCGCCGTTGCTCCTGGCGGCGGGCCTGGCGGCGGGCTGGTCGCTGGGCCGGCGGACGCCGGGAGGCGCCGCGCCGGCGGCGGGTGGGACGGCCGCGGATGCGGAAGCGCGGGCGGCTGCGGAAGCGGAAAAGGAAATGCTGGACTTGTCCGGCCGGGTCGCTAGACTGACCCGCTCCCTCGCCGATGCCGAGGCGCGCGCGGATCGGGCGCCGGGCGGGGAAGGGCTGCCGGACGAATCGCCGGCCGAGGGGCGGGCGGTGTTGGGCTACGACGGGCGGCTGGGTTTGACGGTGCTGGCCGGCGGCGCGGGCAGCGGCATACGCCGGGGCGATGTCCTCGACGTGTTCCGGGACGGGGCCTGGGTAGCGCGTGTACGGGCGACGGACGTGCGGGCCGAGGTGACAGGAGCGCGGGTGGAAGAGATCCGGCCGGGATGGGCGCCGCGCGCGGGTGACCGGGCGGTGGCGGGGGAGCAGCGGAGACGCTGAGCGGAATTATGGAAGTGACAGCGAAATCCAGGTACGTGCGCATCGCGCCGAGCAAGGCCCGGGACCTGGCCCGCGAAATCGCGGGCAAGGACGTGGCGGAAGCGTTGCGCGTCACCTCGCTCAGCCGGCGCAAGGCGGCCCTGTTGATCGGGAAGACGCTGAAATCGGCGGTCGCCAACGCCGAGAACAACCACAACCTTTCGGCCGACGCGCTGGTCGTGCGCGCGGCGGTCGTCGACCAGGGGCCGACCCAGCGCCGCTACTGGCCCCGGTCGCGCGGCATGGCGAGCCCCATCCAGAAGCGCACGAGCCACATTACGATCGTGCTGGCGGAGCGCGACTGAGGGCGTTGGGAAGGAGTTCGGCGTGGGCCAGAAAGTACATCCGATCGGACTTCGCGTGACCGTGAGCAAGGACTGGCGGTCCCGCTGGATTGCCGGGAAGCGCGGGTACGGCGCGCTCGCCGCGGAAGACGACCGCATCCGCACGCTGGTGCGGCGCCGGCTCAAGGACGGCGCCGTGCCCGAGGTGTTGATCGAGCGCTATGCGAACCGGGCGCGCCTGACGATCCTGACGGCTCGCCCGGGTATCGTGATCGGGCGCAAGGGGCAGGATATCGACACGCTGCGCGAGGAGATCGCGCGGATGACGGGGCGGGAGATCTACCTCGACATCCGGGAAATCCGCGACGCGGACAAGAACGCGCAACTGGTGGCCGAGAACATCGCCATGCAGCTCGAGCGCCGGGTTTCGTTCCGCCGCGCGACGAAGCGCGCGGCGCAGATGGCCATGGAGCTGGGGGCCGAGGGCGTGCGCATCCACCTCGGCGGGCGGCTGGGCGGCGCGGAGCTGGCGCGCGAGGAGCGGCTGCGCGAGGGCAAGGTTCCCCTGCATACGCTGCGCGAGAACATCGATTACGGGTTCGCCGAGGCGCAGACCGTGGCCGGGACGATCGGCGTCAAGGTCTGGATCTGTCACGCGGCGCCGACCGCCGAGGAGAAGGAGAGACCGCATGCCGCTTATGCCTAAACGGATTAAGTTCCGCAAGCAGCAGCGGGGCAGCCGCGCGGGCACGGCGCAATCCGGGACCGGCGTGGCGTTCGGGGCGTACGCGCTCCAGGCGATGGAGCGGGCATGGATCACGAACATCCAGCTCGAGGCCTGCCGCGTGGCGATCAACCGCGCGACGAAGCGCAAGGGCCGGCTCTGGGTCCGCGTGTTTCCCGACAAGCCGGTCTCGAAGAAGCCGCTGGAAGTACGCATGGGCAAGGGCAAGGGCGCGACCGAGGCCTGGGTGGCCGTGGTGCGCCCGGGGCGTGTACTGTTCGAGATCGACGGCGTGCCCGAACCGGTCGCGCGCGAGGCGATGCGGCTGGCGGCGTTCAAGCTGCCGATCGCGACGCGCTTCCTGCAGCGGCACGCCGGGGCATGAGCGGGGGAGCCGGGGATGACGAAGGCGAAGACGTTCAGGGAGCTGACGGACGAAGAACTCGCGCAGCGGGGGCGCGAGGTGGACCGCGAGCTGTTCCACCTGCGGATGCAGCAGGCGACGGCGCAGGTCGAGAACCCGTCCCGCATCCGCCTGCTGCGGCGGGATCGGGCGCGGGTACGGACCGTGACGAACGAGCGCAGGAGAGAGGCCGATGACTGAGGCGAGTGCCGGCGGAACACGCGGACGCCGCAAGCAGCGCGTGGGTCGCGTCGTGAGCGACGCGATGGACAAGACCGTGGTCGTGGCCGTCGAGCGGCGGTACCGGCATCCCCTGCTCGGCAAGGTGGTCCGGCGGTTTACGCGGCTGCACGTGCACGATCCCGAGAATCGGGCGCGGGTGGGCGACGAGGTCCGCGTCGTCGAGACGCGTCCCATGAGCCGGCTCAAGCGCTGGCGGCTGCTCGAGGTCGTGCGTTCGGCTGCGGCGCCGGCCGGGGAGACCGCGTCATGATCGGGGTGCTGACCAACCTGGACGTGGCCGACAACACCGGCGCGCAGCGCGCGCAGTGTATCCGCGTACTCGGCCACCGCCGCCGCTACGCGCGGATCGGGGACCTGATCCGTGTGTCGGTCAAGGAGGCCCAGCCTCGCGGGGCGGTCAAGAAGGGCGAGGTGCACAAGGCAATCGTGGTGCGCACGTGCTACCCGATTCCCCGGGCAGACGGGTCCTCGCTGCGCTTCGACCACAACGCCGTGGTGCTGGTCGACGACCAGATGAACCCGCGCGGTTCGCGCATCTTCGGACCGGTCGCGCGCGAACTGCGGGAGAAGAATTTCATGAAGATCATCTCGCTGGCCCCGGAGGTGGTGTGATGGCCGCGCGCGCAAAATGCCGCCTCCGTCGCGGGGACACGGTGGTCGCCATCGCGGGGGCCGACAAGGGCAAGCGCGGCAAGGTGCTGCGCGTGCTGCCTCGCGAGGGACGCGCCATCGTCGAGGGGCTGCACACGGTCAAGAAGCACATGCGCAAGAGCCAGGACAACCCGCAGGGCGGCATCGTGGAACGGGAGGCGCCCATGGCGGTGTCCAACCTCCGCCGCGTGGACAAGGCGACGGAGTAGGGGACACGCCCCGGGGCTGGCATGAAGGAAGCAACGACGATGACGGCGCGACTGAGTGAGCACTATCGAACGAAGGTGCAGGCGGCCCTGCGCGAGAGCCGGGGCTACGCCAATGCGATGCAGATTCCGCGCCTGACCCGCATCGTGGTCAACATCGGCGTCAGCACCGACGTCGATCGCGATGCGCTCAAGGCCGTGACCGACGACCTGGCCCGGATCACCGGCCAGCGACCGATCGTGACGAAGGCGCGCAAGAGCATTTCGAACTTCAAGCTCCGGCAGGGCATGCCCGTGGGCGCGAAGGTCACGCTGCGCGGCGCGCGCATGTACGAGTTTCTCGATCGCCTCGTGAATACCGCCCTCCCGCGTATCCGGGACTTCCGCGGCATCTCCCCGCGCAGTTTCGACGGGTCAGGCAACTACACGCTGGGCGTGAAGGAGCAGTCGATCTTCCCCGAGATCGACCCGGACCGGGTCAAGCGGGTGCAGGGGATGGATATCACGTTCGTAACGACGGCCGGCACGGACGGGGAGGCGCAGGAATTGCTCCGCCTCCTCGGGATGCCGTTCGCGCGGTAGCGGACCGGAGGAACAGACCTTGGCGAAGAAATCGTGGATAGCGAAGGCGAAGCGGACCCCGAAGTTCCCGGTCCGGCGCGTGCGCCGGTGTTCCCGGTGCGGGCGGCGCCGCGCGTACATGCAGAAGTTCGAAATGTGCCGGATCTGCTTCCGGGAGCTGGCCTCGCAGGGCAAGCTGCCGGGCGTGATCAAGGCGAGCTGGTAGCCGGCGGGCGGAGGTTTACGGATGAGTGGTTCGGATCCGATCGCGGACATGCTGACGCGCATTCGCAACGGGAGCGCCGCGCGGCAGCCGGAAGTGCGCATGCCCTACTCGCGGATGAAGCGCGAGATCGCCCGGCTCCTCGAGCGCGAGGGGTTCATCGCCGGCTTTGGCGTCGAGGGCGAAGGGGCGAAGCGGGCGCTCCAGGTGCGGCTGAAGTACACCGCCGATGAGCAGCCGGTGATCCAGGGGTTGCGGCGGGTGAGCCGGCCGGGCCGGCGCGACTATGTCGGCGCCGACCGCGTGCCGCGCGTTTTGCATGGGATCGGTGTGGCGATTCTGACCACGTCCTCCGGGCTCATGACCGACCGCGAGGCCCGGCGCGCGCGGGTCGGCGGCGAGGTGCTTTGTCAGGTCTGGTAAGCGCGGCCCCCGGGGCCGGTGCAGCGAGGAAGCGATCATGTCGAGAGTGGGGAAGAAACCGATTCCCGTTCCCGCGGGGGTGACCGTTGCGATCGAGGGATCCGCGGTGACAGTGCGTGGGCCGAAGGGCGAGCGGAGCTGGCGGTGCCCGGAAGGGATCACGGTGCGGCAGGAGGGCGCCCAGCTCACGGTCGAGCGGGCGGCGGAGACGTCGGAGCTTCGGGCGATGCACGGCACCGCGCGGAGTCTGATCGCGAACATGGTCGAGGGCGTGACCCGCGGGTTCGAGCGTTCGCTCGAGATCCAGGGGGTTGGCTACCGCGCCCAGGTCCAGGGCCAATCGCTCGTCCTGAACCTGGGGTTCTCGCACCCGATCGAGTTCGCGGTGCCGGAGGGGGTGACGGTGACGGCGCCCGACGCGACGCACCTGACCGTCTCGGGGGCCGACAAGCAGCAGGTGGGCGACGTAAGCGCGCGCATCCGGGGCTTTTCCCCGGCCGAGCCGTACAAGGGCAAGGGCGTGCGATACCGGGATGAGCAAGTGCGGCGTAAAGCCGGGAAGACGGTGGCCTGACCATGAGACCGAGGACGAAACAGGAATACCGCGTGCGCCGGCACCTGCGCCTGCGCCGCAAGATTCGCGGCACCGCGGAGCGCCCGCGCATGAGCGTTTTCGTGAGCCAGCGCCATATCTACGTGCAGTTTATCGACGACATGGCCGCCCGCACGCTGGCGGCCGTCTCGACGCAGTCCGAACCGCTGCGCGCGCAGGGGGGGCATCCGACCCTCGAGACGGCCCGCGCCCTGGGGCGGCTGGCCGCCGAGGCGGCGCGCGCGCAGGGCATCGAGACCGTCGTCTTCGATCGCGGCGGCTTCCGCTACGGCGGCCGGATCGCCGCGCTGGCCGAGGCGGCCCGACAAGCGGGCCTGAAGTTCTGAGACGGCAAGGAGAAATCCCGTGCAGAGACGCAGTACAAGAGAACCGAGAGGCCGCCGCGAGCGCACGCCCCAGGAGGGCGACCTCGAGGAGCGCGTGGTTTTCGTCAACCGTTGCTCGAAGGTGGTCAAGGGCGGCCGCCGCTTCAGTTTCAGCTCGCTGGTCATCGTCGGCGACCGCAAGGGCCGGGTAGGCTTCGCGCTCGGCAAGGCCAACGAGGTGGCCGAGGCGATCCGCAAAGGCGGCGAGCTGGCCCGACGCGGGCTCTTCCCCGTCACGCTCAAGGGGCGGACAATCCCGCACGAGGTCATCGGCCGCTATGCCGGCGGGCGCGTCCTGCTGAAGCCCGCCTCCGAGGGGACCGGCGTCATCGCCGGCGGCGCCGTCCGGGCCGTGCTCGAGCTGGCCGGCGTCCGCGATGTGCTCGCCAAGTCCATGGGCAGCGACAGCCCGCTGAATGTCACGCGCGCCACCGTCGAGGCGCTCAACCAGCTTCGCCGCTACGAGGACGTGAAGGCGCTGCGCAGCGCCGTCGCCTGAGGCGGCCGGGGAATCGCCATGAAGCTTCACGCATTGAAGAGCAATCCCGGCAGCCGGAAGCGCACGCAGCGCGTCGGTCGCGGCGAGTCATCGGGGTGGGGCAAGACGGCCGGCCGGGGCCACAAGGGCCAGCATGCGCGCGCCGGCAGCAAGACGCGGCCGACGTTTGAAGGCGGCCAGATGCCGTTGATCCGCCGCCTGCCGAAACGCGGGTTCAACCAGGCGTTCGGCACGGTCTACCTGCCGGTCAACGTCGGCGCCCTCGAGGCGTTCGAGGCCGGGACGGAGGTTTCGCCCGCGACGCTCCGGGCGGCCGGCCTGGCCTGCGGCGCCGGCCCGGTCAAGATCCTCGCGCAGGGCGAAATCACCCGTCGCCTCGAGGTCAAGGCGCACGCCTTCAGCAGCGCCGCCCGCGCGAAGATCGAGGCGGCCGGCGGAACCTGCACCGTAGTCAAGGACTGAACCGGGACGGTCGATCATGCTCTCCGCCTTTACCAACAGCCTGAAGATCCCCGAGCTGCGGCAGCGCATCCTCTTCACGCTCGGGCTGGTCTTCGCGACGCGGATCGTCGCGATGGTCCCGACGCCCGGGGTCGATGCGGTGGCGCTGCGCGAGGTGATCGCCGATATCCACCACCGGGCAGGGGGCGGGTTTCTTGCGCTCTACGACCTCTTCAGCGGGGGGGCCTTCGAACGGGCCGCCGTCGGCGCGCTCGGCATCATGCCCTACATCAGCGCCTCGATCATCCTCCAGCTCATGACGGCGGTCGTCCCCGCGCTCGAGCGGCTCGCCCGCGAGGGCGAGAGCGGGCGGCAGAAGATCACACAGTACACCCGGTACCTGACCGTCGCCCTCTGCATCGTCCAGGGAGGCGTGATGGCCGTCGGCCTCCGTAACCCGGCGACCTTCGGCATCGATCGCCCCATCGTCTTCATGGCCCCCGTGCCGTTCGTCGTACTGACCGTCATTACCCTGACCACGGGCACGATGCTGCTGATGTGGCTCGGCGAGCAGATGACGGAACGGGGCATCGGCAACGGCATCTCGCTGATCATCACCGTCAGTATCGTCAGCCGGCTGCCCGGCGCGATCCAGGCGCTGGTGCAGATGTTCCGCCGGGTGGACGGGGTGGCCCAGTTCAACGTCTTCCACCTCGTCGGTCTGCTGGTGCTGATCTTCCTCGTCGTCGCCGCCGTCGTCGCCGTGACGCAGGCGCAGCGCAAGATCCCCGTGCAGTACGCCAAGCGGGTGGTCGGCCGCAAGGTCTACGGCGGACAGAGCACCTACATGCCGTTGCGCGTGAACTACGCCGGCGTCATGCCGATCATCTTCGCCTCCGCGCTGCTGATGTTCCCGCCCCAGATCCTGCGCCGGATGGGCGCCGTCGGCCGCAGCATGGCCGCGCAGGTCGACTACGGAACCCCGCTGCACACCGCCCTCTACGCGCTGCTGATTCTCTTCTTCTCCTACTTCTGGGTCGCCACCCAGTTCAACCCCGTCCAGATCGCCGACGACCTCAAGAAGTACGGCGGGTACGTGCCCGGGATCCGGCCCGGCCGGCCGACCGCGGACTTCCTGGACCGGACCATGACGAGGATCACGCTGGCCGGCGCCGTGTTTCTGACGGCCATCGCCGTGATGCCGATGATCCTGGCCCGCCAGTTTGGTGTGCCCTGGATCGTCAGCTCCTTCTTCGGCGGTACGAGCCTGCTGATCATCGTGGGCGTCATGCTCGACACGATGCGACAGGTGGAGTCGCACCTGCTCATGCGGCACTACGACGGGTTCCTGAAGAAGGGCAAACTGCGCTCGCGGCGCTAGGACACGGGGACGGGACAATGGACGCATTCATTCTGCTGGGCGCGCCGGGTGCGGGCAAAGGAACGGTGGCCTCGATGCTGACGGAATCGACGGGGCTGCAGCACGTCTCGACGGGCGACATGTTGCGCGAGGCCGTCAAGGCCGGCTCCCCGGTCGGGCTCGAGGCGAAGAGCTACATGGAGAAGGGGGAGCTGGTGCCGGACGAGGTGATCCTCGGGATCGTCCGCGAGCGGCTCGCCGCGGGCGCGAAGAACGCGCGCTACCTCTTCGACGGTTTCCCCCGCACGGAAGCCCAGGCCAGCGGTCTCGAAACGGTACTGCGCGACGTCGGCGGGCGGCTCTGCGCGGTCTTTCAGCTCGAGGTTCCGGAAGAGGTGCTGGTCGACCGCCTCGCGGGGCGGCGCATCTGCCGTGCCTGCGGCGCGGTCTACCACGTGCGGAACATCCCGACGAAAGTCGACGGCGTCTGCGACCGGTGCGGCGGGGAGACCGTGCAGCGACCGGACGACACCGAGGCGACCGTGCGCAACCGCCTGGCGGTCTACCGGCGCCAGACGGAAGGACTCATCGAGGTGTACCGCCGCCAGAACGTGCTGGTCGAGGTTCCGGCCGCGGGGGCGCGCGAGGAGACGCGCGATCGCATCCTGGCGCACGTCCCCCCGCCGGAGGCATGATCCCGATCAAGTCACCGGCCGACCTCGACCGGATGCGACGCAGCAACCGCATCGCGGCGTCGGTCCGCGATCGGATTGCCGCGGAGACGCGGCCGGGAGTGACGACCGGCGACCTGGACGCGCTGGCGGCGGAGTTGATCCGGGAGTACGGGGCGCGCAGCGCGTTCAAGGGCTACCGGGGGTACCCGGGACACATCTGCGCGTCGGTGAACGAAGAGGTTGTCCACGGGGTGCCGGGTGCGCGGCGCATCCGGATGGGCGACCTGGTCAGCCTGGACGTGGGGGTGGTTTTCGACGGGTTCGTCGGCGATACGGCAACGACGGTCATGGTTGGCGTCTCCGACGTGGAAGCGATACGGCTGGTCGATGTGGCGCGGCAGGCGCTGGAGGCGGCCGTCGCGGCCGCGCGGCCCGGCGCGCGGGTTTCGGATCTTTCGCATGCGATCGAGTCGACGGCGAAGGCGGCCGGGTTTTCGGTCGTCCGCGACTTCGTCGGGCACGGGATCGGGCGGGCGATGCACGAGGAGCCGCAGATTCCGAATTTCGGCGCGCCGGGCCGGGGCCCGACGCTTCGTCCCGGTATGACGCTGGCGATCGAGCCGATGCTGAACCGCGGCGCTGGGGACGTCACGGTGCTCGGCGACGGGTGGACCGTGGTCACGCGCGACGGCCAGCCCTCGGCGCACTTCGAGCACACCGTGGCGGTGGGCGAGGCCGGGGCGGAGATCCTGACGGAGTCGGGCGGTGACGGATGAACGTTTTGTGCTGGACGCCCGGGTGGTACGTATGTTAGCTAAGCGGGCTTTTGTGGCGGAACTCGAAAACGGGCACCGTTTTACGGCCTTCCTGGCCGGGCGCGACCCGGAGCCGGCGGAAAGGCCGGCCTCGGGACGCCGGGTGCAGGTCGAGTTTTCGCCCTGCGACCTGTCGAAGGGACGGATCGTTTCGGCGGGATGACGGAGAAGGACGATGAAGGTGCGCAGTTCGGTCCGACGAATGTGTGAGCGGTGCAAGGTCATCCGGCGCAAGGGCGTCGTCCGGGTGATCTGCACGAACCCGCGGCACAAGCAGCGGCAGGGATAAGGGAGACGTAGGACTATGCCCAGAGTGCTTGGCATCGAGATTCCGGGGAAGAAGCGGCTCGAGTACGCGCTGCGGTACATCTACGGCATCGGGCCCGCGCGCGGTCGCGCGATCGTGGCGAAGGCCGGGATCGATCCGGCGACGAAGGCCGATGACCTGACCGGCGAGCAGATTACGCAGCTCGCTGCGATCCTGCAGCAGGACTACCGGATCGAGGGCGACCTTCGGCGCGAAGTTTCGCAGAATATCCGCCGGCTCATGTCGGTCGCGAGCTACCGGGGCATGCGGCACCGCCGCGGGCTGCCGGTGCGCGGCCAGCGCACGAAGACCAACGCGCGGACGCGCAAGGGACCACGTCGCACGGTCGGTGCGGTGCGGGGCAAGGCGGCGCGAGCGGCGGCGAAGACCGGCGCCTGAGGCGCAGTCGCAGGAACAGGGGATTCGGACGATGGCAGAAGACACCGCAAACGAACCGAAGAAGGCGCCTCCGTCGGAGAGCGGCGAGGCCGCCAAGCGGCCGACCGAAGGGACGCCCGCGCCCGCCGCGGCCGAGCCGCCCGCCGCGCCTGCAGCGGAGGCGCCCGCCAAGCCAGGGGACGAGGCGGCCGCGAAGCCCGCGGCTGCGCCGGCCGCGGCGGACACCGCCCCGGCCGGGGGCGAGGGCGCCGCGGAAGCGGCCGGGGCCGACGCCGAGGCAGCGAAACCCCGAAAGTTCCGTGGCAAGGGCGGCCGCGCGATTCCCACCGGCGTGGTGTATGTCCACGCGACCTTCAACAACACGAAGGTGACGATCACCGATCCGCGCGGCGCGACGCTCGCCTGGAGTTCGGGCGGGAAGTGCGGCTTCAAGGGCTCGCGCAAGAGCACGGCCTACGCCGCGACCATGGTCGCCCAGGAGGCCGCGCGCGCGGCGATGAGCAACGTCGGCCTGCGCGAGGTCGAGGTCTGCGTGCAGGGGCCGGGCGCAGGCCGCGAATCGGCGATCCGCGCGCTCCAGTCCATTGGGTTGACGGTCACCTCGATTCGCGACGTCACGCCGGTGCCGCACAACGGATGCCGCCCGCCGAAGCGGCGGCGCGTCTAGGACGGCCGGAAGAAAGGGCTCAGGAGAGGACGATGGGCAGATACACGGGACCCGTTTGCAGAATGTGCCGCCGGGAGGGCATGCAGCTCTTCCTCAAGGGCGACCGCTGTTTCATGGCCAAGTGCCCGGTGCAGACCGGCCGTCCCCCGCCGGGCGTGCACGGGCAGCGGCGCCGCAAGCTCTCCGACTACGGCGCGCAGTTGCGCGAGAAGCAGCGCCTCCGCCGCATGTATGGCATGCAGGAGGGGCAGTTCCATTTCTTCTTCGACAAGGCGCTCGCCCGCCGCGGCGTGACCGGCGAAGTGCTCCTGCAGATGCTCGAGATGCGGCTCGACTCGATCGTGCACCGCCTCGGCTTCGCGTCTTCGCGCGCCGCCGCCCGCCAGTTCGTCCGCCACGGGCACGTCTGCGTCAATGGGCGCAAGGCGACGATTCCCTCGATGCGGCTGAAGGCCGGCGATGCGGTGCAGGTCCGGGAGCGGGAGAACAGCCGTGCGCTCGCACAGCCGGGGATGGAAAGCGCCGAGGCTCGCGGGATCGCCCCATGGCTGGCGCTCGACAAGACCGCCTTCCGCGGCGAGGTGCTTCACCTGCCGACCCGCGACGAGATCGCCCCGATCGTGAACGAGCAGCGCGTAGTCGAGCTGTACTCGAAGTAAGCCAACCCCGCCGGAGGCGGGCGCGCGGACGCCGCGGGGGCGTCGCGCGACGTACCACCATACGGGCCGGCTGACGACCGGTCCTGGGAGGAAGACCGATGCCGATCCGTATTGCCCGATTCGAAATGCCGCGCCTCGTCGCGAAGAAGGACGACGGGGCCGACCCGCTCTACGGCCGCTACGAAGCCGAGGCCTTTGAGGCCGGTTACGGCCGCACGATCGGGAACGCACTCCGCCGCGTGCTGCTCTCCTCGATCGAGGGGGCGTCCATCTACGCGGTGCGCATCGAGGGCGCCATGCACGAGTTCTGCTCGCTGCCCGGCGTCGTCGAGGACGTGACCGACATCATCCTCAATCTCAAGAAGGTCCTGCTCAAGGCACATACCCGCGAGGCACGCCGCCTTCGCCTGCGCGCCAAGGGGCCCGGCGAAGTGACCGCCGGCGACATCGAATCCGACGGCCTGATCGAGGTGCTCAACGCCGACCACCACATCGCGACGCTGGACCGCGGCGGCAAGCTGGAGATGGAGCTGGACGTGCGCATCGGCCGCGGGTTCGGCCCGGCCGAGGTGAACAAGAAGGAAGACCAGGAGATCGGCCTGATCCCCATCGATTGCCTCTACTCCCCGGTGCGCCGGGTGAAGTACGATGTCCAGGACGCGCGCGTTGGGCGCCGCACGGACTACGACCGGCTGGTGGTCGAGATCTGGACCGACGGCCGCGTGGCGCCGGACGACGCGCTGACGACGGCGGCCGCCATCCTTCGCCACCATCTCGACGTCTTCGTGAACTACGACGAGGACTTGGTCGAGTTCGAGGAGGGCGAGAAGAAGTCGGACGCGGAGCGCGCGGAGCGGCGCAAGAAGCTCGCGATGAGCGTCAACGACATCGAGCTCAGCGTCCGGGCCGCGAACTGCCTGAACAACGCGAACATCACGACCGTCGGCGAGCTGGCGCAGAAGACCGAGGCCGAGATGCTCAAGTACCGCAATTTCGGAAAGAAGTCGCTCAACGAAATCCGGGACAAGCTCGCGGACCTGGGGCTGTCGCTCGGCATGAGCTTCGACCCCGAGGATCTCGTGCCGCCCGAGAAAGACCCGCAGGAGTAGAACGCCCGGGGGAGGACCGCTGCCATGCGACACAGAAAGAAGACGGTCAAACTCGGGCGCGCGCCGGCGCACCGCGACGCGCTGCTCGCCGGACTGGTCTGCAGCCTGATCGAGTTCGGCCGGGTGCGCACCACGCTGGCGAAGGCGAAGGCCGCGCGCGTGCTTGCGGAGCGGATGGTCACGCTGGGGAAGCGCGGCACGCTGGCCGCCCGCCGCCTCGCGGTGGCCCGGCTCCGCCGCGCCACGGCGGTGCGCAAGCTGTTTGCCGAGGTAGCGCCCGCGTTCGCGGAGCGTCCGGGCGGCTATACCCGCGTGCTGAAGCTTGGGCCTCGCGCGTCCGACAACGCGGAGATGGCGCTGCTGGAGTGGACCGAACTGACGGCCGCCCCGAAATCGGCGCCCAAGTCCACGACGTCAGCCGAATAGCGCCGAACGGCCGCGCGGCTTCAGGGCAGGGCGATCCGCAACAGGACAGCCTCCCGGTCCGCCGGGACGAAGCAGAGGCCGTGCGTCTCCGCCGGGATCAGCAGCGAGGTCCCGGCGGCGACGGGCCGGCGGCCTTCGGTCCACTCGACCGCGCCCGCGCCGTCGGCGAGGAACCAGATCTCGAACGCTTCTTTTCGCGCGGCCGGCGTCCAGCGCGCGCGCGTCTCTACGCGCTCGAGCGCGAAATGGTCGCAGGCGACGAGCCGCGCGCGCGTGGATGCGCCCTGCGGGGGCAACGGCACGGGCGCGCACAGGGGGTCGACCGCGGGCGCCGGGTCCAGGACCGCGAGTCCCTGCTCGATATGGAGTTCTCGCGGTTTTCCGTCCGGCCCCCTCCGGTCCCAGTCGTAAAGCCGCCAGGTGGTGTCCGAGTTCTGCTGGACTTCGAGCAGGAGGCACCCGGCGTCGATCGCATGGACGAGCCCGCCGGGGATGAAGACCGTGTCGCCGGCCTGGACGTCGATGCGACGCAACAGGTCCGCGCCGCCGCCCTCGCGGACGGCCTGCGCGAACGCCTCGGGCGTCACGTCCGGGCGCAGACCCGCGAAGACGCCGGCCCCGGGCGCCGCTTCGAGGATGTGCCAGGCCTCGGTCTTCGCTTCTCCGCCGTGCTCCCGCGCCGACGCGTCGGACGGGTGCACCTGCACGCTGAGCCGCTCCCGCGCGTCGATCAGCTTCACCAGCAGCGGGAACCGGCCCTCGGGCGCGCTGTCCCCCAGAAGCCGCCGGCCGAACGTTCGCACCAGATCCTCCAACGTTCGCCCCTGCAGCGGGCCGTCCGCGACTACGCTCATGCCCTCCGGCCGCGCGGACACCTCCCAGGACTCGGCGCAGGGTCCGGGCGGCGCTTCCCGACGGTAGCGCTTCGGAATGCGGTCCCCGCCCCAGAGGTAATCCTTGTAGACCGGCGTGAAGCTCAGCGGATAGAGCACGGTGGCGTCGTCGTTCATGGCGCCCCACTATCCGTCTCCCACGCGTCCCGCGCAAGCGCCGAGGTCCCGGGGTGGGTCTTCGCGCTGCGGCGGATCTTCGCGCTTGACTTTTTTTGAGGCATAGGGGAGCGTCGGCGCAGGCACGGAGGAACGGAGCGAAGCCGATGATCGATAGGGATCGCGGAATATGGGAACCCTGGCGCCTGGCGTCCGATGCGGTGACGGCGCGGACGGTCGGGCCGCTGACGTTGTGGATGGAGCACCGGGGGGACGAGCTGCACGTGGCCGCGCAACGCGCGGCCGAGGGGGGCGAACCGGCCCCCGGGCCGGAGAAGCCGGACGACCTCGAGTGGCGGCGGTGGATCTGCGGACCGGAGGCGCCGCGGGTTGTGCTCGAACCCCGGCTTCCCGACCGCGCCGTGATCGTGCGCCCCGCCATGCCGGTCGCCGTCCTTCCCGGGCTCTCGGTGGATCTCTTCGTCAGCATCCCGGTCCGGGTCGCGGTGCGGCTCTGTGCCGCGGAGGGCGAGGTGCGCCGGGACATCTGCGAGGAGCCCACAGTCCTGCTCTCGAACTCCTGGTTCGGCCTTCCGGTCGAAGGCCAGCTCTGCTACGCGCTGAAGACGCGGGCGCGGCGGCGGCTCGAGGAGTTGCGCGCGGCCGCGCACCTTGCGGTCTGCCCGGTGACCGTGCGCAACGAGAGCGAGCGCGATCTCGTGTTCGAACGCCTCTGCCTTCCAGCGCCATCGCTGCGCGTGCATGCCGGCGCGCGCCACCTCTGGACCAGCCGCGCGGTACTCGGCTATCGCGGCGAAGAGACCCTGCCGCCCCTGGCCGTCGAGGCCGGCCCGCCCGCGTTTGACGGGGCCGGTCCGTCGTTGACCGGCCCGCGCGCGGAGCCGAAGAAGAGCATGGTCGGCCGGGTGACGGGAACCGTCCGGTCGCTGGCCGGACGCTGAGGAGCGGGACATGACCTTCCTGGCCGACTGGATCGCCGCGAATGCCGAGCGGATCGTTCGCCTCCTGCTGTTGCTGGCGATCGGCTTTCCGCTGATCCGCGGCCTCGAACGGCTGGCGATCCGGGCGGGCGGGCGCAAGCTCTCTCCGCAGGGCGCCATGCTCGCCGGAAAGGCGGTGCGGTACGGCCTCGGCGCCGTGCTCCTCGCCATGCTGCTCTCCGAATTGGGATTCACCCTCACGGCCATCCTCGGCGCCGCCGGCATCGCCGGCGTGGCCATCGGCTTCGCCTCGCAGACCAGCCTCTCGAACATCATCAGCGGCATCTTCCTGATCGCCGAGAAACCGTTCCAGGCGGGCGACGCGCTGCAGATCGGCGATACGCTGGGCATCGTTCACTCGATCGACCTGCTCTCCGTCAAACTGCGGACCTTCGACAACCGCTTCGTGCGGATTCCCAACGAACACCTGGTCAAGACGCCCTTCACGAACATCACGCGATTCCCCATCCGCCGCTTCGATATCGACGTCGGCGTCGCCTACAAGGAAGACATCGATCACGTGATCCGGGTCCTGGCGGATATCGCCGACAAGAACCCGTATGCGCTCGACGAGCCCGCTCCGCTGATCCTCTTCAAGGGGTTCGGGGACTCGGCCCTCGATTTCCTGCTCGGCGTCTGGTTCGAGAAGTCGGACATGCTCAACCTGCGCAATTCGATCACCAAGGAAATCAAGCGGCGCTTCGACGAGGAGGGCATCGAGATTCCCTTCCCGCACCGTTCGCTCTACACGGGCTCGGTGACCGATCCCTTCCCCATCCGCATCGTCAACCCGGAGCGCACGGGCCAGCCGTGAACCAGAGCCCTCCGCCGCGGGGCGGGGTCGGAGCGCGAAGAGGGGCGCTGGACACCGGGCGAACACGGCGGCCCGGTGCGGCTGTGGCGTTCGCCGTGGATGGCCGCCAGGGCGGTGCGCGGGGCGTGCGCGTTCGCGTGGACCCATTGCGCCAGTGTCGTCTCGCGCAGGATGAACGCCGCGCGCACCCGCCGCCCCGCCGCACGTCCGGCATTTTCTCCTCGGAAACCTGATGCATCCTGATAGCCTCGCGCAGAGGTTTATCGCCTGTGCGGGGAGAGACCAACGAGCGCGCGTAACCACGCCGACCCCGTCACGGTTACTCTTTCGATGAGAGTTGACCCAAAGAAGGTCAGGCGCCTGCGCGAGCGGGCAGAGCTCAGGACCGCCGACACGGCCGACATGCTCGACGTTTCTCGGCCCTATGCCAGCATGATGGAGGCGGGCGCGGGGAGGGCGCTGTGATGACAGATTCCCCTATGGGTGGCGAAGGGGAGGCGGCAGAGCCGGATGGGTTGTATGCCCCGGACATAAAGCCGCACTCCGTCGAGAAGCACGGCGTCATCGAGCGCTACGCGCAGTTGTTCGTGACCGCCACAAGAAGGTTCTGGCAATGCCGGATGTATCTAGACCTCTTCGCCGGGGCGGGCATGGCCACGGTGACGAACACGGGTGAGGTCGTCCCTACTTCGCCCCTGATTGCGTTGCGGTGTGTGCCGCAATTTGACCGGTTCATCTTCTGCGATGCTGATCCTCGTTGTGTGGACGCGCTGCGGGAGCGGGTGCGGCGCGCGTTTCCCGCTGCTGCCGGCCGCGTGGACTTCATCCTGGGCGACAGCAACGACGCCGTTCCCGAGGTATTCCGCCGCATGCCTCCTTACTCCAAGGGGCACAGGGTGCTGACGCTATGTGTTGTCGATCCATTCGGCATGAGGAATCTGCGTTTCGAGACGATCCGGCGGCTGAACGCGCGGTTCATGGACTTCCTGGTTCTGATCCCGGACAGCATGGATGCGGGACGCGGCCCAAACCCGGAGTACTACCTGCGTCCGGATATTGGCGTCGTGGATGCGTTTCTCGGCGATCCGAATTGGCGCGAGAGGTGGGCCGAGTGGAAGCGGGATAGGAACCCCGCCTACAAGTACCGCCATTTCGGGCGTTTCGTCGCTGAGCGGTTCGCCGCGGCCATGAGTACTCTCAAACACAGGGATGTTCTCCCCGCGGATATGAAGCAAATCCGTCAGTCGGGAAACCGCTCACCGCTTTACAAGCTCGCCCTGTTCAGCAAGAGTCGTCTCGCTGCGCGGCTCTTCAAGGCGGCGCGGGCAGAGGACCCGGAGTTGGACTTGGGATTTTGACCTGGGAGATGACATGGCCCGCGTAATATACAAACCGAGAGGGCGGGCGCGCGAGTACTCGCCCCTGGCGCTGAACCTGTACCGCGGCTGCTCCCACGGGTGCACCTACTGCTATGCTCCGGGGTGCATGCATACGACATCCTGTGCCTGGCACTCCACCGTCACCCCACGGGAGGGGTTGCTCAAGAAGCTCGAGGCCGATGCCCGCGAGATGGAGGGGGACCCTCGCCGCGTCCTGCTCTGCTTCCTCTCCGACCCCTATCAGCCGGCGGACGACGTGCACCAGTTGACGCGTCAGGCGCTGGAGATCCTCGGCCGTCACCGTATGAAAGCCCAGATCCTGACCAAGGGGGGAACACGGGCCTGCCGCGATTTCGACCTTATGCGGCAACATGACGTGCACCTTGGTGTTTCGCTTTCGTTCGTAACGGACGAAGCGCGTGCGAAGTGGGAGCCGGAGGCTGCGTCAGTCGAGGATCGCGTCGAACTTCTCCGCCGCGCCCATAGAGCCGGCATCTACACTTGGGTCAGCGTTGAACCGGTGATCCTTCCCGACGAAGCGCTCGCGGTCATCCGGCGCTTTCGCCGCTACGTCCGGTTCTGGAAGGTGGGAAAGCTTAACCACATGCGCGACATCGAAAGAGGAATCGACTGGCCGGCCTTCAGGGGCGCTGCCGTGAAGGCACTCGATAGGGCCGGTGCGGATTACTACATCAAGAAGGACCTCTTGGCCGCGCGGGCCACGCCATGAGCCGCCGCCCGTCCAGTCTGGTCGACACGCGGGTGGTCTGGTGTGGGGACTGCCTGGAGCAGCTTCGGCGGCTGCCGGATGGGTGCGTTGACCTGATCTATATCGACCCGCCGGGTGATCGTCCCGCTGACGGTCGAGGAGATTCTGGAGGAGCAGTTGGCGCGGAAGCTGGCGTGAGCGGGGGGCGAGTGGACGGGCGGAGAGGGATGGGTTATGGTGGAGGGGTGAAGGCGATGTCCCCATTTCGCGAGGGCGGCTATACGGTCCGGGATCTCGGTGGCCCGGTGCTGCTTATCCCCGGGCGCATTCCTTCGGCCGATGAGACGCGCGCAACGCTCGCGGCGGCCCGGCACCGGGCGAAAAAGGTGCGGATGAAACGCGCGGAGATTGCCGCGGCGATCCGAGCCGTGCGCGGGCGCGA
Source organism: PVC group bacterium (assembly GCA_003563855.1). GTDB lineage: Bacteria > Verrucomicrobiota > Kiritimatiellia > PWTM01 > PWTM01 > PWTM01. Next base: position 12,139 of record PWTM01000309.1, on the reverse strand, counting down.
ATGATCTCGGTCGTGCTCGACACCAACGTCGTGGCGTCGGGCTTCTTCTTCTCGGGCCCGCCGGCCCGGATCCTCGATGCGTGGGTGGATGGACGCTTCACCTGGGTCGTTTCACCGGAGGTCTTCGAGGAGTACTCGCGTACGTTGCTGCGGCTGAGTGCCCGTTTCGGCGGGCCCGACCCGGCTAGGTTTCTCTCCCGCCTGGCCTACCGTGCGGCATGGTGTCACCCCGTCGTCTCGGCGCCGGCCGGTTGCGCGGATCCGGACGACGACAAGTTCCTCCACTGCGCGGCCGCCGGGGGCGCCTTCATCGTGGTGTCCGGAGACCGCGCGCTACTGCGCATGTTCGGTTGGCAGGACCTTCCCGTGGTCACGCCTCGGGATTTCGTCGACATCGTGCTGTCTGACTGATGCGCCCGCCCTGGCGCCGCCCCGCCAGCCGGTTGACCACGGCGTCGATGGTGGACTCGGGGAGCGCGCGCGAGGCGGTGAAGCCCGCGATGTGGCGGGCCGCCTCGGCGGGGTCCAGCAGTGGCAGGTCGGCGTCGGCCACGTGAAGATCGGTCTGCGGCGACCGGAAGACCACGAGCGCATGCATGTCCTCGGGGCCGATGCCCGCGCTCGCGAGGACGCGCCCGAGGATGTCCGCCTGGCGGCGAACCTGGCGGATGGGGTTCGCGACGGAAACCGGTGGCCGGCCGTCGCCGCGGTTCTGGGTCCAGCGGTCGGCCCCCGCGCGTCCCTCGACACGGCCGCGCCAGTTCTTCGTCTCGATGACGAACAGGCCGCGCGGACCGACGACGAGGTGGTCGATCTGCGCCCGCGTCCGGCCCGCGCGCACGCGCAGGTCGTTGAAGAGGTAGTGGGAGGCGTCGAGCCGCTCCGACAGCGTGCGCGCGACCGAGGCTTCCCCGCGCAGCCCGGCCTGCGTTGCCCGTTCCTCGGCGCGGTTCTCGCGAATCCGAAGGCGGTGGGCCGCCGCGAGGGCTGCGGCTGCGAGGCCGCCCCAGAGGAGGCCGGGGCGGCCGGTCCAGGCGAAACGGATGCCGCCGGCGAGGAGCAGCGCAATGGCCAGTGCGGCCTCGATCCGCACCAGGCGCACGAGCGTCGCCGTCTCGCGTCCCAGCGTTGCGAGCCGGCGGCCGAGCGAAGTCTCCTCACTGACGATGCGTGCCATGCCGGCCGTGAGCGTATCCCGCAGTGCACCCCCGGCTCAATCCGGCAATCCGCGTGGACTTTCCCCAGTTCTCGGCGTGCGGGGGTGATCTCCCGGGTGGCATGGTACAGTGGTCGCATGCGTGCCCGTTCAAGGACGTCGGCGTTGGGCGGCCCGCCAGGCTTGGCGAGGCGTGTGCGGTGGCGAGGGGGCGCCGTCTTCGCGTTCGCAGCGCTTGCGCTTGGCGCGGGATGCGCATCGACGCCCCGGCGTTCCGCGCCGTTGCCTCAACCGGAGACTCGGCGGCACCGGGTTCCGATCCGCGTGGACGGTCGGCGGCGCCACTACCGGGTGCGGGTGCCCGCGGAGCTCGACCCGGAGCGACCCGCGCCGCTGGTCGTGGCCCTGCACAGCGCCTTCAGCACGGGCCGGCAACTGGCCGCGTGGAGCGGGTTCGACGCGCGGGCCGACCGGGACGGCGTTGTGGTCGTCTACCCCGAGGGGTTCGGCATTCTCGGCCTGCTGCAGCACTGGAACGCCGGCCATTGCTGCGGGCGCGCCGCGCGCAAGGGCATCGACGACCTGGGCTACCTGGACGCGGTCGTCCGCGACGCGCGCGCCCGCTACGCCGTCGATCCGGACCGGCTCTACCTTGCGGGCTACTCGAACGGAGGCATGATGGCGCACCTCTTCGCGGCCGCGCGCGCGGACTCGGTGGCGGCGCTGGCCGTGGTGGCCGGGCCGGTCGGCAGCGCGACCGGCGGCGAGGATCCCGTGATCGCCCCTCCGGAGCCCGGGCGCCCGGTTCCGGCCCTGGTGCTTCACGGGACCGCGGACGTGAATATCCCGTACGAGGGGGGACCGGCCCCCGCAAACCCGGGGCGCCGGTACCTTCCCGCCATCGAGTCGGCCCGGTTCTGGGCCTGCGCGAATGGCGTGATGGGGCCGGATCCGCCGCTGCATGCCGATGCGCGCGGTATCGGGACCCGCGCGTGGGGGGCGGGAACGCCCGGGCGTGAGGTCGTGCTTCGCACCCTGCCGGACTGGGACCATGCCTGGCCCGGCGGAAGAATCACGGCGCGGCTCGACGCCGGCCATCCGCTGCACGGCTACGAGGCGGCCGACGAGATCTGGGCCTTCTTCCGTCGGCATGGCCTCGCGGTCCGGGAAGCCCCTGCAGGGCCGAAGCCGGCGGCCGCTCGGTGAGCGTCGAATCGCCGGCTGCGGCGAAGGCGCGGACGCGGGCCGCTCAGAGCAGGTCGTCGTAAACCCTTCGGATGCGGGCCTGCAGCCGGCGCCACAGGGAAGGGTGGCGTTCCGCGCGCGCGTAGGGCGGAGGGCTCACGTAGACGTCCGCGTCGTTCTCGGAGAAGACGCGGCGGCTGGGTTCCGAGGCTTCCGGGCCGAATAGGTTGCGCATCGTTGCCTGTTGCGCGACCGCCCGATACTCGGCGCCCGCGGCCTGGTAGATGAAGACCGCGATCGCGACGTTCAGCCACCGGAAGTGGAGAAGGCTCCATATCCCGAAGACCAGTGCGAGAAACCGGCCCAGCCGTGCCGCCCGGCGCGTCGCCTCGAGGCGTCCGAAGAACGGGGTCAGCCAGGCCCGGTAGACCCGCCCGCCGTCCATCGGGAAGGAGGGCAGCAGGTTGAAGAAGGCGAGGACCAGGTTCAGCCGCGCCAGCAGCAGCGCGAGTCCGCCCGGGCCGGGTGCGGCGCCGCCGCCCAGTGCCGTGGCCAGGAGGCGGAAGAGGGCGGCCAGCGCGAGGCTCACGCCCGGGCCCGCCAGCGCGATGGCCAGTTCGTCGCCCGATCGCTCCGGCGCGCGGTCCATAAGCGCCAGGCCGCCGATCGGCAGCAGCGTGATCTCGCGCACGCGGTAGCCGCGCCGGATGGCGACCAGCGAGTGGCCGAGCTCGTGCAGCGCAATGCTGCCGAAGACCCCGACCATGACCAGCAGGCCGGCCAGCCATTGGGCCGGCGGCAGCCCGAGCAGCACGACCGGGAGCAGCAGCACCAGCGTGATGTGCACCCGGATCGGGATGCCCCATACCCGGGTCAGCTTGTACGAGGAACCGAACACGCGCGGCTCTCCGGGTCAGTCGTCCAGCGTGGTGCGGCGAAGCTTCTCGTCGAGGTCGGCCAGCGCGTCGAATCCGGACGGCGTCCAGGCGTCGGGTCCCGTGCCGCTGCCGCGCGCCCGCGCGTCGCCGAGCTTTTCGTGCTCGTGGTCGTGACAGTAGAGGCAGAGCAATTCCCAGTTGCTGCCGTCGGGCGGATTGTGGTCGTGGTTGTGGTCCTTGTGGTGCACCGTCAGCTCGCGAAGTCGCGGTCCCGAGAACGCCCGGCCGCAGGACGCGCACACGTGCGGGAACAGGCGCAGCGCCCGCTCCCGGTAGCCCTTTCGGCGCTGGGCCGCCTCGCGCCGCAACCCGGCCAGCGCCCGGGCCTTCCGCTCGGCTTCCGATCCGGTATCGGCCATCCTTCGCGCCCTCCGTGACGCCCGCGGGCGCCGCCCCGATTCAAGCACAGCCCGCCGGGGAATAGAAGGGCGGTCGGACGCCAGCCGGGCGTCCGCCCGGCATCCGTGGCTCACATTCGTTTGCCGTCGGGCCGCGGAGCGGTTAGAGTCTCCCCCTTTGCGAACCCCGAACGAGCGCGTGGTACCGTGGCGCCTGAACCCGTCGATCAACTGCTTTCCGGCCGGCCGGCCGATTTCTCGCGCGGACTCGCCCGCTGGACGGAGCAGCCGGTCGACCTCGACCTGCCCGAAGCGGAGGCCCGTCCATACCCGGCCCGTGCGCGATCGCTGGCCGCGCCGGTGTCCGTCGACGGACCGGGCACGTTCTTCGGGCGCGCCCGGCGCACGATCCGGTTCGAGCCGTGGGATCGGGATGGATGGTGGATCGACCGCGAGGATCTCCCCGACTGCCTCCCGACGCGCGTCTCGGTCCGGAACGTCTGGACGACCGGCGACATCGTCAGCAACATCGTGCTGCGCAGCGGCCCGCCGCACAACTACGTCCGCATGGTCGAGCACATTGTCGCCCTCAAGCTCGGCATCGGGTTGGACCGTGTGATGATCCGGCTCGACTCGGGCGACCCGCCGCTCTTCGACCGCGGAAGCCTCGACCTCGTCGAGGCGCTCGATCGCGCCGGCTTCCGGGAGATCGATCGCCCGCCGCACTACGTGACCGTCGCCGAGCCGGTGGCCGTCTGCACGCCTTCCGGCGCGTTTCTCGTGCTGCGCCCCTGTCCGCCGGGCCCCCCGCGGCTGCGGCTCGACGTGGCCGTCGATTTCCCGAATGCCATCGGGCGTCAGCGCATCCGGTTCACGCTCGACGAAGCGCGGTTCCGCCACGGTTCCGTCGCGCGGACCAACACCACGGCGGCCAAGAAGTTCTACTGCCAGACCGTCGGGCGGCTCTTCGCCGATGTCCGCCGCCTCGGGTACAATGGCCGCAATCTGCTGGTGGCGGGTCGGCGCCGCTACCGGAACGCACCGCGGCTTGCGCATGGGGGTAAGCCGCTCGAGACGGTCTGGCACCGAGCGGCGCTGGACCTGCTGGCCGCGCTGGCGTTGATCGAAGAGGGCCGGTTCGTCGGCGAGGCGGTTTCGTACCGGGCCGGCCATACGCTCGACGTACGCCTGGTCACGCAACTGTGTCTTCACGGGTTGATCGTGCCGTTCGCCCCGGCAGCTCCGGGGCCGGGAGGAGATGCGCTATGAGCGAGAAGCGGGTGGTGGTCGTCGGCGCGGCGGGCCGCATGGGCCGGGCACTGGTGCGGTGTCTTCGGGAGCGGGCCGTGCCCGGGTTGACGCTGGCCGGCGCCGTCGATCTCTGGGACGTGCCGGAGCGCGGGCAGGACGCGGGCCTCGTGGCCGGCGCGGGCGCCTGTGGCGTGGCGATCGAGAGCGACCTCGCGGAGGTTGCCGGCGGCGCCGACGTGGTGATTGACTTCAGTGGACCCCACGGGACCGCCGGCAATGCGCCCCGGTGCGCGGAGTGGGGCGTCGCGCTGGTCACCGGAACGACCGGGCTTTCCCCGGAGGAATCGGCCGCCGTCGAGGCCGCAGCGGACAAGATTCCGATCGTCAAGGCGCCGAATATGAGCCTCGGCATCACGCTGCTCCTCGACCTGGTTGAGCAGTGCGCGGCCCGCCTGGCGGCCCGCGGCTACGACATCGAGATTGTCGAACGGCATCATCGCCGCAAGAAGGACGCGCCCAGCGGCACCGCGCTGGCGCTCGGCGAGGCCGTCGCCCGGGGCGCCGGGCTCGACCTCGATGCGGTCGCGGCGCACGGACGCCACGGTGTCGTGAAGGAGGATCGCCCGGCGGACCAGGTCGGCTTCCATGCCGTGCGCGCGGGCGACTTCGTTGGAGATCATACGGTCCTGTTCGCGGCCGAGGGCGAGAGCCTCGAGTTGTCGCACCGGGCGACGTCCCGGGACACGTTCGCCATCGGGGCGCTGCGTGCCGCGGCCTGGGTCTGCGGCCGCGTGCCGGGGCTCTACACGATGCGCGACGTGCTGGGTCTCAACCAGGGGAAGGAGTAACACAATGCAACGCAAAACCTATCGTGTTCGGCAGGCGTTTCTCGCGGCCGTCTTCGGGGCCGCGATCGCGGCCGCTGGAGCGGTTGCCGAAGAGCCGGCGCCGGCGCAGGAGAATACCATGATCACGATCGAAACATCGCTGGGCGACCTGACGGTGGAGCTGTTCGACGCGAAGGCGCCGGTCACCGTCGAAAACTTCCTGGCCTACGTGGACGCCGGATTCTTCGACGGCACCATCTTCCACCGGGTCATTCCGCGTTTCATGATCCAGGGCGGAGGATTTACCGCGGACATGGCGCAGAAGCGGACCCGGCCGCCGATCCGCAACGAGGCCGCGAACGGCCTCAAGAATGAGCGCGGCACGCTTGCGATGGCGCGCACGGGCGAGATTCACAGCGCGACGTCGCAGTTCTTCATCAACCTGGTCGACAACGCCGCGTTGGATCACGGCGTGCGCGACTATGGCTATGCCGTCTTCGGTCGTGTGACCGAGGGCATGGACGTCGTCGACCGCATCGCGGCCGTGCCGACCGGCACGCGCGGCGGACACCGCGACGTCCCGGTCGAGCCGGTGGTCATCCGCGCGGTTCGTCGCCGCTGAGCGGCCTTGCGCCGCGGAACCGGGGTGGGCTAGGATGCGTTCCGGGCTCGGAGGTCCGGATCATGCGTTGGTGCAGCTCCATCCTGTTGTCGATCGCCCTCGCCGCAGGCGCCGGCTGCGGGCCGGCGGGCGAACGGGAGCTTCGGGCGGGGCTTCGCGAGTTGCGTCGTGGCCGCGAGGTTGGCGCCTTGACCCGGTTCGAACGGGCGCTGGCGCGGCGGCCGGCCGGCCCCTCGGCCGCGGCCGCCTGGAACGGGATCGGCGTCGCCGCGGCCCGGCTCGGCCAGGCGGAGCGCGCAGCGGAAGCCTTCCTCGAAAGCCAGCGGTTGGACCCGGATGCGCCGGGTCCGGTGCTGAATCTCGGCGTGCTGCTGCTTCGCGAGGGCGATCCTGTGGCGGCGGCTCCGTTGCTCGCGAGGGCCGCCATGATGGCCCCGGAGGATCCCGCCGCGCTGGAGCATCTGGGCGTGCTGCATTTATCCGGCGGCCGCCCCGAGGTTGCGCGTGCGCTCTGGCGGCGGGCGCTCGACCGGGAGCCGGGGTCGCCGCGTATCCTGACGGCCCTGGGCCTGGCCGAGCTTCGGATCGGCGGTCCTGAAGCGGCCCTGCCGCGGTTCCGCGCGGCGTTGGAACAGGATTCCGGCTACGCGCCCGCCCTCTACAACCTCTTTGTCCTGCTCGACCGCGAACTGGGCCATCCGGCAGAGGCCCAAGCCTACGGCGAACGGTTCACCGCAACGCGGGTGTCGGCTGGACGCGCGGCCGCCGTGCGTGCGCGCCTGCGCGAACTGGCCGAGGACCCCACCGTCCCGCCGGATACGCCGCCGACCACGCCCGACCCCCCCGAGCCTGAACCGGAGCCCGAACCGGAACCCGAGCCCGAGCCGCCGGTTGCGCCGGAGCCGGACCCGCCCCCGATGTCAGAGCCCGAACGGCTCATCGCGGAAGCGCGTTCGTACTACGCAGCCGGCGATGCCGTCGCGGCGGTCGACAAGGCATTGCGCGCGGCCGAGGCGGCGGTTCGCGCCGGCGATTCGGCGGTGCGCGAAAGCGCGTTGCGGTTCGCCCTGGAACACGGCTTCGACCAACCGCGCGCGCACGAGGCCTGGGGATTCTATGCGCTCGAAAGAGACCGCACCGAGGCGGCGCGCGAGGCGTTCGAACAGGCCCTGGAGCTTGACGCCAGCCGCGCGCCGGCGCACTACGGCTTGGCCCGACTCGCCATCCGCGGAGGCGAGCATGACGTCGCGTTGGTGCGCCTGCGCCGCGCGATCGAGGCCGACGGTGCGTTCGCCGACGCCCGTTGGGATCTGGCGCGACTCTACCACGCGACGCTTCGCCGCCCGGCCGAGGCCGCGCGGGCCTACCGCGAGTTCGCGCGGCGGTTCCCGGCCGATCCCCGCGCGCCCCGGGCCTTGGCGGTCGCGCGTGAGCTGGCGGAGTCCGCGCCCGAACCGCCGCCGCGCGAAAGGCCGCGCCCGCCCGCGCCGCCGGAGGACCTGCGGCGGCCCGCCTGGCGCCCCGCCTCGCCAGCGGATCCCGAGGCCTCCCGACGCGCGTTCGCCCTGGGCGCCCAGCATCAGGAACGGCGCGACTACGAGCGCGCCGTCTACTTCTACCAGCGGGCGTTCGAACTCGACCCGTCGGCGGTGCGGGCGCTCTACAACCTCGCCACGGCCCACCACGAGCGCGGTCGGCTCGACGAGGCGATGGCGGTCTACTACGAGGCGCTGGATCGTGCCCCGGGTCACGCCGCGGCCCGCTACAACCTCGCCGTGCTGCACCATGCCCGCGGGGATTCGGACCGCGCGCTCGCGCACCTCGCGTTTCTGACGCGCACCTCGCCCGAGTACGCGCCCGCCTGGCACCTGGCCGGAACCATCCACAGCGGACGACCCGGCGGGCAGGCCGAGGCGCGCGAGGCCTTCATGCGCTTCCTGGAACGGGCCGCGCCCGACGACCCGGCCGCGCGGTCCGTGCGCCGCTGGCTCGATCAGGAGTCCTAGCGCCGCGGTCGGAGGCCGGACGGGGCTTGCACTCTTCCGTGGATGGGGGATACTTGCGAACATGAGTCAGGGCGGTCGGACGCGATGCCGCGACGATGAGCGCGCGGGTACCGTCCGTGCCTATCGAACCCAGAAACAAAGGAGAAGGAAGATGAGCGAAGACCGCCGATGCCCGGTGACAGGGAAGACGGGAAGCACCGTCGCGGGACGTGGACGATCCAACCGCGACTGGTGGCCCGATCAGTTGAACCTCGGCATCCTTCACCAGCATGCGCCGGCGTCGAACCCGCTGGGCCCCGACTTCGACTACGCGAAGGCGTTCAACGAACTCGATCTGGCGGCCCTCAAGAAGGACCTGGTCGCGCTGATGACCGATTCGCAGGAATGGTGGCCGGCCGACTGGGGGCATTACGGCGGCCTCTTCATCCGCATGGCCTGGCACAGCGCGGGTACGTACCGCACCGCGGATGGACGCGGCGGGGGCGGCACCGGCAACCAACGATTCGCGCCGGTCAACAGTTGGCCCGACAACGCCAACCTGGACAAGGCGCGCCGCCTGCTCTGGCCCATCAAGAAGAAATACGGAAACCGTATCTCCTGGGCCGATCTCATGATCCTCGCCGGCAATTGCGCGTTGGAGTCGATGGGGTTCAAGACCTTCGGCTTCGGCGGCGGCCGTGAGGATATCTGGCAGCCCGAGGAGGATATCTACTGGGGTGCGGAGGACACCTGGCTGGGCGACCGGCGCTACAGCGGCGACCGGGAGCTGGAGAACCCGCTGGCGGCCGTCCAGATGGGGCTGATCTACGTCAATCCGGAGGGTCCGGACGGGAAGCCCGACCCCGTCGCTTCGGGACGTGACGTGCGCGAGACCTTCGCCCGTATGGCAATGGACGACGAGGAAACCGTCGCGTTGGTGGCCGGCGGACATACGTTCGGCAAGGCGCACGGCGCCGGGGACCCGAAGCTCGTGGGTCCCGAGCCGGAGGCCGCGCCGATCGAGGCGCAGGGCCTGGGTTGGTTCAACCGGCACGGCTCCGGCAAGGGTGCGGATACGACCACCAGCGGGATTGAAGGCGCATGGAAGCCCAACCCCACGAAGTGGGACATGGGATACTTCGACATGCTGTTCGGCTACGAGTGGGAGCTCGTCAAGAGCCCCGCCGGCGCCTGGCAGTGGCAGGCCAAGGACGTCCGGGATGAACACATGATCCCCGATGCGCACGACCCGTCGAAGAAGCGTGCGCCCATGATGACCACCGCCGACCTCTCGCTTCGCTTCGATCCGGTCTACGAACCTATTGCCCGGCGGTTCCACAAGGACCCGCAGGCGTTCGCCGATGCGTTCGCCCGCGCCTGGTTCAAGCTGACGCACCGCGACATGGGACCCAAGCCCTGCTACCTTGGGCCGGAGGTTCCCGCCGAAGACCTGATCTGGCAGGATCCGATCCCGGCCGTCGATCACCCCCTGATCGACGACGCCGACATGGCTGACCTCAAGGGACGGATTCGGGACTCGGGCCTGTCGGTTTCTGAGCTCGTTTCCACCGCCTGGGCCTCGGCTTCCACCTTCCGCGGCTCCGACAGGCGCGGAGGCGCCAACGGGGCCCGCATCCGCCTTGCCCCGCAGAAGGACTGGGAGGTCAACGAGCCCCAACGCCTGGCCCGGGTACTGGAGGCGCTCGAGGGGATTCGGCGCGACTTCAACGAGGCGCAGAACGGCGGGAAACGGGTTTCCATGGCGGACCTCATCGTGCTGGCCGGCTGCGCGGCCGTCGAAACGGCGGCCCGGGCGGCCGGGTTCAACATCGAGGTGCCTTTCGCCCCGGGACGGGGGGACGCTTCGCAGGAACAGACCGATGTGGAATCCTTCGCCTTCCTGGAGCCCGAAGCCGACGGCTTCCGGAACTACCGGAAGAAAGCCTTCACGGTCCCGGCGGAGGCGATGCTCGTGGACAGGGCACAGCTCCTGACCCTCAGCGCGCCCGAGATGACCGTACTCGTTGGGGGGCTGCGTGTGCTGGGCGCGAATGTGGGCCAGGCGGCGCACGGCGTCTTCACGAAGCGGGTGGGAACCCTGACGAACGACTTCTTCGTCAACCTTCTCGACATGGGCACCGAATGGAAGCCCGCGTCCGATGCCGCGGACCTGTTCGAGGGGCGCGACTGCAGGACCGGTGAGCTCAAGTGGGCCGGGACCCGCGTGGACTTGGTCTTCGGCTCGAACTCGCAGTTGCGGGCTTTGGCCGAGGTCTATGCGCAGGACGATGCCGGGGAAAAGTTTGTCCGGGATTTCGTGGCGGCCTGGGACAAGGTCATGAGCCTGGACCGCTTCGACCTCCCGCGCTGAGAAGTCTTCTCGCGCATCCGATCCCGGCTTCGCACAGTCGTCGCTCCTCTTCGGTCGTCGAAGACGGGGGAGCGAAGGCGAGAAGGGCTGGGCGTGCCCGTGGTTGCACTTGCGAGACAGGCTCGGCGCAGACCGTTTCTGGCGCCCCCGGCAGGACTCGAACCTGCGACCGTCGGATTAGAAATCCGATGCTCTATCCAACTGAGCTACGAGGGCAACCGCCCGGGAAAATAGCCAACTCAGTCCACCGCGTCAACCAAATCAGGGGACAGGTTCGTAATCATCTTGACCATCTCCATATTCCCCCGCCATGCTTTCCCCAGCGCGCGGCGCTGTGTCCCCGTTCGGGTGGGGCCCTCTCCGCGCCAGCGCCCGCAGGGCGCCCGAAGAAGGAGGACCACGACATGCGAACGGGCAGAGTGCGAATCGAGGGGCCGGCCTGCTACCACGTGATCACCCGCCTGGTGGCGGGGACACCGCGGCTGCCGGCCGGGGAGAAGGAAGCGTTCCGGCGCCTGATGCGCGCCTACGAGACGTTCTGCGGGGTACGGGTACTGACCTACGCGTTGATGGGCACGCACGTGCACCTGCTCGTGGAGGTACCCGCGCCCGAACCGGTCGGGGAGGCCGAGCTGGTGCGGCGGATGCGGGCGATCTACCCGGGGCGCGAGCTGCGACTTCGACTGGCGCAGTGGGCACAGTGGCGGGCGTCGGGGCGGGAAGAGGACGTGCGGGCCGAGCAGGCGCGGCTTCGGGCGCGGATGTACGATCTTTCGGCGTTCATGAAGCCGCTCAAACAACGCTTCAGCCAGGGGTACAACCGGCGGATGGGACGGCGGGGGACACTCTGGGAGGACCGGTTCAAGAGCCTGGTGGTGGAGCGCGGGAAGGACGCGCTCTGCACGGTGGCCGCGTACATTGACCTGAACCCGGTGCGCGCGGGACTTGCGCAAGACCCGAAGGCGTACCGCTGGAGCGGGTACGCCGAGGCGCTGGGGGGCAGTGCACGGGCGCGCGAGGGGCTCGCCCGGGTGCTCTGGCCGGACGGCGCAGCCGCGTGGAGCCGGGTGCAGGCGGCATACCGGCGGATGCTGCTGGGCTCGGGCGAGGCGCCGGTAGACGCGGCTCGGGTGGCGCGGGTGCTGCGCGAGGGGGGGCGCCTGAGCCGCGCGGAGCTCCTGCGCTGCCGGGTGCGGTACTTCAGCGACGGGGTGGCGCTGGGGAGCCGGGCGTTCGTGAACGCGGTGGTGGCACAGAACCGGCGGCATTTCGGGCCGGGACGCACGGAGGGGGCGCGGGCGCTGCGGTACGGCGACTGGGGGGGGCTCTTCGGAGCGCGCGATCTTCGCCTGGCGCCGATCCAGGCTTCGCCCGGGGGCTGAACGCCGCGCGGACGCGTGCGCCAAGGGAGACTCCCAGGGACGGCCCGGCGGGCCGAGGGGGCGGGGTCTGCCCGGCACGCGGAT
>PWTM01000265.1 GCA_003563855.1 PVC group bacterium | reverse complement strand
TCGGCGCCGCGCCCTGGTGGATCTGGAACCTGCGCAACGACTTCCGCTCGCTGCACGTGCAGGGCGCCACGATCGGGTGGGGAGCGTTTGCCGACCGTCTGGCCGCGTTCTCCGGGAACCGCATGTTCCGCATCCTGGGCGTGTACCATTTCGACCCGCCCTTCAACCTGCTCCTCGGCGCCGTCTTCGTCCTTGCGCTCGCCGCGGCGTTGGTCGCGCTGCTCGGGCGGCGCACCCGGCTGGTCAGGCCGGAACGGCGCGTCGACGTTTCCGGCGCCTTGCTGATGCTGCCCTCGGCCGCCTTCATCTTCAGCCTCTCCGCCTACGCGGACCTGGGCTCGCCGCGCTATCATCTCCCGTTGGTTCCGGTGGCCGCCGTCTTCCTCGGCCTGCTGACCAAGGCGCTCACCGCCCGCATCGGCGTCACGGGCTGGATTCCCGTCGCGGCGCTGGTTGCCACGCACCTGCCGCTCCTGCCGCGCGCCTGGGCGACCGCGGAACGGGAGGCGGCGTGGGCCCGCGAGGTTGCCGGGCTGCACCGGTTCATGGAGGGGCGCGGTCTGACCGTGGCGTACGCGTCGCCGCATGACCGATGGCTGAACTTCGAGGTCCGCGAGCGCGCGCTCTTCGTCCCGCTGCGCGGCGCCGGCTACCGTCCGCACGGCGAAGCGGTCGAGGCGGCGCCGGCCGTGGCCGTGTTGAACGACTACGGGGGCTTCCAGAGCTTCCTCGGGCAGTGCGGCGGAACGGCGGAGGTGTTCACGTCCGGGCGCTACCGTCTCCATCATGCGCTGCGTCCGCCGGCGCCCGCGGCGGCTCGCGCCGGCGCCGTCCTTGGCGTGCGCGACGCGGAGGGCGCGGACCTGACCGGCGTGTTGACGGACTTCGACGCGGAGACGGGCTGGACCGCGCCGGTCGGACGCGGACCCCACGAGCTGGTCGTCGAGGCCGATCCCTCGTCGCCGGTCCTGGGTGTGCGCCTCGTCTTCTGGCGTGCCTTCTCTCCGGGAACCTGGCGCGTCTGCGGATGGCCCGTCGACGGCGAGGACTGGGTTCCGCTGATTCCGTCCGGCCGCGTTACGCCCTACCACTGGTCCGGCGACCGCGTCTACGGGTGGGGATCGAGCTACCGGCTGGAAGGCCGCTTTCCTGAGGGCGCCTACCGCCGGTTCCGCATCGCCCTGAGCGGCCGCCGGCGGCCCGGCGCCTGGATGCTCCAGGAACTGCAGCTCCTTGAGGCGTCGGCCCCGGTCGGCGAGGACGAGGTAGCTTCGGCCCTGGCCTATGCCGCGGACGCGGGAATTCAGCGAATCCTCACCGACCGATGGCTTACCCATGTCCTCCGCCGCGAAGGTCGGTTCGAGGCGGCCGGGCACTTCTACTTCACTGAGCGCGAGCGTGCCGGGGTCGACACGCGGCTTCGTGCGGAGATTCCCACGGCCTTCGTCGTTCCCGGTGTGGAGGCCGACGCGCTCCACGCCGTGCTCGCGGAGCGGGGTGTCGGGGCGCAGACGCGCTCGTTCGGGTCGGTCGCGGTCATCCGGCTGCCGTCCGCCGGACCGGAGTCGGATGCGTTGCCTTTCGAGTGGCGGGGCTGGGGGCTGCTCAAGAGCGATGGATACGGGTACGCGCAGCAACTGCTGGAGGCGGGGGAGCGCCGTCTTCGGGCCGGCGCCTTCGAGGACGCCGTGGAGGTTCTGCGCGAAGCCCGGCGCGCACGTCCGCTTCACCCGGGCGTGGCCGATCGGCTGGTCGACGCGTTGGAGGCGGCGGGGGAGACGGATGAGGCGGCCCGACTTCGCGTCGCGGCTGAAGCGGATCGTCCCGAACTGCCCGTCAACGCAGTCTTCCCGGGTCGGATCGTGCTCGACGGCGTCAGCTTCGACCCGGGTTCGGTGCGTCCCGGCGACCGGCTGCGGGTGCGCTACCACTGGCAGGTCCCGCCGGGCCAGGCGGAACGCGTGGCGGGCGTCTTCGTCCACTTCGCGGGCAACGGCATCGTTTTTCAGGACGACCATGCCTGGACGGGCGTCCCTGCACACGGCGGGCACTGGGTCTACGAACGGTCGGTGCAGGTGCCGCGCGGGATCGCGCCGGGCCGGATCGAGTTTCGGATCGGCCTGCTGGGCGAGGACGGCCGGCGGATACGTGTCCGGGGCGGCCCGGTCGTCCGGCGCCGCTCGGTCCGGCTGCGGGAGGCGCTGCGCGTCGAACCGTGAGGCGAAAAGCGCCCTCGAAAAAAAATTCATTTAGGGGGGTTGACAGCGCGCAAGGCCTTCGGTAGGCTGCTTCTAGATTTGAGGCCCGCGGTAGCGCGGGCGGGCGAACGGGCGCTGCGCCCGCCGTCCCTCCGGAAGGAGGGCTACGGGACGGGGCGCTTGTTCGCGTGGTTCTTTGACAACGGAATAGTCGACGAGAGACCGCTTCGAATCGGAAGTGGTGTGGTTTGTCGGCCTTGGTCGGCGAGGTTCCCGCGAGGGGGCGGAGCCGGTCGGGGCACGCGCTTGTGATGGGTGCTGATTGCGAAAGCGATCAGCCGGGTAAAACTTGGGCCTGCGCGTCCGTTAGCCGGACGAGCGGCCATCCGTGGTTATCGACACGGTTGATGATATCACTACGGAGAGTTTGATCCTGGCTCAGAACGAACGCTGGCGGCGTGGATGAGGCATGCAAGTCGAACGAGAACCCCGGTGTAGTAATATATTGGGGGGACAGTGGCGGACGGGTGAGTAATGCATGGGCAACCTGCCCTTGAGTTGGGGATAACCTCCCGAAAGGGGGACTAATACCGAATGTGGTCTTCCCGCGCATGCGGGAATGTCTAAAGATGGGGATCCGCAAGGACCTGTCGCTCAAGGATGGGCCCATGTCCTATCAGCTTGTTGGCGAGGTAACGGCTCACCAAGGCTTACGGGTAGCTGGTCTGAGAGGATGACCAGCCACACTGGGACTGAGACACTGCCCAGACTCCTACGGGAGGCTGCAGTCGAGGATCTTGGACAATGCGCGAAAGCGTGATCCAGCGACGCCGCGTGCAGGATGAAGGCCTTCGGGTCGTAAACTGCTGTCGTGAGGGAACAATGGGTTCCGGGCCAACACCCCGGGATCGTGATAGTACCTCAGGAGGAAGCCACGGCTAACTCTGTGCCAGCAGCCGCGGTAATACAGAGGTGGCGAGCGTTGTTCGGATTTACTGGGCGTAAAGGGTGCGTAGGCGGCTTCGTGTGTCGGTTGTGAAATCTCACTGCTCAACGGTGAAACGGCATCCGAAACTACGGGGCTAGAGTACAGGAGAGGAAGGTGGAATTCTCGGTGTAGCGGTGAAATGCGTAGATATCGAGAGGAACACCCGTGGCGAAGGCGACCTTCTGGACTGATACTGACGCTGAGGCACGAAGGCCGGGGGAGCAAACAGGATTAGATACCCTGGTAGTCCCGGCAGTAAACGTTGTGCACTTGGTGTGGGAGGAGTTATCCCCTTCCGTGCCGGAGTTAACGCGTTAAGTGCACCGCCTGGGGAGTACGATCGCAAGATTAAAACTCAAAGGAATTGACGGGGGCCCGCACAAGCGGTGGAGCATGTGGCTTAATTCGATGCAACGCGAAGAACCTTACCAGGGCTTGACATGCAGCTGCACG
>PWTM01000237.1 GCA_003563855.1 PVC group bacterium | reverse complement strand
GACCGACGATGGAGAAACTGGATATCGGGGTCCTTGTGAGCCTTACGAACGACCCGGAACGGGGCATCCGCAAGGTCAGCGACCTGGGACTGCAAAGCTGCCAGGTCTGCACATGGAACCTGGACCTCTGCACTGACGAGGTCGGGGAGGCGCTGACCGCCGCGCGCCGGAAGCACGGCGTCAAGGTCTCCACCTTCTGGGCCGGTTACTCGGGCCCCGCGAAATGGAACTTCATCGAGGGCCCCCTGACCATCGGGCTCGTGCCCGAACAGTACCGGGCGGTCCGGGTGGCCGAGCAGAAGCGCGCCGCAACCTGGGCCGCGCAGTTCGGGCTCGACTCGATCACCACGCACGTCGGCTTCCTGCCCGAGGATCCCAACGATCCCCTCTATGTCGGCGCGGTCGAGGCCCTGAAGGACATCGTCGCGCACTGCCGCGAGCTGGGCATCCAGTACCGCTTCGAGACGGGACAGGAGACGCCGGTCACCCTGCTGCGCACGATCGAGCGCATCGGCATGGACAACGTCGGCATCAACTTCGACACAGCCAACGTTATCCTCTACGGCAAGGCCAATCCCGTGGACGCGCTCGACGTGTTCGGCCGCTACGTGGTGGACCTGCACGTCAAGGACGGCTTCTACCCGACCTCGGGCGACCGGCTGGGCAGGCAGGTTCCGCTGGGCCAGGGCAAGGTGGACTTCGCCGCCGTGGTGAACAAGCTGAAGGCGCTGGGTTACCGCGGACCGCTGACGCTGGAGCGCGAGTGCGGCGATGCCGCCAGCGAGATCGCCGACCTGAAGGCCTGTATCGCGTTGCTGGAACCGCTGCGGTAGCGGGACGGGAAGGAGACGGCACATGATCAGGGCAGGCATCGCCGGCGTCGGGAACCTCGGGAAACTGCACGCGGCATCGCTGCTGGCGCTGGGCGACCGGGTGTCGCTGGATGCGCTGGCCGATCCGGTGCCGGAGCGGCGCACGGGCCAGGACCTCAAGACCCGGGGACTCAATCTGCAACTGGGCGGAGAGGAAGCGGCCACGGCCGGCGCGGTACGGTCCTACGACGACTACGCGCCGCTCTGCCGGGACGGGGCGCTGGACCTCGTGGTCATCGCCACACCCAGCGACCTGCACGAACCGGCCGCGGTCCTGGCGATGGAACAGGGCAAGCACGTCTTCACCGAGAAGCCCATGGCGCTCACCGCCGCGGGCTGCCGCCGCATGCAGGACGCGGCCCGGGCGAACGGCCGCACGCTCATGGTCGGACACTGCCTGCGTTTCTACCCGGCCTACATGGCGGCCGCGGAGATCATGAACTCGGGCCGGTACGGCCGGGCGCTGACGGCGGTGATGAACCGCTTCGGCCGCCGGCCCGGCGGATGGTTCGCCGACCCCGCGCGCAGCGGCGGCGTCAATCTCGACCTGCACATCCACGACATCGACACGGCGCTGTGGTGGTGGGGCCGGCCCGACGAAACCCTCTCGCGAACCTGCGGCGAAAGTCCGGGCGCAACAAGCGTCCTGAGCCAGTGGCGGTACCGCGCGGGACCGGAGGTCCAGATGGAGGCCTCCTGGGACGCAGGGTCAGGCTTCTCCGGCACGTTCCGCATCGTCCTCGAACGGGCGACCCTGACCGGGGGCGGCAGCAGGCTGGACGTGGTCACCGCGGACGGCAAGGAGACAGTGGACCTCTCGGGGCAGCCGGGCGGGCACCGCGCCGAGATGGTCTACTTCATCCAATGCCTCGCCGACGGCGCGCCCGTAAGCCGGTGCCTCCCGGAGGAAAGCGCACTGGCCGTGCAATACGCCCGCGGCTGAACCCAAACCCGGGGCGTAGCCCTGATGAGGCGTTATCCATTGCTTCGCCATGTGTTCTCGCGGTCCAACCCCGGGGCGCTGACTCAGGGCGTGCGCGAGGCCGTGCTATTGCTGGTTCTGGCGACGGCCCTGGCCGGCGCGCACTACGCCTGGCGCCCACCGGAACCGGTAGCCGTGCCGGAGGCGTGGCCAGAAGGCGTCGGCCGGATAGGCATGGAGCGGGTGGCCTTGCGGGTCGCGCGGCGAGAGGCGATCCTGCTGGATGCGCGTGCGGAGGCCGCCTGGCGCACCGGCCGCATTCCCGGCGCGTTGCCGTTTCCGGCCGCGGACATTGACGCGGCGCGGAAACGGGTGCTTCCGTTCCCCGCCGATCCGGACGCGCTCATCCTGGTCTACTGCGGGCAGACGGGATGCCGTGAGTCGCTCCGGGTCGCCGCCCATCTCGTGGCGCACGGGTTCCGGCGGGTGTTCGTGCTGGAGGACGGCTTCGACGCCTGGCGGGCGGCGGGCCGGGCCTGGGAGCGGTCCGATGACGCGTAGCGACCTCGGGCGCGCCCTCGCGCGTATCCTGCTCGGCTCGGTCCTGCTCGCGGCGGGCCTGCCGAAGCTGCTCGATCCAACGGCCTTCGCGCGCGCACTGGCGGGCTGGCAGATGCTGCCGGGGTGGGCGATCGGACCGGCGGCGGTGCTGCTGCCGTGGACCGAGGCCGTGGTCGGGCTTGCGCTGTGGACGCTGCCCGCCTTGCGTCGCGGCGCCCTGCTGCTGGGGGGCGCCATGCCGGCAGTCTTCACGGCGGCCCTGCTGGTCAACCGCCTGCGCGGTATCCGCGCGCCCTGCGGATGCTTCTCCCTCGCGCCGGACGCGCCGCCGGCCGGCCTGGCGCATGTCGCGCTGAACCTGGCGCTCATCGCGCTCGCCCTCTTCGCCGCGGGCGCGGCCCGCAACCCGGAGGGCGGAGGGCAGAGGTCAGAAGGCGCTGCCCTCTGACGCCCTTCTCTTCATGCGGCGTAACCCGCAGCGCGGGACGGTCCGTTGCCCCGTTGGACGTACGGGTGGCGCCGGCGTTGGCGGAGCGATGCATCATGCCGTAGCTTGTCGCGATGCCGTCGCCCGTTTCAAGCGAGCCTCTGAACATTGCCGGCTGGCGGCTGGAAGCCTCCTACGCCCGGCTGCCGGCGTGCCTGTTCACGCGCCAGGCCCCGATCCCCGTCGCGAACCCGCAGCCGGTCCTCCTGAACGCCCCGCTGGCCGGAGCCCTCGGCCTCGACCCGGACGCCCTGGCGGGACCGGCCGGAGCCGCGCTGCTGGCCGGGAATGCCCTGCCGCCCGAGTCCGAACCGGTCGCGCAGGCCTATGCCGGACACCAGTTCGGCCATTTCACGATGCTCGGCGACGGGCGCGCCATCGTACTGGGGGAGCAGATCGCCCCCGGCGGGCAGCGGATCGATATCCAACTCAAGGGCTCCGGCCCCACCCCCTACTCGCGCCAGGGGGACGGCCGGGCCGCGCTCGGACCCATGCTGCGCGAGTACGTGATCAGCGAGGCTATGCATGCACTCGGCATCTCCACCACGCGCAGCCTCGCCGTGGTCCGGACCGGAGAACCCGTCGTCCGCGACGAGGTCCTCGCCGGCGCCGTGCTGACCCGCACGGCCGCCAGCCATATTCGCGTCGGGACCTTCGAGTTCGCGGCCCGGTGCGGCCTCGACGTGCTGTCCCGGCCGTTCGACCACGAGCACGTCCCGGCCGAGTACCAGGAACCGCCCCCGCCGGGCAGCCCGCCTTACCGCACCTTCTGCGGAACCTGAGCGCCACCGAGTCCCGCGTCACCCCCCCGGGAGCCGATGCTGCGCACCCCGCCGCTGCGGGGAAACACGCGAAAAGACCAATCAGCAGCGCGACGCTGCCGACCGCCGTCGAGAGCAGCAAGGAGGCGCGGAGAGAGCCGCCGCGCCGCGTTCAGGTGCCCGCCCGATGAGCCAGCGCGCGGAGGATGGTGTCCAGCACGAGGTCCAGCCGCTTGCCGACATCCTCGGTCAAGAATCGCAGCACGGCATAGCCGTGCTCCTGCAGCAGGACGTCCTTGTGCCGGTCCCGGCGATAGGCGTCGGTATCGGACAGGTGCTGCGGGCCGTCCAGCTCCACGGCAAGCCGCGCCTCAGCGCACAGCAGGTCCACTTCCATCTGCCCGCGTTGATCGAAGGGAATCGGCAACGTCGCGTTGAGCCGGAATCTCCCGGCCGTCTCCGGCAGCGTCTCCAGGCGCCGGAAGAGGAAGGCTTCGGTCGCGCTGCGTGCGCGGGCTTCCCCTTCCTGGTCCGGACACACGCGGCGCGCGGCGTGGACGAAGAGGTTGCCCAGGTGCGCATCGACGCCGTCCCGGATCAGCCGCTGAACGCTGGCGGCGTAGTCGCGCTTCCACTCGGGCTCGACCGGCAGCGGCACCTCGGCCGGCCACCCGGGGACGGCACTGGCCGGCAACAGGATCGTGTAGCCGATCGCCTCGTACCCCCGGCAACGCCGATCGAACATGCGCGACAGCATGGGGACGTTCAGGTCCGCATAGTCGTAGATGCGGACCTCCGTCTTCCCTGCCCGCCCCAGCCCATCGGGCGAAGGCGGGCCATCGTGCAGACGGTGCAGCCGCCCCGCGTACTGGGCAATGGTGCCGCGCCACGATACGGGCAGCGTCAGGAACAGGGTGTCCAGGCGCGCATCGTCGAAGCCCTCGCCGATGTAGCTCCCCGTGGCGAGGAGGACGCGGGGTTCCTCTTCCGGAACCGCCTTCAACGCCGCCATCTCCGCCTTGAACTGTTTCTTCCCCATCCCGCCGCGAAGGACGAAGCAATGGGAAACGCCGGCGGCAAGCCGCTCCGCCAGGATGCGCAAGTGCTCGGTCCTCTCGGTCAGCACCAGGGGGGAACGTCCCTCCCCCACCGCCTCCAGCACATCGTCGACAATGAGCCGGTTACGGCTCTCGTCCGCAATGAGCGCCTCATACAGCGACTGGAACTGAGCACGGGCGTCCGTCTCCGTGGCCTCGACCTCGCGGAACGATGTCGGGCGCACCCAGACGCTGTGCGTGAAGGGCCGGCGGCTGGCCTGCCGGCGGGCGTCGACCCGGTATCGCACGGGTCCGCACTGCATGAAGATGATGGGATGGTGGCCGTCTTTGCGAGCCACGGTTGCGGACAGGCCGAGGATGTACCTCGCCTTGGTCCGGCGCGCCACCTGCTCGAAGCTGGAGGCCGGGATGTGATGGCATTCGTCGACGACCAGGTGCCCGTATGCGCCGACCAGGTCGTTGACCTCGCCTTTCCGGACGAGACTCTGAACCAGCGCCACATCCAGCGCCCCGCCGGGCTTTCTTCGGCCGCCGCCCACCCGACCGATGCTCCTGAGGGCAACGCCCAGAAACGCCGAGAGCCGCTCCACCCACTGTTCCATCAACTGCTGCCGGTGAACCAGCACCAGCGTGTTCACGTCGCGCTGCGCAATCATCCACGCCGCGACCACGGTCTTTCCGAAAGCCGTCGTGGCCGCCAGCACTCCGGTATCGTGGGCCGCAAGCGCCTGCACGGCCGCCCGCTGTTCCGGCCGCAGCTCGCCCTGGAAGGCGACCGACAGGGGCGTTCCCCGACACCGTTCGTCGCGCAGTGTGCATCGGACCCCGAGCCCCTTGAGCAGGCCGCGAACGTCCTCGAGGCATCCGCGCGGAAGCGCGATGTGGTGCGGATGGTCCTCGGCGCACGAGATGACGCGCGGCTTGTCGAAGGTCGGCAATCGCATGGCCTGCGCGCGGTAGAATTCCGGGTTCTGGAAGGCCGCCAGGCGGATCAGGCGGTCTCGCAGCGCGGGCGGCAAGCCCTCCTTGGCGATGAAAACGTCATTGCCGAGGACGATCTCGATGGCTTCCGGCAGCGGCCCCGCGATCGGGCGGGTTGCCGGACGGCGCGACGGCGGCGCCGTCCAGGGTTCGTCGGCCGTTTCGTCCCAGGGCACGAGCCGAACCCCGACGACATGTCCCCTCGCCGCCTCCGCCGACCGGACGATGCGCTCGGCCTCAGATCGCGAAACCCTCCCGACAGCCGCCAGGCAGGCCCACGGGTCGGCGTGCGGGATCATGGAATCGTCCAGAAACACGCTGTTCCCGCTCTCGCGGGGCTTCTTCTGCAAGGGGAGCGCGATCAGGTTCCCGAACTGGCCCTTGGGCAATGTGTCCTGGTTCGGGAAGAAGCGGTCGTAAGACTTCAAGCCGATCTCGGGTCGTCGCTCCATGGTCTCGGTGAGGAGCGCGGCGCCCAGCTTCCGTGCGATAACGGCCGGCACCGCCTCTTCGAAGAAAAGCCAGAGGTGCGCGCCGTTGCCGGAGCGTGACCGTTCGAGCAGGCAGGGAATGCCGGCTTCGCGACAGGTCTCCCGCACCGCCGCCGCGTCCGCCATCCAGCCCTCCTTGTCGAAATCGGCGGCCAGCAGGAAGCAGGTCTCGTCGAGGAGCATGGGATAGACGCCCATGACAAACGCGCGCCCCTGGTCGTCCTGACCGGTCAGGTGCTGCCGGACCACCTCGTCCGTCACGGGCAGGAACCGCCGGTTCGGGCACCGGGCGCAAGGCGTTGTCCGCTTGTCACAGACGTCCCGGACCCACTCGTTGGCGCAGGCCGGCGCGTAGCCCGACTTCCCGGTCCGACGGCTCTCGAACCGGCGGGGGTACACGTCCACGCGCCCCCGGAACAGCGAACGGAACAGCGCGATCTTGGCCGCGGGATCGGAATGCCGGCTGGTCACGCTGCCGTCTCGCTTCAGGCAAGCCGCAACGCGTCGATCACGGCGATCATCGCTCCCGCTCCCGTCGGATATCCTCCACGACATTGCCGAGCTGGCGCCCGGCAAGCCGGACACGGTACGCCGCCGCCGCCTCCAGTACGCACGGGCAGCGGAGCTTGACGTTCATCTCCAGGAGATGGCGCGCCTGCTCCTGCAAGCTCCGATGATTCTCCCTCGCCCAGTCGGCCAGTTGCTCATAGACCGTATCCGGGACGTTCCGAACGGTAAGCGTCTTCATTTTGCCATCCCCGCAGCGATTGCACAGTTGCGTCTGATACGCGCATGCACAATAGCATCACCCATGGGTGCTGCACAGCGGAATAGCACCCATCCGGGCCCCGTCCGGATTCACCGGCATTGACTGCCAAACAGGGCCATGGTATCTTCTCTGCAAAACTCACGACGAAAGGATTGAAAACGCTCATTCTGGACGGTCGCACGTGGGCAGGGCGCCCGCGCCGCCGGGAAAGCGATTTCTTATCAGGTCATGAAGAATCGAATTTCTCTGGGATTGTTCGTTCTGCTGTTGACCGCCATGGTCCTGCCGGAAACGGGCTCCGGCATCGCCATCCGGGGGGAGAGACCCTGGAATACGCAGCTCCGAAGCTGGTATGACGAGGAGCTGGGCAACCGGATGTGGCTTCTGAACCTGGGCCCCACGGGCATCCGCGCCAGCATGCGCCCGGACGAGCCGGATCGGTTTTTCGTCGAGCACGTCTTTCAGGACGAGCGGTCCCCGGCGCGGGGCAAGCTGGAACAAGGCGATGTGATTATCGGCGCCAACGGGGAACGGTTCGCCACGCCGCATCGTTTTTCTCGCCGGACGCCGGCCGACGGCCGTGGTTGGGATGGCCCGCTCAAGGACCTCGCCGGACATATCGAGGACAGCCAGGGGAAGGATGGCGTCCTGCAACTTCTGGTACTTCCTCAGGGCGATCCCGACGCGGTCCGCTCCATCGATCTTCAACTTCCAGCGGTCGGGCGCTTCTCCCCCGATTTCCCCTTTAACTGCCCCCGTTCCGAAAGGATGCTGGAGCAACTGTGCGACTTCCTGGTCCGGGACTACGAGTCCGAGCGATGGAAGGCGAGAGACCAGTTCTGGGGAAACATATACGGGCCATCCCACCAGCTGCTGGCCCTCATGGCGAGCGGGATCGAGAAGTACGAACCCATCATCGAGAGGCACCGCCTGGCCTACCACGGGCGGACCTACAGCCCGAGGGACGGCGGCTTCGCCATGTGGCGCTGGGGATACGACGCGATCATCATGGGGGAGATGTATCGCCTGTACGGGGACGAGAATCTGCTGGAGCCCATGCGATCCCTGGCCCGGGCCGCGCCCTGGGGCTCGTTCGACCGTTCCGGCATCTATACGCATCGCTCTTTCATACACCTCCGGCAGACCGGGGGTAAACCCTACGCTTCCATCGCCGCCATCTCCGGCCTGCAGTTCGTCGGGCAAAGCATCTTCCGGACCCTGGGCCTGGAGTATGCGGAGGACCTGCACGAAACGATCTACCGGCATTACCTGCGCCACGCCCGGCCCAACTCGCTTGCGGTATCGTACGCATTCTCGCATGGCGTCGAAAGCCCGCTCGGGCGCGATCCGCGGCACGCGATTATCCGGTTGGAAGACCCCTCGCAGGCGAAGAGCGGCCAGGGGCCCGGCTATGTGGTTCCCACCGGCATGCAGGATATCACGGAATATTCGATCGAATGGCCGACCCGGGCGGATCATCGCTGGAAACCCACGGATTGGGTGGAGGCGGAACGCGACGATAATATCGTCGAAGAACTGCAGGGCGACCTCCGCCGGGTCAACCGCTACCTGGGCGAGCCCCCCGATCCCGAGGATCCGGTGCAGCCGTATGAGACGAGCCAATCGGGCAAGTTTCTGGCCTCCATCGGCATGGCCTCGGTGGGCATGCGGATGGGCACGCCCCCGCGACCGGGGTGGGATTACCTCGGCCGGCATGCCGCCGACACCTGCGCCCTCGGCCCCGGCAACATCTTCGATGGCCACGCCGCGTCCAACATCCATGCCTTCTGGGCCATCCTGGGCGCCGCGCGCAGCAACGATCCCCAGAAGCTCCGGGATTTCTTCGACTATATGAAGATCTTCCTGGTGCTCTCCGAGGTGCACGACGGCAACGGCCTGTATCTGCAGCCGTGGGGCCGCGACCATGCCAATCATGACGTCGCCTGGGGGCCGCGCACCCTGCCGACGGCGACCGGCATCATGCTGCTGTCGCTCCCCCAACGCCGCCTCCTGATCACCGGCGCCGACCTCCGCGAGGATCCGCCCGCCGCGCCGGCGATCGACGCTGCGCCCACCCCTGCCGAGTAGCGGGGTCTGGACGGTACGGTTCCCGGCGAAGACGCAGGCGTCCTTTCCGCGCCCGCCGGGAGGACTCCGCGCGCCCGTTCACCGAAACCGTTTCCTGACCCCTTGACCCCGTGATCGCTGCAAGGGCATGGGCATCGGGGTCGGACCCAAGCAACCTCCGTATTATCCGGGCGTTGCCTTCCACGCAAGGGCGTTTTCACAGCTTAGACCTTCGTTTCCGAGTCCGAAAACGGCGGGACAGGCCGGCGGGGATTCCCGAAGGACGTGCATGCCCAAACACCGTGCCTGGGGCTCGCAACCCATTGCCCGTCCGCATGGCGGTAAGGTCCGACCCCGCCCCTGCGAAACAGGACACCCCGATTTCGCTGCTTCCGCTGAACCGCCGGAACAGGCGGCAGTGGATAACAACAGATAGCCGTTGATCTCCCGTTCGACCCTCTACAAACTGCTCCAGCGCGGTGACATTCCCGGCGTCAAGGTCGGCCGACACTGGCGCTTTCATCGCGACACGATCGACGCCTGGCTGAAACGCGGCTCCACGCCCGATGTACGGAGGACAGACCCGTGGCCCTGAAGAAGTCCCAACTCTACGGCTCGCTCTGGCAGGGCGGCGACGAGCTGCGCGGCGGCATGGACACCAGCCAGTATAGGGACGAGGTCGCCGCGCTCGCCGCGCGGGTGGACGGGCATCTCGGGAAGATGGGGGTGACGCCATGAGCAAGGAGAAAACGCCCGCTCCCCCAGCCCCGAAGGGGCCAGACATAGAAGTACCCAATCGCATCACAACCCCAGCCCCAACGGGGCGCGACATACCAGCCCAGCAACGCCCTGGGCTTTGAAAGGGCGTGACATCCATGGCCCAATCCCTGTCCAGAATCCTCCTGCACCTGGTGTTCAGCACCAAGAGCCGCGAACCTTGGATCGAACCGTCGGTTCGTGCTCCCCTGCACGCCTACCTGGCCGGCGCCGTGCGCGCCCTGAACGCCGAGGCCTACCGGGTCGGCGGCGTGGCCGACCACGTGCATATCGCCTGCACCCTGCCGCGCACGCTGACCGTCAGTCGGCTGCTCGAAGAGATCAAGAAATCCTCGTCCATGTGGATCAAGCAACAGACGCCGACCTGCCACGGTTTCGCCTGGCAGGCCGGCTACGGCGCCTTTTCGCTGGGCCAGTCGCAATTGAACGCATTGATCGCCTACATTGACGGTCAGGAGGAACACCACCGGAAACGGACGTTCAAGGAGGAGTACGTGGCGTTCCTGCGCCGGTATGGCGTGGATTACGACGAGAGATACGTGTGGGATTGAACATGTCACGCCCCTTCAGGGCTCGCGGATGCGCGGTGGACCCCAGACCCAGGGCGTTGCCCTGGGCTGGGATGTTGCGCCCCTTCGGGGCTCACGGATGCGGGGGCGCCCCAATACCACCCGGTTTGGGGAACGGCCATTCTCAGGAGACGAGGCAAAGATGAGCGAATACCAGTACTACGAGTGGCAGACCGTCGACCGGATGTTGACCGAAGCCGAACAGGAGGCCGTGGACAACCTGTCCTGCATCCGGAAACGAATAGCCTTCAAGGCCGTCAACGGATTCGACATCCTGGACATCGACCTGAGCGAGGAGGCAGGCGGCGAGTGGATCGAGGGCGGAGGTTGTCTCTCCGGCCTGGTCCCGCTCAGGAGAGACATCATCGAGGCCGACTACCGGTGTCTGTACCTGGCATGGCTGAAGTGACCGAACTCTGCAAACGCTACGAGAGGTTGTCCGGGTTCCGATGGCGCGTCGAGCAGGCGAAGCTGCTGGATGGCCGGAAGGACGAGCAGATCGATGAGGACGATCTGTGAGCGAACGGAGTCGACGGCAATCTCAATGGCGTCAGCGCCAGCGCGCCGAGACCCGAGAGAAACCATGCCTCTCTCCTACCCCGCGTCGCCGCGCCACTCCCTCTTCGCTCGGACCTCGGCCAGGTTGAACCGCGCGCCCTGGTTGTCGGACGGGTTCAGCCGGAGCATGCGGCTGAAGACGGCCGCCGCTTCGTCGAAGCGCTTGAGTTTCCAGAGGCATAACCCGTAGCCGTGGAGGCAGCGAAGGTAGGGGCGGTTGTCGATGAGACCCCAGGGGAGGACGCCCGCGAAGTGCGGTCCCAGCGACAGGTTCCCGATTCGGGCTCATCCCTATCGCCCCAGTACTCCTCGGCGGGGTCCCAGGTCCCGAGCGAACTCAACTTCAGGGGCGTCAGGTCCAGTGCGGCAAGATCGAGCCGGCTGCCGGCGATCTCGGCCGACAGGTACGGGTGGCCCGCATAGCTCCAATGCTTCTTCGGCGCAACGGTCACGATCTCGCCCGCCGCCACGTTCCACAGGCCGGACGCCCGGAGCGTCAGCTCCTTGTCCTCCCCGACCAGCCGACAGCGGGCCGCCTCCCCTTTCTTGATGCCCAGGACGACCAGGTCCAGGGGCTTGGAGAGATCGATCTCGCCAACTTGAACCTTCAGCGACTCGATGTCGGAGGCGCGTTTCATGCAGCGCTGCCAATCTAGCACTGCCGCAGGCCGCGATGCAACAACACTGCCCGCTCCTGGATGATGTCGATCGACCAGTTGATAGTGTTTGCCAATGAGGCCTACCGGACTAGCCTATACGGCGATTGCGATCAAGCAGCGCCCCTCAATCTCCAAGCAGGAGTGCGCCGGCGATATAGCCCGCCCGAGTTCTACGTGCGCAACCTCTTCCATAGATACCTCTGCCGCCGCCAGTTCAGTTCCGCCGCAATCGGCCGCATACGCTTCTCCCGGATGGGGTCGGCCTCGTCGTGCGGCTTGCCTGGCGGATCCATGATCGCACCATCGTTGCTCAAGACTCGTGGTGGCGCCAAGGCAGAGTTGCCACGGCTACCGCACGGGCTGTTCGACAGCCACGACCTCCCCGTCGCGGAATTCCACCGTGCCGCGCAGCACGGGCACGAGGACCCGTTCCGGCTCGTAGATTTCGGGGAAGACGCGCCGGCCCCGCCGGTCGTAGCGCCAGGCCGGGCTGACGGGACGCCAGGCGGGATAGACAAACTCGCTACGGTAGTCGAACCAGGTCCAAACCTCGCTCTCGCCCTCGGCCCGCAGGATGCGAGACCGGCGGTCGGGTCGGCCCCAGGCGACGCGGACCATCTCCGGCGTGTCCCCGATGGCAATCCGGCCGGCCATGAGCCTCTCGCGATCGGCCTCGGGCAACGCCCCGACCACCTCCGGCATGCGCCTCGCCCGCCGTTCCTGCGCCGTCGCGCACCCGCCGCCCACCAGCAACAGCGCGAGAAGCGCCGGCGCCAGAGCAAGAACTACCGCCATTCCTTGTCGCTTCATGACAGCAGATACTACTCCGTTTCGCGCCTGTTTTCCACGGGAAGACCCGCTCGGCGTGCGCGCTCGCTGTGCGTGCGCTCGCTGTTGACAGCCCCGGGAACGCCGGGTAGCCTTGTGTCCGCGCTTCGTGTTCCGGCGTAGCTCAATGGTAGAGCGGGTGGCTGTTAACCACTAGGTTGTAGGTTCGAGCCCTACCGCCGGAGCCAATCCAACCACGGCTCGAACCCGGTTTCGCGCCCATTTCCGCCCTTCTCCCCGCCCGCCCGTACCGCCGCGGTTTTCTTACGTCATTGATAATAAAGGGTTTACGATACGCCTTCCCGCGCCCCCCCGCGCGCCGAATCCCCGCAGAACGCCCGAGTTCGAGCCGCTGACGCGAAAACCGGCATGTGCCATTCCGCACTCGAACCTGTCTTCACTGCCCGATTTCTCACTGCCCGGCAGTGAAGATTCTGCCCGAAAACGGCGTCCGGACGCAGCCGAACGAACGGGTGGAGGGTGCCCACCGAAAGCAGTGAACGGGCGTCCCCGAGCATTTTTTCGGGAGAGCGTGCCGGGGACCGCCCCCGGACAGCCAGGCGTCCGGCCCTGCCTCGGCGGGGGGGCAACGGCCGCGACCCCATCCGGGAGAAGCACCAGCGGCCGATTGCGGCGGAGCCGGACTGGGGGCGGCAGCGGGCGCTGTGGAAGCAAACCCAGCCATAACGGCTGCATCTATCAGGCGTCACGCATCGCATTCATGGGCATTCTTCACATGCTCACTTCAAACGAACCTTTGCAGTGGGGGCACGTGTTCATCCCTTCCTTGAGCGAACTAATATCAAGCATGTCTTTACAGCGAGGACACGCGACACGCGCCTGCTCGGCCATCTGCTCTGCCTCTTCAGGCGACTTGCTTTCAAAGGATTGAGCATCCACAGAAGCCTCCTCGGTGCCCTCCGAATCCTCATCAACCTCCGCCGGCTCAGGCGCGACCAATCCATGATCCGCAGGCGGCGCAGACTCTGAACTCGCCAGCTTAGCCGCCATCTCGGGGTCCGGCTCGCGAATCGTCTTCTCTGCCCCTGATTCCCGCCAGGCGGTGGCGGACCTGGGGCCGGTCCTCCTCGTGCTCGACCCCTTTATCCGGCTGCACCGCGCCGATGAAAACGCCTCCAAGGAAGTCGCTCCTCTGCTTGGGTACCTGCGCGCACTGCAGCGGGAGTTCCAGCTGG
>PWTM01000126.1 GCA_003563855.1 PVC group bacterium | reverse complement strand
TTAGCTAACTTCGGAAGAAATCTTTTGGATGACTGGCGTACAACGTTCGCCCGGTCGCGGACGCGTCAAAATTTTGGCCACAAATGAGAGGCATGCAATTAATAGGAACCCCCATTCCCTGTGCCGGAGAATACTGCCCTCGACGTTGGCAAGTCAACAACTCTTGTGCCGACTTCCCGGTCTTGCTGCCGACCGCTCCCGCAATGGTCCGGTCGGGATTCCGAGCGCCGCCCATAGGCTCCGCGCGCTGTCCGCCCAACTGTGCACCGCAATGCCCGACCGCGGCGGCACGCGACCCCGTTGCGGGCTAGTCAACCACTCTCGCAAGGCGTTTGCAAGCGGGTTTCCGCCCTTTCCGCTGAAATAGAACGCGTTGTCGGCGCAGATCTCGCGGAATACGGGGAGGTCGCGCGCGATGATCGGGAGATCCCGCAGAGCGGCTTCGACCAGCGGCAACCCGAACCCTTCCCCCTCGGAGGGCAATACAAGGCAGCGTGTTCGGCGGTACAGGTGCTCCAGCAGTTCATCGCTCGCGTGGGCAAACCAGAACAGACGGCGATCCAGTTCGCGATGCGCCTGCAGTCGTACGATGAGGTCATCCACCATCCAGCCCTGGCGCCCGACGATGCAAAGCCCCACGTCCATCCCGTCGGACCAGAGGATTTCCAGCGCGTCGAGCAGTTGTCCGTAGGCCTTTCTCGGCTCGAGGGTCCCCACGGCCAGAAAATGCGGCCGCGCAGCCAACACCGCATCGAGTTGCTGCATGTTTGGCGGCAGCCCCGTTGTGGGTTGCGAGCATTCGATGTCGGCACCGAGCACGAAGCTGTTCACGGTAAGGGATCGAACGCGCTCGGGGTGACGGCCGTGGAGCCAGGCACGCAGATCGGCAGCGACCGAACCGGAAATGCAATGCAGGGCATCGAAGGCAGAGACGGTATCCAGCCAGCGCTCGAAGGCTTCGTTGAATCCCGGGGGGTATGCGTGCGGAAGTTGGAGGGGAAGGAGGTCGTACACCACGAAATGGACCCGGACGCCCCGCCGCTGCAGACGCGACAGCGCGTCGGCCTGGGCCGGAATCACGTCCGGTTGCAGATCCAGGCCCAGGAAGAGGTCACCGGCCCGGGCCGCGAGGGGCTCGTCATCCGGTCCCGATCCGGACAGGCCAAGAAAGCCGCGTGTGTAGCGACGCGCCAGGCGATAGCCGGGGCTCTGCAGGTCTGCATACACCGGTTCCACCCTCCAGCCGGACGGAGGCGACAGGAGCATCTGCTGCAGAAGGGCGCGCACGACGCGCTGGATTCCGCTGCGGGCGTCGCGCTGCACAAGCTCCGAGATATCGACAAAGAGCGCTCTTGCCGCGGGCACGGCCGGATGGTTGTCTCCCAGGGCTGCAGCGACTTGAAGCCAGTCTGCAGCGCCGCCTGCGGGGGCGCCGGGCAGATCCACCAGATGCGGGATCAAAGCGGACACCTCTCCCGGGCCGCCGCGCCAGGCGCTCTCGATCGCATCCGCGTAGAGTGCGGCACAGGCGGCCGGAGCGTGGCGGCTGCGCACATGGGCTCGCCCGCGCGCGCCCAGTTCCGCCCTTCGGGAACCATCACGCCAAAGGGTGTCCAGCGCCTCTGCGAGCTCGCGGGTCGTGAAGCTGTCGGGCAGTCGGTACACCACGTCTGCCGGCAGTTCGGAGAGCGCGCCGTTGGCATTGGCGACCGTCGGCACCGCGTGATTCAGCGTATCCAGTACCGCTGCCGAGGTTTCGCCGCGCGTGCGGGTCCGTAGCTGCACGGCCAGGTCTGCAGCGGCAAGGTAATCCCGATACGTCTCGGCATCGACCCAGCCCGTTATCCGCACGCGACCGGATCCCGACCGGGCAACGAGGCGGGCAAGGTCTTGGCCGTAGCTCCACGGATCGTTCTCGCCGACAAACACGAGCTGACAATGCGCGTCCCGGCACAGGGCGCTCTCCAGCCACGCGGCCAGCAACTCGCGGTTCAACTTGGTCACGCCCAGCAGGCCGAAACTGCACACGAGAAAATCCGCGTCCGACAGACCGAGCCGCACACGGGCCTGTTCGCGCGGACGGTGCACCGCCGGGCGCCGCGGCAGTGGAATCACATCCACCACCGCGGCGGCCCCGGGGCCATACCATGCCGCCGCCAGCGCCTGCGCGTGCTCCGAGTGAACGATGACGCCCCTCGCCTGCTGCATAAGGCTGAGGTTGCACGGATACTTGAAACCGAAGTCATGCGTCTGCTCGTGTTCCAGTTCATGCTGCGCCCGGAAGCCGTGGTCGCGGTAGAGGGTCTCCCCCCAACCCGGCCGTTGGGACTGCACACCCCCCAGAAAGAAGTCGTGCAGAACGACCGTCCCCGGGATCGCCTGCATCAGGCCAAACATGTGCAAATGGAAGCTGGAGTTGCCCACGTGATAGAGCACGCGGTCAAACAGGCGATGATCCCGACGGAAGCTGTCGACGTCGCGCACGGGCAGACAGGCGTTGATCCAGGGGTCCGTCACGGCTTCCTGGGCAACCACGACCTCTACGTCGTAATAACGTGTGAGTTCGGGCAGCAGCTCGGCGCTGTAATCGGCAATGCCACTGCGCTCGGGAGGGAGCGGCGACACATAGGCAAGCCGGGGGCGACGGGAGGTCGCCAACCCGCGCGCGTCGCGGAACGGGCGACGACGGCCTTGGTGGAGGCCTTCCAGGGCATCGAGTGCGGCGTCGGCCGTATGGCGCCAGCCGAACCCCCGGGACTGCCGCAGGCCGTGGTTGCGCAGATCCGCGCGCAGTTCCGGATCGCCCAACACACGCGCCATCGCGGCGGCAATCGCGTCCGGGTCATCGGGATTGAACAGGGCGTCGGAACGGCCCACCACCTCCGGGAGGCTGGCGCGGTCCGCGGCGATGACCGGTGCGCCGCAGCGCATGGCCTCCAGCGCGGGCAGGCCGAAACCCTCGTAGAGCGAGGGAAACACGAACAGCGCACAGAGCTTGTACAAGCCCGCCAGATCCTGCTCGGGGACGTACCCCGTGACCACCAGGGCCTCGCGCGGGAGACCGCAATCCGCCGCAGTCCGCCGCAGGTCGCGCACGTCCTCGTCCCGGGCATGGCAGACGATGACCAGTTGGTACCGGCTCCTTTCCGGCAGACGCGAAAAGGCCCGGATCAGCGCCGGCAGATTCTTGCGCGGGTCGATGCCCCCGGTGTTGAGAATGAACGGGCGCGCGAGCCCGTAGCGTTCACGAAGGGCCGCGCCGGCTTCGGGATCCAGCGGTTCTGCATCGAAAATCCCGTCTGCGGCGGCCGATATGTTGGTGACGCGATGCGGGTCGAGGCCAAGGTGGCGTACGGCGTCAGTCCGCGTGGCCTCGGAGATGGCGAGCCAGCGGTCGGCGCGCCGAAGGTGGTCCAGTTGGCGCAGGTACCAGGCGTGCTGCTCCGGCCGGGCAAGGTACTGGTCGGGGAACAGCGCCGGGATCAGGTCGTAGAGAACGACGGCGGTCGGCAGATCGCTGCGAAAGGTGCCGATCCCCACCACGGCTTCGTCGCCGATTCCCTCGAACAGGCTGGTCACCAGCACCGCGTCCGGCTGCAACGCGGCGATGAAGGCCTCGCGCAGCGCCTCGGCCGCACGTCGACGCCACCGGTTTTCCGGA
>PWTM01000137.1 GCA_003563855.1 PVC group bacterium | reverse complement strand
GTCCTCGTCCTCGTCCTCGGATCTCGAAGGACGAGGACGAGGACCGCTCGCTTCGCTCGCTGAGGACGAGGACGAGCAGGACGGTCGGCGGCGCAGGACTCGTGTCCGCGCCGCGCCGCCGCAACGCCGCTCACGGGGCCTTCGCGGACGCGAGCGGCACGGCCTGCCGCACCACGCCGCCCGGGAGATCACCCCCCGCACGCCGAAAACTGGGGAAAGTCCACCCGCGCAGCCTGCGGTTGCGCCGCGGGGCGGGGTCGGGCATGATGTCCGGGCGCCGGGAGGGCCGGCGCGGGAGTTCACACGCGGGGAGGCGGACGATGACGGCGATGGCGAAGCGGACGGTTCGGGACATGGACCTGAAGGGCAGGCGCGTGCTGGTGCGCGTCGATTTCAACGTGCCGATCGAGGACGGGCGCGTGGCGGACGATACGCGGATCACGGCCGCGCTCCCGACGCTCCGGCACGTGCTCGACCAGGGCGGTTCGCTGGTCCTGATGAGCCACCTGGGCCGGCCCAAGGGCGGGAAGCCCGATCCGCAGTTCAGCCTCCGCCCGGTCGCCGACCGGCTCGGCGAGCTGCTGGAACGCCCGGTCGACTTCGCCGCCGACTGCATCGGGCCCGAGGCGAAGGCCGCCGCCGAACGGCTGGGCCCCGGCGAGGTGCTGCTGCTCGAGAACACGCGCTTCCACGCGGAGGAGGAGGGCAAGGTCAAGCTGCCCGACGACGCGTCGGAGGAGGAACGCAAGGCGGCGAAGGCCGCGATGAAGGCGAAGCAGGAGGACATGGCGCGGGCGCTGGCGGAGCTCGGCGACGTGTACGTCAACGACGCCTTCGGCAGCGCGCACCGCGCGCACGCCTCGACCGCCGTGGTCGTGCGGTTCGTCCGCGACGCCGGCGCGGGGTTCCTGCTCGAGAAGGAGATCGCGCACCTCGGCCTGGCGCTGGCGGACCCCGAACGCCCGTTCGTCGCGATCCTCGGCGGCGCGAAGGTCAGCGACAAGGTCAACGTGATCGAAAACCTGCTCTCGCGCGTCGATGCGCTGATCGTCGGCGGCGCCATGGCTTACACCTTCTACCGGGCCCGGGGGCTGCCGACCGGCGCCTCGCTGGTCGAGGAGGACAAGGTCGACCTCGCGAAGGACCTGCTGCGCAAGGCGGAGGAGGCCGGGGTGGAGCTGCTGCTCCCGGTCGACCACGTCATCGCCGACGCCTTCGATGCGGAGGCGCGGACGGAGACCGTCGGCGAGCAGGGGATCCGGGACGGGTGGATGGCGCTGGACATCGGGCCGGCGTCGGCCGCGCGTTTTGCGGAGCGCATCCGCGGCGCGCGGACGGTCGTCTGGAACGGCCCGATGGGCTGCTTCGAGATGGCCCCGTTCGCGGCGGGCACGATGGCGATCGCCCAGGCGCTGGCCGAGACGGACTGCGTCAGCATCGTCGGCGGCGGCGACAGCGTCAGCGCCGTCAACCGCAGCGGGCTGGCCGGCCGCATGACGCACATCAGCACCGGCGGCGGCGCGAGCCTCGAGTTTCTCGAGGGGAAGGAACTGCCCGGCGTGGCCGCGCTTCCCGACCGTTGAGGTGGCCCGCGCCCGCGATCGTTTTTCTTCTTCCGTTTTCCTTGCTTGCCTGCCGGGCGGGTTCCGTGTAGATTCCGGCCGACCAAGAAAGAGGAAAACAGAACAAAGAGGAAGGCCCAGAGGCTAGACCCAGGCATGGATACCGCAACCAAAGCAGTTGTCCGTAAGGCGCACGAGCGACACGACCGGGACACGGGGTCCACGGAAGTGCAGGTGGCCTTGATCACCAGCCGCATCCAGGAACTCTCCGAGCACCTGAAGGTCCACCGTAAGGACCACAGTTCGCGACGGGGCCTGATTGTGCTGGTCAGCAAGCGCCGGCGCCTGCTCGACTACCTGCGGCGGAAGGACGTGGCCCGCTACCGGGCGCTCGTGCAGTCGCTCGGACTGCGCCGCTGACGGAATCCTGCCTGTTGCGCGGGGCGGGCCACGCTCCGCCGCACCGACCCGGCTTCCCGGCGAAACCTGTCGTTTCGTTCGGGGCTCCGCTCGACCGCCCGGCCGTGCGTCTGCGCGCGAACACGGCGGAACGGTGTGCCGCTTCCGGACCTGTCCCACAAGGAAGACCATGAAGAATACCGTATCCGTAGAAATCCAGTTGGCCGGCAAGAAGATGACCTTCGAGACCGGCCTTCTCGCCCGGCAGGCGTCCGGGTCCTGTACGCTCACGCTCGAGGAAACCGTGCTCTTTTCGGCCGTCACCGCGGCCTCGAAGCCCCGCGAGGGGGTAAACTTCTTCCCGCTCCAGGTCGAGTACCGGGAGAAGTTCTATGCGGCCGGCCGCATGCCCGGCGGCTTCTTCAAGCGCGAGGCGCGGCCCTCGGAGAAGGAGATCCTGACCGCGCGCATGACCGACCGCCCGATCCGGGCGCTCTTCCCCGCCGGCTACCGCAACGAGGTCCAGGTCAACAACCTTGTGCTCTGCGCGGACGGCGAGAACGATTCCGACATCCTGAGCATCAACGCGGCGAGCGCCTCGCTGATGCTCTCCGAAATCCCGTTCTTCGGTCCGATCGGCGCCGTGCGGGTGGGCCGCGTCGAGGGGGAATGGATCGTCAATCCCGTTCACTCGCAGATGGCGCAGAGCGACGTGGACCTGGTCTACGTCGGCACGGCCGATCGCATGATGATGATCGAGGGCACCGCGGACGAGGTGCCGGAGACCGACCTGATCGCGGCGATGAAGCACGCGCAGGCGGCCGTGGCCGAGCTCTGCGCGGCGCAGCTCGAGCTGCGGCGCAAGGCCGGGCTTCCCGAGAAGAAGGTGGAGGATATCCCGGCGGCGGACCCGGCCCTGGTGGCGCGCGCCCGCGAGATCGCCGGCGCCGCGCTGGGCGAAGCGTTGACGATCCCCGGCAAGCTCGATCGGCAGGCCCGTGTGGCGGAGGTTTTCGAGGAGTTGAAGACGGCGCTTCGCGACGGGGACCCGGCGCCGACGGAGGAGGAACTGCGCGCCGTCTGCGACGAGGTCGAGATCGCCGTCGTCCGGGCGAACGCGCTCGATCACGGCCGGCGGATCGACGGGCGCGGGGCGGACGACCTGCGCGAGCTCGCCGGCCAGCTTGCGTTCCTCCCACGGACACACGGCTCGGCCGTGTTCAACCGGGGCGAGACGCAGGCCCTGGCGGTCGTTACGCTCGGCACGCACCAGGACGGCCAGCGGCTCGACGCCGTCACCGGGGGGCCCGAAGAGAAGCGCTTCCTGCTGCACTACAACTTCCCGCCGTACTCGGTCGGCGAAGTCGGGCGGATCGGGTTCACCGGCCGCCGCGAGATCGGGCACGGCGCGCTCGCCGAGCGCAGCCTGCGGCAGGTGATGCCGGAGGACTACCCGTACACGGTGCGGATCGTCTCCGAGATCATGGGCTCGAACGGGTCGTCCTCGATGGCCAGCGTCTGCGTCGGTACGCTGGCGCTCATGGATGCCGGGGTCCCGATCCGAACGCCGGTGGCCGGCATCTCGATCGGGCTCTTCAGCGAGGGCGACCGCGCCCTGCTCGTCACGGACATCCTCGGCGCCGAGGACCATTGCGGGGACATGGACTTCAAGGTGGCCGGTACGCGCAAGGGCGTGACCGGCTTCCAGGTCGACCTGAAGATCCACGGCCTGCGGTGGGAGCTGGTCGAAGGCGCGTTCGAGAAGGCGCGCTTGGCCCGCGGGCAGATCCTCGATTTCATGACCGGCCTGATCGCCGCGCCGCGCGAGGATCTCTCGCCCTACGCCCCGCGCGTGAAGGTGCTGAAGATCCCGACCGAGAAGATCGGCGCCCTGATCGGCCCGGGCGGAAAGAACATCCGGCGCATCACGGACACCTACAAGGTGCAGATCGACATCGAGGACGACGGCAGCGTGCACATCTTCAGCGCCTCGGGCGAGGCGATGGAGGCGGCGGTCCGCGAGGTCGAAGCGCTGACGGCGGAGGCGGAGGTCGGCAAGATCTACCAGGGCCGCGTGACCGGCGTGAAGGACTTCGGCTGCTTCGTCGAGATCCTCCCCGGGCTCGAAGGGCTGGTGCATATCAGCGAGCTGGCCAACTTCCGCGTCAAGTCCGTCGAGGACATCTGCAAGCGGGGCGACCCCATGTGGGTGAAGTGCATCCACGTCGACGAGAGCGGGAAGATCCGCCTCAGCCGCCGCGCGGCGCTGGCCGAAAAGGACGCGGAGTCGCAGGAAGGCTGACCGGACGGGGCCCGGGCGCGGCGCCGCGCGCGCGCGCCCGGCGGAGGGCGGACGTATGCTCTTCGATCCGCGCTACATCGTCATGGTCCTGCTGCCCGGCCTGCTGCTCGGCGGGTTGGCGGCCTGGTACACTCGGTCCACCTTCGCGCGCTACGCACGGGTCCGGTCCTCGAGCGGGATGACCGGCGCCGAGGCGGCGGCGCGCCTGCTCGGAACGGCCGGGGTGACCGGGGTTCGAATCGAGCCTTCGCACGGCTTTCTGAGCGACCACTACGATCCGCGCGTCCGGGCGCTTCGGCTCAGCCCGCAGGTCTATGCTTCCGCCTCGCTGGCGGCGGTGGGCATCGCCTGCCACGAAGCCGGGCATGCGCTGCAGCACGCGGCCGGTTTCGCGCCGCTGAAGGCGCGCAGCGCCCTCGTACCGGTTACGCAGCTCGGCAGCCAGCTTTCGTTCCCGATCATTTTTGCGGGGCTGTTCCTGCGGGCGCCGGCGCTGATCGACGTGGGCGTCCTGCTCTTCGCCGCCGTCGTGCTCTTCACGCTGGTGACGTTGCCGGTCGAGTGGGATGCGACCGTCCGGGCAAAGCGCGGGATGGTCCGGTCCGGGATCGTTGGCGCGGCCGAGGCGCCGCACGCCGGCGCCGTGCTCAACGCCGCGTTCCTGACCTACGTGGCTTCGGCGGCCACGGCGATCCTGACGCTGCTCTACTACCTGACGCTGGCCCGGCGGCGGTAGCCGGCGCGCGGTAGCCTTGGACGCCAGCGGCGTGGTACGCTGCGCCGGGGTTTTGCGGGGGGCGGCGAAGGCGAGGGGAGGGGCGGTGCGGGTGAGACGCGGCAAGCATGTACGGCCGACGCCGGGGTTGCAGCGCTTCCGGTCGCTTGCCGCCGACGAGGTGGCCCGCGTGCTGGACGGGCTTCCGCCGGCCCTGCGCGACCGCGTGGACGAGGTGCCCATCGTGATCGAGGATCGTCCGGCGCCCGCGCTCGCGGCCGAAGGCATGGGCGACCTGCTCGGCCTGTTCACCGGCGTGGCTTTCCCCGACGGGATCGCGGTCTCGCAGCAGCTTCCGCCCGAAATCCTGCTCTTCGTCGACAACCTGAGGCGCGAGGCCGGCGGGCGCGAGGACGTTTTTCGCGAGGAGGTCCGCCGCACCCTGCTGCACGAGATCGGGCACTACCTCGGCCTCGACGAGGACGCGCTGCTGGCGCGGGACCTGGATTGAACGGGATGCGCGAGAAGATTTCCGCCTGCGTCATGACGTTCAACGAGGCGCGCAAGATCCGCCGCTGCCTCGACAGCGTTCGCTGGTGCGACGAGATCGTCGTGCTCGACAGCCTGAGCACCGACCGGACGCTCGAGATCGCGCGCGCCTACACCGACCGGATCTTTCAGCAGCCCTGGCTGGGATATGTCGGGCAGCGCGAACGCATCCGCGAACTGGCCCGGTACGACTGGCTCTTATTCCTTGACGCCGACGAGGAGGTCTCGGAGGGGCTGCGCGCGGAGATCCTGGCGATCTTCGCGCGGGGGCCCGCGCCGTATGTCGGCTTCGCGTTCCCCCGCCGCGTCTACTACCTCGGCCGCTGGATTCGCTTCGGGGAGTGGTACCCGGACGTGAAGCTTCGCCTCTTTCATCGCGACTACGGGCGCACGGAAGGGCCCGACCCGCACGACCGGGTCGTCATCACCGGCGGTCCGGTGCTCCGGCTGCGGAACCCGATCTGGCACTACACCCATGACGGGATCGACGACCACCTGCGCACCATGAACCGGTTCTCCGCCATCTCCGCGCAGCAGAAGATCGAGGCGGGCGACCGGCTTCGCTGGCGTGACCTGCTCCTGCGCCCGCCGCTACGATTCTTCAAGGGCTACGTGCTGCGGGGCGGATTCCTCGACGGCATTCACGGGCTGGTCATCGCCCTCTTCGGCGCGCTTGGCACGCTCATGAAGTACGCGAAGCTCTGGGAACTCCACCTCCGGCAGGACCGTCAATTCCACGATCTGCCCGACCGGTTCCCCGCACCGCGTCCGCCGCGCGCCCACCCGCGCGGCCGCGTCCCCGGCGCCGATCCGGGCGAACGGAGGGGCTAGCGCGGACGCGGCGGCGCCGGCCTTGGACTGCGCGGATGCGTCCGCCGGGCCGGCTGTGCTATCATGGCCCGTGGGGAACGGACGATGGACCGGCAGGCGGAGACGCCGGCGCCGTTCTGGCGCCGGATCGACGAGACGAGGGTGCAGTGCGAGGTCTGCCCGCACCGCTGTCGCCTGTCCGAGGGCGAGCGGGGCCGCTGCTTCGCGCGCGAGGCCCGGGACGGGCGCGTGGTGCTGGGCACGTACGGCCGCGTCAGCTCCGTGTCGGACGACCCGATCGAAAAGAAGCCGCTCTACCATTTCCTTCCCGGCACGCGGACACTCTCGATCGGGACCGTCGGCTGCAACCTCTCCTGCCGGTTCTGCCAGAACTGGTCGATCAGCAAGCCGATGGATCTGCGCGCGCTGCGGGCGACGCTGACGCCGGATCAGGTGGCGGCGCT
Organism: PVC group bacterium; assembly: GCA_003563855.1. Lineage (GTDB taxonomy): Bacteria > Verrucomicrobiota > Kiritimatiellia > PWTM01 > PWTM01 > PWTM01. The sequence continues at coordinate 6,870 of PWTM01000137.1, read as the reverse complement.
GGCGGTCGAGTCGCGCTGCCCGAGCGTGGCGTTCACGTACAACGAGCCGATCGTCTCGCTCGAGTACGTGCGCGACACGGCCCGGGCCTGCCGCGACCGTGGGCTGCGGACGGTCGCCGTGACGGCCGGGTACGTGGCGGGCGCGGCGCGACGCGCCTTCTTCGAGGTCATGGACGCGGCCAATGTCGACCTGAAGGCGATCCGCGACGGGTTCTATCGCCGGCTCTGCGGCGCGCGCATCGCCCCCGTGCTCGAGACGCTGCGCTACCTGCGCGAGGAGACGGATGTCTGGATCGAAGTCACGCAACTGGTGCTGCCGGACGAGAACGACGCGGACGAGGACCTCGCGGCGTCGGCGGCCTGGTGTGTGGCGAACCTGGGGCCGGACACGCCGTTGCACTTCAGCGCTTTCTACCCGGCGTTTCGCCTGACCGACCACCGGCCGGCCGACGCTCGCCTGCTGGTCCATGCCGGGGCTATCGCGCGTCAGCAGGGCGCGTGCCATGTCTACCTGGGTAACGTGAACGTGAGCGGCGGCGGAGACACCTATTGCGCGACCTGCGGCGTGACGCTGATGCGCCGCGAGGGTTTCGCGCTGGTCGAGCGGCGCATCGACCGTGACGGCCGCTGCCCGGACTGCGGCGCGGTCTGCCCAGGCGTTTTCAGGTAGCCAGAATCCGGCGGCCTTCGTCCAGCGTGATCCCACGCAGCATCATGCGCAGCGCCTCGGGGTTTCCGGCGTGCCGCATACCCTGCTGCTCGGTGATCTCGCCGCCGCGGATCAGGTCGGCCAGCGACTGGTTGAACGTCTGCATGCCGTCCTCGCGCCCCGTCTCGATGGCCGCGTGCAGCTTCTCGATCTTGTTCTGCTCGATCAGCTTGCGCACGGTTGCCGTGTTGATCAGGATTTCTGCCGCGGGCCGGACGCCCCCCTGGATGCAGGGGACCAGGCGTTGGCAGATGACCGCGCGAAGGTTCTCGGCCAGCGCGAGCCGCAGCGGATCGCGCTCGCTGGCCGGGAAGAGGTCGAGCATGCGCGGAACGGCCTGCGGCGCGGTACCGGTATGCATGGTCGTCAGCACCAGGTGCCCGGTTTCGGCGGCCTGCAGCGCGGCCATCACGCTTTCGACGTCCCGCATCTCGCCGATCATGATCACGTCCGGGTTCTGCCGCAGGACGCGCTTGAGCGCGGCGTTGAACGTGGCCGTGTCGAGGCCCACCTCGCGCTGGGAGATGACGGACTTCTTGTCGGAAAACACGTACTCGACCGGATCCTCAACCGTGAGGATGCGGCGCCGCAGGTGGCGGTTGATGTGCTCGATCATCGCGGCCAGCGTGGTGGATTTCCCGCAGCCGGTGGTGCCGGAGACGAGGATCATGCCGCGGGGGGCCACCGCGAGGCGCGAGATGATCGGCGGGAGATGCAACGCCTCGAACGAAGGCGCCTCGTCCTTGACGTGGCGCACGGCGACCGTGTGCTGGCCCGTGCTCATGAAGACGTTGACGCGGAACCGGCCGACGCCCTCTTCGACCAGGGAGAAGTCCGCCTCGCCGCTGCGTTCGAACGAGGCTTTCATGTGCCGCGGAATGACTTCCGTCGAAATCGCCTGGATTTCTTCCGCCGAAAGCGGCTCGCGCTCGACCAGCACCAGCTCGGCGTTGACGCGAAGCGCCGGCGGCGCGCCGGGCTTGAGGTGCAGGTCGGACGCCTCGCGTCCGACGGCGTAGATCAGTAGTTCTCGCAGTGCGGACATAGGAAGCCCCCCTTCCGCGCCAGACAGTCGAAGCGCTGGCGGACCTCCGGGGGGACATCGACGAACACAACCCAGGTCCGGAACAATTCCCGCTCCTCGTCATATTCCGAGTGCACCACCACGCCGGAACAGTCGAACGGGGTTCGCCCCCCGCCATCGGCCGGCACCTCGACTTTCAGGTCGAGCACCCGGTAGGTCGGGAACGCATCGCGCGCGTAGAACTGAAGCCCCAGCGGGCAACAGCGAAAGGTCTCCGGCTGCGCAACAGCCTCGTCCTCGCCGCGGAACACAAGCACGCTCTCAACCACGACAGCCTCTCGCCCCCCGGGCATCCGAACATGCCCCAAGCCGAAGATAGCACGGCGGCGCGCGGTGTCAAACGCGCAGGATCGCGCCGGTATTGGCGCTGGTCGCCATTCGGGCATACCGGGCGAGCCAGCCCGAGTCCGCGCGCGGCGGCGGGGGCTGCCAGGCCGCGCGCCGTTCGGCCAGCTCGGACTCGGGAACGCAAAGGTCGATCCGACGTCCGGGAATGTCGATCTCCACGCGGTCGCCGTCGCGCACCAGCGCGATCGGTCCGCCGGCCGCCGCTTCCGGCGAGACGTGGCCGATGCAGGCGCCGCGGGTTCCCCCGCTGAACCGCCCGTCGGTGATCAGCGCCACCCTGTCGCCGAGCCCCTGCCCCATCAGGTAGCTGGTCGGCGCCAGCATCTCCTGCATGCCCGGCCCGCCGCGCGGGCCCTCGTGCCGGATGACGGCCACATCGCCCGGGCACACGCGGCCGGCGAGGATGCCTTCGCAGGCCTCCTCCTGGGACTCGAAGACGACCGCCGGCCCCGCGTGCCGCAGCATGGCCGGCTCGACGCCGGCGGTCTTCACCACGGCTCCGTCCGGGGCGAGGTTGCCGCGCAGAATGAAGAGCCCGCCCTCCGGACTGTAGGCCTTCGCCAGCGGCCGGATGCAGGCCTCGTCCCGGATCGACGCGCCGCGGATCGAAGCGCCGAGCGTTCGCCCGGTCACGGTCGGCGCCCGCAGGTGCAGCAGGCCGTCGATGCGCGCCAGCTCGGCGAGAATCGCGGAAATCCCGCCCGCGCGGTGGACGTCCTCGATGTGGTAAGCCGAGGAGGGAGAAACCTTACACAGGTTCGGGCAACGGCGGGAGAGCGCGTTGATCCGCTCGAGATCGTAGGCCACCCCGGCCTCGTGCGCGATGGCCAGCGTGTGCAGCACCGTGTTCGTGCTCCCGCCCATCGCCATGTCGAGGGCGAAGGCGTTGTCGATCGACGCGCGCGTGACAATCGCGCGCGGGCACGGGCCGCCCTCGGTCGCCATCCGCACCGCGCGCCGCGCCGCCGCCCGCCAGAGCCGGTGCCGCGCCGGGTCGGTCGCCAGGATCGTGCCGTTGCCCGGCAGCGCAAGCCCGATCGCCTCGCAGAGGCAGTTCATCGAGTTGGCGGTGAACATCCCCGAGCACGACCCGGGGCCGGGACAGGCCGCGCATTCGAGCGCGGTCAGCTCGTCTTCGCTCATCCGGCCGGCCCGCACGGCGCCGACCGCCTCGAAGACGCCGATCAGGTCCGCCGGGCGCCCGTCCGCCCGGCGCCCGGCCGCCATCGGGCCGCCGCTCGCGAAGACGGTCGGAATATTGACGCGCAGCGCGCCCATGATCATGCCCGGCACGATCTTGTCGCAGTTCGGCAGGCAGATCATCGCGTCGAAGGCGTGCGCCCGGACCATGGTCTCGACGCTGTCGGCGATCAGCTCGCGGCTCGGCAGCGAGAACTTCATCCCCGCGTGCCCCATCGCGATCCCGTCACAGATGCCGATGACGTTGAACTCCAGCGGCGTGCCGCCCACGCGCCGGATCTCCCGCTTCACGAGGTCCGCGACCTTCCGGAGATGGACGTGGCCGGGAATGCAGTCGGTGTAGGCGTTGCAGACGCCGATGAACGGGCGGGCGATGGCCTCGTCGTCCAGCCCCGTCGCGCGCAACAGGCTGCGATGCGGCGCGCGCTCCAGCCCCTTCTTGACCTCGTCGCTTCGCATGGCTCTCTCCTCGCTGCCCCGCGCGCGGGAAAGGGCCGGGGCGAGACGCGGCGCCGGCGGACGGCGTCAGGCGGGCGGCGCGCCCGCCGCCGCGGCGACCTGCGCGGCCACCCACGGATAGGTCGCCGCGATCCCGCGCTGCAGGTCGAATTGCGAACGCCAGCCGATGCTGTAGATGCGCTCGTTGCTGAAGTTGCGCGACTGCACGCCGACCGGGCCGGGAACCGGCTTGGGCCGCACCCGCTTCCCGGACGCCTCGGCGATCGTCTCGAGCAGCTCGCGTACCGTCACGTACTGCGGGCACCCGATGTTCACTGCGCCCTCGAGGTCGGAGTGCATGAGCCGGTAGATGCCGTCGACCATGTCGTCGACGTAGGTGTACGAACGGACCGCGCTGCCGTCGCCCCAGATCTCGACCTCGGCGCCGTCGGCCGCTTCCGCCACCTTGCGGCAGAGCGCGGCCGGCGCCTTCTCGCGGCCGCCGCGCCAGGTGCCGTACGGCCCGTAGCAGTTCTGGAAGCGCGCGATCCGCACGGCCATGCCGAACTTGCGCCCGTACGCCTGGGCCATGCGCTCGGAGTAGAGTTTCTCCCAGCCGTACTCGTTGTCCGGGTTCGCCGGCACCGCCTCGGCCTCGGTCATCTCCGGCTCGCCCGGCTTCATGTCGCGGTAGACGCAGACCGAGGAGGAGAAGAAGTAGCGCGCGACCCCGGCGTTCGCCGCCGCGTTCGTCATGTGCACGTTGATCAGCACGCTGTTGTGCATGATCTCGCACTCGGCGGAATGGATGAAGCCCATCCCGCCCATGTCGGCCGCGAGCTGGTAGACCTCGTCCGCGGGCTGCCCGTCGATCCGCACCGCCGCTTCGCAGGCCGCCGGCTCGCGCAGGTCGAGCAGGCGGAACTCGTCGGCCGCCGTCTCGTCGAACTCCGGGCGCTTGAGGTCCACGCCGCGAACCCGGTACCCCTCGGCCTTGAGCCGCTTGACCAGGTGGCTGCCGATGAACCCGCCGGCGCCGCAGACCACTGCCTTCTTCATCCTGCGTTCCTCCGCGTTGCCCGTCGCGGCCGCCCGCGCCGCCGGCCCGGTCGCGATCCGTCCCTCCGCCGGCCGCGGCCTAGAGCAGCAGCAGCGGGGCGATCACCAGGGAGACCACGCTCATCAGCTTGATCAGGATGTTCAGCGACGGCCCGGCGGTGTCCTTGAACGGGTCGCCGACGGTGTCGCCGATCACGGCCGCCTTGTGGGCGGCGGAGCCCTTGCCGCCGTGCGCGCCGCTCTCGATGTACTTCTTCGCGTTGTCCCAGGCGCCGCCGGCGTTCGACATGAAGAGCGCCATCATCACGCCGGAGGCCGTGACGCCGGCGAGCACGCCGCCGAGCATCTCCGGGCCGCCGAGGAAGCCGACGACGACCGGGGTCAGGACGCCGATCAGCGCCGGCACGACCATCTCCTTGATCGCCGCCTTCGTCGAGATGTCCACGCAGCGCGCGTAGTCGGCCTTGGCCTTGCCCTCGAGCAGGCCCGGGATGTCCCGGAACTGGCGGCGCACCTCCTCGATCATCGCGAACGCCGCGCGGCCGACCGCGCCCATGGCGAAGGAGCTGAACAGGAAGGGCAGCATCGCGCCCAGGAACAGTCCGGCCGTCACCTGCGGGTCGGTCACGTCGATGGACATCCCGGGCTTGCCGAGCTCGGCCAGCCGCAGGTTGATGACGGACCGGTACGCGGCGAACAGCGCCAGCGCCGTCAGCGCCGCCGAGCCGATCGCGAAGCCCTTGCCGATCGCCGCCGTCGTGTTGCCCACGGCGTCGAGCTTGTCGGTCCGGCCGCGCACCTCCTTCGGCAGCTCGGCCATCTCGGCCAGGCCGCCCGCGTTGTCGGCGATCGGCCCGTAGGCGTCCACGGCGAGCTGGATGCCGGTCGTGGCCAGCATGCCCAGCGCGGCGATCGCGATGCCGTAGAGGCCGGCGAAATGGAAGGCGACGAGGATGGCGGCGGCGAGGCACAGGATCGGGAAGGCCGTCGAAAGCATGCCGGTGCCGAGCCCGGCGATGATGTTCGTCGCCTGGCCGGTCTCGGACTGCTTCGCGATCCGGCGCGCCGGCCCCTTGCTCTCGGCCGTGTAGTACTCCGTCAGCATGCCGATGGCGACGCCGCCGACCAGCCCGGCGATCGTGGCCCAGAAGATGCCGACCGCGCCGTAGACCGTGTCGCCCAGCTCGAAGGTCTCCGGGGCCAGCCGGCGGACGATCGGGTAGGTCAGCACGGCCATGATCAGCGCCGCGCCGAAGGTGCCGGCGTTGAGCGCGGCCTGCGGGTTCCCGCCCTCGCGGGTGCGGACGAAGTTGGTGCCGAGGATCGAGATCACGATGCCGGCCGCCGCGAGCACGAGCGGCAGGACCACCATCGGCAGCGACCCGGCGGCCGCGCCGAGGACCATGGCGCCGACGATCGCGCCGACGTAGGACTCGAAGAGGTCGGCCCCCATGCCGGCCACGTCGCCGACGTTGTCGCCGACGTTGTCGGCGATCGTCGCCGGGTTGCGCGGATCGTCCTCCGGGATGCCGGCCTCGACCTTGCCGACCAGGTCGGCGCCGACGTCGGCCGCCTTCGTGTAGATGCCTCCGCCGACACGGGCGAAGAGCGCGATCGAGCTGGCGCCCAGCGAGAAGCCCGAGAGGATCGGCAACACGGTCGAGCGCAGCGTGTCCACGTCCGAGCCGAGCGTGCGGGTGTAGACCAGGAAGAGGCCGGCGAGGCCGAGCAGCGCGAGACCAACGACGCTCATGCCCATGACCGTGCCGCCGGAGAAGGCGACCATCAGCGCCTTGGCCAGCGAGGTCCGCGCGCCCTGGGTGGTGCGCATGTTCGCGGCCGTGGCCACGCGCATCCCGAAGAAGCCGGAGAGCCCCGAGCAGAGTGCGCCGACGACGAACGAGACGGAAACGAGCCAGAGCCAGGTGCCGGGGTTCCCGAACCGGTTGCCGAGCCCGAGCAGCAGCGCGACGGCCACGACGAAGATCGCCAGGGCCTTGTACTCGCGCGCCAGGAACGCCATGGCGCCCTC
>PWTM01000327.1 GCA_003563855.1 PVC group bacterium | reverse complement strand
CGCCTGGTGGGCGCTTCCGTATAGGAATGGATTCTCGTGCGGAAACGACATCGCGACCATTCTTCCCACGATCAACTACGGCGTCAACTTCCTCGTAAACTCCACCGGATCTGACGTATCCGTCAACTTTGCCGCGAACTACATCGGCCCCAGGCCCCGTCAATGCGGTATATGCGCCGGCAGAAGTGAGATGCGCCCCGCGGAAAGACCACCCTGCTCCGCGGCTTGCGGGAACCGGCGCGGGCGGATAGGGTTCGCCGCAATCCCCCGGGCGAGACCCGGGCACAGGCGGAGGGGCGACGGATGGCGTGGACGGCATGGATACTGGCGGGGATCTGCGCCCTGGGCGTGGCCGCCCGGGCGGAACAGGGCGTGAATACCGAGGACGCCGAGCTCGCGCGGCTCATCGATGGACTGCTCGCCCGCCATCGCGCCTCGATCGAGGCGAATCGGACCGTGGAAGTGACCTTTCGCGCGACGCCGGGCGCCGCCGTGCGGGTCCGGCAGGCGCGGCATGCCTTCCCGTTCGGAACCGCCATCAACCGGCACGGCTTCGTCCCGAACAACCGGATCGGGCCCGCCGACCAGGAACGCTACCGGCAGACCGTGCGGGCCAATTTCAACAGCGTCGTGCACGAGAACGCGATGAAGTGGTATGCGAACGAGCGTCGGCGCGGCGAGGTGACCTTCGCCGACGCCGACCGCATGCTCGACTGGGCCGAGACCCACGGGCTGCACACGCGCGGGCATTGCGTCTTCTGGGCCGACGAGGATAAGGTGCAGCCTTGGGTGAGAGCGCTCGACGACGACGCCCTCCGGGCCGCGCTCCGGCAGCGGGCGCGCGACTATATGGAGCACTTCCGGGGCCGCGTCCCGGAGCATGACGTCAAGAACGAGATGCTGCACCATTCCTACTTCAGCGACCGCCTGGGCCCGGACACGCGCCGGCAGATCTTCGCATGGTGCCGCGCCCACGACCCGGAAGCGATCCTGTACGTCAACGACTACAACATCCTGGCCGGCGGGCAGACCGAGCGGTACGTCGAGCAGATCGCCGGGTTCCTGGCCGCCGGCATGCCGGTCGGCGGCATCGGCGTCCAGGGCCATTTCGGCGGAAGGATCGACGGCGACGAAGTCTGGCGAAAACTCGATCTCCTGGCGCAGTTCGGGCTGCCGATCAAGGTGACGGAGTTCGACGCCAACACCCCGGACGAGACCGCCAAGGCCACCGTCCTGGCCACGCTCTACATCACGGCCTTCGCGCACCCCGCGGTCGAAGGCATCACCATGTGGGGCTTCTGGGAAAACCGCCACTGGCGCCCCGATGCCGCGCTCTGGCGGGCGGACTGGACCAAGACCCCGGCGGCCCGGGTCTACCGGGACCTGGTCTTCAACCGCTGGTGGACGGACGAGGACGCCGTCGCGGACGCGGACGGCCTCGTCCGGCTGCGCCTCTTCCACGGCGAACACGACGTGACCGTCAACGGGCACACCCACCGCATCGCGGTCGGAAGAGAGAGCGGCGCAACCGTCATCGATCTCCCCGCCGCGGCCCCGTGAATGCGGAACGCGGAATGCGGAATGCGGAACGGCGGGGGGCCCATCGATTCCCTCGATTCTCTCGACTCTCTCGATCCCATCGATAGCCCGATCGCGCCTGGGGTGCGCGTGTCGGGTGTCGGCTGTCGCGGTCGAGGGGCAAAGAGAGCGGACAAGGGGCCGCGTCTCCGGGTGACGGCAGAGCGCAATGGCCAGTCGGGCGCCCAGGCGTCTATGCGCTGTCGCCCTCTTCCTCCATCACCGAGATCAGCCCCAGCAGCCCGCCCCAGTGGTAGAAGGCGTCGCTGTTGCCGCGGTCGCAGCCTTCGCCCGTGTCGGCGCGGTAGTTCTCGTGCACGTGGCCGTGTTCGCGCCATTCCTTGAGCAGCAGAGCCTCGGACTTCTCGACCAGGGCCTTGCGCGCCTCGGGCAGGTCGTACGTCCGCAGGCCGAGGTAGACGAGGAAGTTCATCGGCGCCCAGATCCGGCCCTGCCAGTAGTTCTGCTCGGGGTAGAGCGGATCGTTGCGCGCGATCGAGGGAAGGATCCACTCGCCCCAGAACTCGGCCGGGTTGAAGAAGTGCTCGTTGACCATGCGCTCCGCCTGCGCCTGGGTCGGCACGCCGGCCAGCAGCGGATAGAAATGCGTCGGTGAGAGACGCCGCTGGAATTCGCCGTTGTCCAGCCGCCGGTTCAGGAAGAGTCCCGTTTCCTCGCACCAGAGCGTCCGGAGCGCCTCGGCATACCGGTCGGCGCGCGCGGTCAGTTCCGCCACCGCCTCGTCCCGGCCGATGCGGACGGCGAGATCGGCGAGCGCCCGGCAGTCGACGATGTAGAGCGACATCAGCCCGACGTCGGCCATCTGCATCCGGTGCCGCTCCGCGTCGTAGGGCATGTCCTTGTACATCGGCGAGTTGTCCAGGCCGGACTCGAGCGCGGAGGCGAACCGCGTGTTCAGCGGGATCGTCTCGAAGCTGCAGCCGGTCACGGGCGCGTACGGCTCGGAGCCCCAGCAGAGGTAGCCGTCCTGGTCGCGGTGATCCGGCCACCAGCGGTTCCAGGTCAGCAGCGCATCGAAGAGTTGTTCCGCCAGCGCGGTCTCGCCGAACCGGTCGCAGAGCGCCTGCACCGTCAGCGCGCCGACCGGCGGCTGCGAGCGGTCGCGGGTCTTGAACCCGTTCGGCGTGGCCATGTTCGGGATGAACCCGCCCTCGGTCGCCTCTTCGGTGATCGCGACGGCATTGGCGCAGGCCAGCTCCCGGTGCTCAACGCCGGCCATCCAGGCGGCGAAATAGGTGTCCCAGTCGAAGAGCACCCAGCCGCCGTAGCTGCAGCTCCAGATACGGCTGACGGGCGAGATGACGCGGTCCTTGAAAGGATCGTAGATCGTATCCCATGCCAGGCACGTCTGCATGGCATGGTGGACCTCGCTGAGACGCTCCCGGCCCGCCGTGAACTCGGCGCGGCGCCGGGCGATGATCTCCGCCGCCTCGTTCAGCCGGTCGGCGTTCGTGGCCAGGAGGACGGGCTGGTCCAGCAACACGAGCAGGTAGGGCGCGCTGATTTCGACCACCGGCTCGTCGCTGCGCAGCGTGCCCCTGGCGCTGACCCGGACGGTGGCGCGGCCGTTCTCCATTACGAGCGTCGCCCCCTCGCGCCGGGCGAGCCCCGGCCGGTTCCAGAGCACGGCCGCCTCGACGGTCAGGGCCGGCGTCTTGACCATCGTGGCCAGCGGGGTGACGCAGGCGTACCAGTCGCCCGCCTCGTGCGCGGTCTCCACCCGGATCCGCATCCGGTTCCACTCCAGCTCGAGCGAGGTGTAGGCGCCGTCGTAGGCGTGCGGTCCCGGCCAGATGACCTCGTCGCCCTTGCCCTTGCGCCCGATCAGCGCCTCGCGCAGGCCGCAGCCCCGGTCATAGGTCTTGAGCCCCAGCGAAATCGCGAAGGCCTCCGGCAGCCGCACGTGCGAGAGCACGCTGCGGACGTTCCAGGTGTTCCATCCGGTCTTCATGGCTTGTTGTCCCTCTTTCTTCTTTTGGGCGTGTCGGACGGGTCGGACGGGTCGGACTCGTCAGACCTGTCCGACTCGGCTGCGGCGGCGCGGCGCTTCGGACGGGGCGGGGCGGGCGGGCGGGCCTGTCG
>PWTM01000345.1 GCA_003563855.1 PVC group bacterium | reverse complement strand
GCCGGTCGGCCGGGCTGGTTACGCCCCGGGGCCCCTTGTTCAGGACGTGGGTGTAGATCTCCGTCGTCTTGACGTCGGCATGACCGAGCAGTTCCTGGATCGTCCGAAGGTCGGTGCCCGATTCCAGGAGGTGCGTTGCGAAGCTGTGCCTGAGGGTATGCGTACGCACATGCTTCTGGATTCCTGCCTCCTGCGCCGCGCGGCGCACGGCCCGCTGGATCGTGTTCGGGTAGATATGGTGTCGCCGGAACACGCCCGGCTCGCGGGGGTCCTCGGAGACGTTGCCCGAGGGGAAGACGAACTGCCAGCCCCAGGCGGTCGCGGCGTTCGGGTACTTCTCCCTGAGCGCGAAGGGCAGGCTGACGGCGCCATGCCCCTCGCGCAGGTCGCGCTCGTGCAGGGCGCCGACCTTCACGAGATGGGCCTTCAGCGGCTCGATCAGCGATTCGGGCAGGACCGCCGCGCGGTCCTTTGCGCCCTTGCCGTCGCGGATGACGAGCGTGCGGCGACGAAAGTCCAGGTCCTTGACCCGCAGCGTCAGGGCCTCCTGCAGCCGCATGCCGGTCCCGTACATCAGCACGGCCACCAGCCGGGGCACGCCGCGCATGCCTTCGAGCAGGCGACGGACCTCCTCGACGCAGAGGACCACCGGCAGCCTCGGACGCCGGACGGGCCAGGCGTAGCGGCCCAGCTCGCCGAGCGGCTGTTCGAGGACCTGCTTGTAGAGAAAGACCAGGGCGCAGAGCGCCTGGGTCTGCGTGGCGGGCGAGACGTTGCCCTCCACGGCCAGGTGCGTGAGGAAGTCCCGGACCTCCGGCTCGCCCATCTCGGCCGGGTGCCGCATCCGGTGGAACCGAATGAAGCGCACGATCCAGCGCACGATTAACGACTGGGGCGCGCCGGTCGCCTACGACGCCTCGCGCAAGGGGTACTACCTCTCGGATCCGGCCTGGACGGTGCCGGCGCTGAAGCTGGACCGGCGGGAGGTCTTTGCGCTGGGCATCGCGCGCAAGGTGATGGCGGCCTTCAGGGGCACGCCGCTGGAGGCCGATATGCGGTCGGCATTGGCGCGGGTGGCCGAGGCGCTGGAGGGGCATGTGAGCATGGATCCCAGGAATTCGTGCTCTCCTGGCAACCCGACGTCAGGGTGCTGCGACCGAGGAAGCTGCGGGAGCGGGTCGAGGAGAAGATGCGCGAGGCGCTAGAGAGCGGTCCCGGTCAACACGGTCCGCGAAGACGCCGCGACGCACTCTGAGGGACGACTCAGGTGACCGCCCGCCCTGGGGCGGGTACCTGAGTCGTTACGAACGCTGAACATTGAGCGGCGCACGCCGGCTTTCCCTTTCGCGCTTTTCGCGTGTTTCGTAGTTCCCGTCCCCTGGGGTTCGACGGTTGTTTTCAGAACTCGTCGACGGGGTCCGGGTCTGCGACGCCGCAGGGCTTCTCGGCCTCCAGGTTGACGGCGCCTTCGATGTCCTCGGTCGGGCCGGGGAGGAGGCCCGCCCGGGCGCCGGGCTGGAGTATGCGTCGGCGCCCGGCTCACTCCCGGAACGCGAGCACGTCGTCGAGGTCGCGGCCGCCGGCCAGGACCAGGGCGAGGCGGTCGACGCCGAGCGCGACGCCGGCCGAGGGCGGCAGGCCCGCCGCAAGGGCCGCGAGGAACGCCTCGTCGAGCGGGTACACCGGGCGGCCGGCCCGCGCCCGCGCCGCCGCGCAGGCCTCGAACCGCGCCCGCTGCTCGGCCGCGTCGGTGAGCTCGGAGAAGGCGTTCGCGATCTCGACCGCTCCGAGGTAGAGCTCCCAGCGCTCCGCCACCCGCGGGTCGGTCGCCGAGAGCCGCGCCAGCGCCGCGGCCGGCGCCGGGTAGTCGATCAGCACCGTGGCGCGGTCCCGGGGCAGCCGCGGCTCGACGCAGTCGACCAGGTCGAGGTCGAACCGGTCGGCATCCCAGCGCTTGACCGGGTTCCATCCGGCCCAGCGGAGGAACGCGTCCTCGACGCGCAGGACGAGCCAGGGCGCCTCCGGGTCCACGGCCGGCCGCGGCGGCGCCGGGTCCGCCTCCGCGACCGCCCGCGCCGCCGTCCGCACCAGCCGCTCCGCATCGCGCAGCACGGCGCGGTAGTCCGCCTCCGCGCGGTACCACTCGAGCATGGTGTATTCGGGGTGGTGGAGCCGCCCCCGTTCGCCCTGCCGGAAACAGGGGCCGAGCTGGAAGATCCGCGGATACCCGGCGGCCAGCAGCCGCTTCATGTGCAGCTCGGGCGACGTGCGCAGGAAGGCCTCGCCCGCGGGTTCGGCGTCGATGTGCGGCTCGAGCGCCGGCGCCGCCAGCCGGACCGGCGTTTCGACCTCGAGGAACCCGTCGGCCGCCAGCGTCCGGCGCAGCGCCGCCGTCATCCGCGCCCGCCGCTCGAGCGCCGGGCGCAGCGCCCGCAGCCGCCGCCGCTCCGCGGCCGCGTCCGGGACGCCGGCCGGGCTCACGCCTTACTGACCCGGTCGACGTACGCCCCCGTCCGCGTGTCGATCCGGATCCAGTCGCCCTCGTTCAGGAACAGCGGCACCGGGAGCTCGTAGCCGGAGTCGATCCGGGCCGGCTTCGTCACGTTCGTGGCCGTATCGCCGCGCACGCCGGGCTCCGTGGCGACGATTTGCTTCTCGATGAAGGTCGGCAGGTCCACGGAGATCACCTGCCCGTTGTGCAGGAGCAGGTCGACCTCCATGTTCTCGGTGAGGAAGAAGCGGCGGTCGCCCAGCACGTCCTCGCCCACCCGGACTTCCTCGAAGGTCTGCTCGTCGGAGAAGACATAGGCGTTCCCGTCCGGGTAGATGTAGTGGCCGGTCCGCTGCTCGAGGTCCGGCTTGTCGATCCGGTCGACCGCCCGGAACGTGCGGTCCATGGTGGCGCCGGTCAGCAGGTTCTTGATCCGGCACTTGTACATCGCCTGGCCCTTGCCCGGCTTGACGAACTGGTACTCGACGATGTCGTAGGGCTGGCCGTCGAGCTCGATCTTCAGCCCCTTGCGCAGGTCGGATGCGGTATACATGGGAAACTCCTGCCGCTTCGCGGACACAGGAGCCCCGATGACCCCCGCGCGCGAGCGGGGCGCGATCCTGCCATACCGGCGCGCCGACGGCAAACGCAATCCGCGGCGGCCAGGGAGTCTAGTAGTCGCGGCTCCAGCGCAGGCGGATACCCTCGCGCAGCCCCGGGCTGGTTTCCGTCTCGAGCGTGATGGACGGGGTGAGCTCGACCTCGACGGCGATCCGGTCTTCCGCGCCGCCCAGGCCCTTGGCGCCCTCGACGTAGATCCGGTCGCCGACGTACCTACCCACCGTAATCGCGCTGAAGCGCGCGTCGTCCTCGTCCTGCTCGATCTCGATACGGTCGAGCTGCAGCCAGTCCTGGCCGTGACTGAGCAGGTCGAAGGCGCCCGCCCCGCCGTGCAGCAGGTGCAGGCCGTGCGCGAAGCGCAGGGCCTGGAGCGGCGAGAGGCGATCGAGGGAGCGCCCGAAGAGGATGCGCGCGAGGATCTCGTCCTCGGGAAGCGGCGGGTCGGACTCGAGCCGGATGACCGGCTCGGTGGCGGGGCCGACCGCCTCGATGCGCGCCAGGATGCCGCCCGCGCGGCTCGTGGCGGTACCCTGGAAAACGGGAACGGCCGCCAGCGGCCCGCTCCAGTCG
>PWTM01000102.1 GCA_003563855.1 PVC group bacterium | reverse complement strand
GCGGCGGGGCTGCACGCGGAGGTTCGCGAGGCGCTGCGGCGCCGGCTGCGCCCCTGCCCCGCGCGCGCCGCGGCGGTGGCGGCGGTCGACCTGGCGCAGCCCGATGCGCCGCAGCGGCTCTGGCCAAGGCTGCGGCTGATCAGTTGCTGGGCCGATGCTCCGGACGACCCGTGGGCGGCGCGGCTGCGCCTGAGCTTCCCGCGCGCGCGCATCCAGCCGAAGGGCCTGGTGGCGACCGAGGGGATCGTCTCCATCCCGTTCGGGCGCGTCCGGGGCGTCGCGGCGCTGCGTTCGCACTACCTGGAATTCGTCGAGCCCGCAACCGGCGTCGCGCGGCGCGCCTGGGAGCTTGAACGCGGCGCGGAGTACACCGTCCTGCTCACCACGGGCGGCGGCCTCTACCGCTACCGTCTGCAGGATCGCGTCCGGGTCGAATCCCGCTTCCTGCGCGCGCCCTGCCTGCGGTTCCTCGGCCGCGAGGGCCTGCGCTCCGATCTCGTGGGCGAGAAGCTCGACGGGGAACAGGTCGAGGCCGCGCTCGCCCGGGCGCGCCGCCGCTGGCCGGGCGCAATGGGCTTCGCCATGCTCGCGCCGGGCCGACCCGCCGATGGCCGCGCCGGCTACGTCTGCTACGCGGCTGCGGAGTCGGCCGACGACGCGACGCTGGCCGCCTGGGGCGCGATCGTCGACGAGGAACTGCAGGAAGGCTACCACTACCGGCACGCCCGCCGGACCGGCCAGTTGGCGCCCTGCCGTGTCTTCCGGCTCACCGGCGCGCCCGAGGCCGAGGTCCAGGACCGCCTCGCCGCCCGCGGCGCGCGCCGCGGCGGCATCAAGCTCCCCGCCTTCTCGCCCGACCCAGACTGGGACCGTGTGCTGCGCGGCCGGTTCGTGAGTTAGCCCATACGGAGCCGTTGAACCAGCGATTGCGACCACTGAGTGGTCGCAACAGCGGCCGGGCGGCGACCCCGTGTGGTGCGGTTCCCCCCGGGAACGCCACGCTCCAGCGTGGCACAGTCCTGGTCCGCGCGGTTCTCGTCTCCTTGGTCAGCCAGGCTGGAGCCTGGCGTTCCCAGGGCGACACACAACCCTTGCGAAGTCATCGGCTCTCCCGCCCCGGCGGGGGCCTTGCGTGGCGCGGCAGGCCTTCCCGCGCCGCGCAGCGGCGCCTTGGAGTGCGGCGCCTCGGCGCCGCTTTGTCCGCCGCGGCTCGCCGCGGCGAGAGAACAACCCGCCCGGTTCCCTCCCCCCAACCGGCCGCTGCGGGCCGGCCTGCACCGATGGCGGGACAAGACACGTGAGGAAGAAGCTGAAGCGCTGAAAGGGAATGGGAAAGGCCGGAGGCCATCGTGATCCGTAGTCGTCGGCGTAGTCGTCCACCGGAAGGGGACGAGCCGGTCGACGACTACGGCTGACGACGGGTGCGGTGGCAGAGTCCCGGGCGCGCCTCGCGCCCGGGACGGCAGACTGCCCTCCGTAGCAAGCGTAGCGCGAAGGAGGGACACCGCTTTAGCCCCCACCAGAAACCGCGTCACCACGCCAACCCAAAGCGGCGTCGCCGGGCTTCGCCCTCTGCCGCCGCACTCCATATCGCGTCACCCCTTTCGGCAGCGCACGAGCCCCCGCAGATTCCAAGGTGTGGATATCCCCCCGGGAACGCCACGCTCCAGCGTGGCACGGTCCTGGTCCGCGAGGTTCTCGTCCCCTTGCTCGGCCAGGCTGGAGCCTGGCGTTCCCGGGGCGGCACGGTACGGCGCGACAGGTGCCGCCGGACGTGCATCGGAACCTGGCGATCGAAGCGGCCGAAGCCGGGGTCAGCCTCAACCGCCTGGCCACGGTCAAGCTCGCGCAGCCATGACTAGTCCCCCTCCCGCTCCATCCTGGCCGCGCGCGCCATGCGCAGGAGCAGCCGGTGCCCGATGGCTTCCTCCCAGTTCAGGCTGTTCTGCAGGACGGCCACGGCCGTGCCGTTCTCCGGGTCCATGCCGATGTAGGCGCTGAACCCGCCCGAGAAGCCGATCTGGTGGACGATGACGTGGCCGTTCCGTCGGTCCACGGCCCAGGCCAGCGCGCGTGGCGGGTCGGCGTCCTCGACGCGGACCTCGACGGCCTCCCGGAGCGCCCGGTCCAAGGCCGTCTCCCGCCCGGCTTCAAGGTGAGCCCGGGCGAAGGCGAGCAGATCGTGCGCGCTGGCGTAGAGTCCGGCCGAGCCGCGCATGATGTCCGTGTAATCCCACTCGGGAACCGGCCGGCCCCGTCGGACAAACCGCGGCTGGTCGCCCGCGTGACCGCGCGCGCGCGCGGTGTAGCCGGGCAGGCGTTCGGGATCGAACCCGGTGGCGTGCAGGCCGAGCGGGTCGAGGAGCCTCTCGCGCATCAGGCCGTCCAGGTCGCGCCCCGTCTGCTGCTCGACGGCATAGCCGAGGATGCCGAAGCCGATGTTCGAGTACCGCACGCCGGGCTCGGACGGCGCCCGGAACCGTCCCAGGTACCGCAGCAGGGTGTCGCGGTCGAGATGGCGGTAGAAGTCGTTTCCATCGTGAAGGTAGCGGACCGCGCGCACGATGCCGCGCAACGAAAACGGCTGGCGGGGAAGTCCCGAGGTGTGGGTGGCCAGTTCCTCGAGGGTGATGCGCCCGGCATCCGGGCTCAGGCGGTCCCCTTCCGGCAGGACCTCCGCGAGCGTCTGGTCCCAGGAGAGCTTTCCCTCTTCGACGAGCAGCGCCGTCAGCGCGGCCAGGAAGCCCTTGCTGGTCGATCCGAGCGCGAACAGGGTATCGCCGTCGGGCGGCCGGGGATCGTTCCGGGCGATCCGGCCATACCCGAAGGCGGCCGTGCTCCCGTCCGGCCGCAGTACGCCGACGACGAGTCCGGGCGTGGCGCCCCGCTCGATCAACGGCCGCACCAGGTCCTCGACCTCGGCCTCCACGTCCCCCGTCCGGGCGAAGCGCCGCGCCGCGTTCTCGTCGATATCCCGCTCGATCCGGGAGAAGGTCATGCACCCGCCGGTCGCCGCGAGGAGCAGGCCCGCCGCGAGCCCGTGAAGCGCCGCCTTCACCTACCGGCCGAGGGTATCGAGCCTTTCGAGGATGGCGGGCGCCTGTTCGGCTTCCGCGGTGCGGCGGGCCGCGCACCGTTCCTGGGCCTCCCGGTTCATCGCCCGACTGCGGTTGCGATCGACCGCCGACTCGTCCGGATCTTCGCTCTCCGGCCAGTCCCAGGCGTCGGTGCGGAAGCTGGCGAACGGGAGCCAGGGCCGGCCCTCGACCTTCAGGTTGCCCATCGGGCTGGACGCCCAGGCATAGCGCACCGCGACCGGCTCCTCGACGAGCGGGCTCCAGACCAGGACCGTCGTCGTGTCGTAGTTCCGGTTCGCCGTGTTCCAGATGCCGGCGTCGTTCCGCAACGGGAACCGGGCATGGGCCATGTAGAACACGCCGTCGGCGCCGGCGATCGAGAACCCCTCCGGGATCGTCGAAAGGTCGTCGGGCCTGACCGGCTTGTCGAAGGTCAACACCATCGTGTCGCCCTCGCGCTCGGCCGAGACCAGCGAGGCGGTGTCCCAGTTCACGCGCTGGTCGTAGATCCGGTTCAACGCCCAGCGCGCGGCCCGCTCGCCGTGATCCCGCTTCTTGTGCGGGTGCAGGCCCGGGATGCGGATGTCGTAGGCCGGCAGGAAGGCCGTGCGTTCCGGGTCGCCCACGTCGGCCAGGCCGAGCCGTTGCGCCTCGCGGATGAAGGCCGCCGGCGCGACCGACCAGCTCTCGAAGTTCTCGCGCGTCTGCGGGATGCCGGTCGAACAGAAACCGATGACCCCCACCGCCAGCTCCGGATCGTCGAAATCCTCGCGCCAGCCCTCGACCATGAGCCGCATGAGGACGCGGTATCGCCGCGGCCGGCAGTTGGCCGCCATGGCGTTGTTGTAGCCCTGGTGAAAGAGCACGCCCTTGATGCGGTATCCGCGGAAGGCGCCGAACATGCCGTTGTAGCAACTGGCCGCATCCGAAGGGCTCTTTCCCGGGATATCCCAGGAACGCAGGTTGTCCCGCGTCGGACGTGCCGGCAGCCGCTCCTCGGGCACGCCGCGCTCGCGCTGTTCGGCCACCCGGTTCTCCCACCGTTCGACCAGCCGGGCCACCGCGGCTTCCTCGTCGAACGCCGCCCGACGCCGGGCGACCGATTCGGCATACCGCCGGGCGAGCGGATCCTCGGCAAACTTGTGGGGCGGCACCAGGCTCTCGATCGAGGCGCCGCCACGGCCGTTGTCGATCAGGCCGATCGGCACGCCGAGCGCGCGCTGGATCCGCGAGCCGAAGGCGTAGCCGATGGCCGAGATCCCGCCAGCGTTTTGGGGACTGATCTCGATCCAACCCCCGTGGGCCAGCGCCGAACGCGGAAGGTCTTCCTGCGGCTCGGCCTGCTCGTTGGGGTTGATCCGGAGCGCGCGCAGCAGCGGCAGGTGCGCCTGCGCCGATTCGATATCCCCCTCCAGCGTCCGGTGCAGCGGGTGGGCCATGTTGCTCTGGCCGTTCATGACCCAGACGTCGCCGATCACGATGTTGTCCATCTCGATCGTATCGTCGCCGCGCGCGACGGTCAGCGTCAGCGGATCGGCCGAGGCCTCGCGGGCGGGGAAGACCGCCTCCCAGCGGCCCGTTTCGCCCGCGGCCGTGACGTTGGCGCGCTCGTCGCCGAACCGGACCGACACCTCGGCGCCGGGTTCGGCCCAGCCCCAGATCATGATCGGCTTGTCGCGCTGGATCACCATGTTGCTCGAGAAGACGCCGTGCACCCGGAGCGCGGCCGGGGCCCGGGCGGGGAAGGCCGTGGCGAGGAGGACAAGGAGGATGATCGAAATCGAATATCGCAGGCGCATGTGGCGGTTCCTTTCTCGGGGCTCGGGCCGGGTTCCGGCGCGTTCGAGTGACCGTCAAGCTACCCGCGCACCGGGGAAGTCGGCAAGTTGAAAAGGGGCAAACGAAAACCGCCCCCCGGTGGCCCGGGGGGCGGTCGTTCCTCAGCCCGATGGAACGAGCGGGAGATTACTTGCGGAGACGGCGGCGGACGACGAGGGCCACGCCGAAGAGACCGAGCAGGCCGACCGTGCCGGGCTCGGGGATGACGACCAGGTTAAGGCCGCTGCTGGTGAAGTAGGCCTCGCGGCCGTTTTCACCCACAGCCACGGCATTGGCCGCACCGAAGTTGTCGATGTCATCGGCGCTGAAGCTCTGCGTGGTATCGAGGATCGTGTACGTGGCGAGACCAACGCCATCCCAGTCGACACCGCTCAGGTTGGCGATGCCGAAGCCGCTACCGAAGGTGACGTTGCCGTCAACGGTAAGCGGGTTATTCAGATCGACGATCTGAAGCAACGCTTCCCCGTCGAAGTCCAGGTCGCCGCCAAGCGTTCCGATGCCGCCGACGGCCGCACCGCCCGCCACGGTGACCACACCCGCCCCGGAGTTGTTGCCATTGATGATCAGCGTGCTGCCGGTGGCGACGGTCGTCGCGCCGGAATACGTGTTCTGGCCGGCGAGGGTCAGGGTGCCGTGGCCGTTCCAAATGAGATTGCCGTCACCGTCGATATCGCCCGCAATGGTGGCATTGAAGCCCAGGACGGATGTGCCGGTGTTCTTGAATTGATGGACGGTGTCGCCGCCATCGGCCGAGACCTCGCCGCCGGTGAGCACCTGCCCGCCGGCGTAGCGGACGACGACGATGCCGGAGCCGCCGGGAGAGCCATCATTAGGACTTGTCGAAGATTGACCCCATGCACCACCACCGCCATCTCCCGTATTGTCGTCACCTGGGACGCCAGGGTTATTTGACGATCCAGAACCTGCGTCGCCTCCTTTGGCAAATGTAAGTGATGATCCTGTAATGGAAGTTGTGATACCGGGGCCACCCGTGAGAGGGCTGCCGGCACCACCAGCACCGCCTCCACCACCACCGACGGTATTAGATGTTCCCATTGAACCGTCATTCCCTTGGCCTGGCGTGCCCTTGCCTGCAGGTTCATCACCCCTCGCCGCACCACCTCAGGAGCCGCCGTCAATACCAATTTGTCCAGAAAGTGTGCTGGATCCACCGCCACCGCCACCGATGGCTTCCAAGCCGAATGCTTCTGAATTCTCTCCATTGCCACCAGCAGTAGATCTGCTTCCTGAAGGCACGCCACCCGCACCGACCACGATGTCTTGAGCGCCGCTGCCGCTGATCGCAAACCCGGTGCCCTGGAGCAGGCCGCCGGCACCGCCGCCGCCGGCACTGGTGGATGCGCGGCCGGTTGTGCCACCCGCGCCGCCGCCGGCGACGATCAGATAGTCGACCACGAATCCCGAGAAGCCGACGACGTTATCGCCGTCGTCCAGGGTGATGGCTCCCGAGTTTGGGGTCGTCAGGTCCAGGTTGATCGCGCCCGCGCGGGCGGCAGTCCCGCTCAAGCCCCAGACGGTCAGCGCGACCAGCGCGCTCAGCGTGTATTTCGCGAATCTATTCTTCATCTTCATCCTCTCCCCATGCTGCTACCGGGCCGTGCCCGTGCTCCACTTTCCTGCCGATGAAACACCCGCTCCACCGCCGGCGACTACCCAAGCCGCCTAAGAACTGCGCCCATTTTCGCTGAATGAAGGATTATGTCACCATGTAAAGTTGGGGATATTTTTCTGCACTATCGGCGCGCGCGTTTTCCGAATGCGGAACTCGGAATGCGGAATGTTTCGAATGCGGAACGCGGAATGCGGAACATTCCGAAGGCGGAACGCGGAACGTGGAATGCGGAATGCCGCAGCGAAGCGATGGCCCTGAGCGTGGCGGAGGGCGGGGAGCCGGAGGCCGGAGGGGCGGAGGGCGGCTTGCCCGTCGTGGCCCGCAGGGCGAAGACGGGAGGGCGGAGATCGGAGGCCGGAGGGCAGAGGGCGGCGAGGCCGGCGGGGACTGCCGGGGCGGGCCGTGGATGCGGGGTGAAGACTGTTCGGTCGCGTCCCCACGGGCTTGCCCCGTGGGGGGCGGAAAGTTGGTCTTCGAGACGCGCCCCGCCCGACGTACGGAGCCCGGAAGAGAGCGCGCATGGACCAACGGTCGGCCCCGCGCTCTCTTTCGGGCGCTGGGGTGGGCGGCCGCAGGTCCACTGCGGGTAACCTTGTCTCCCCCACGGGACAAGCCCGTGGGGGCCGGGGGGCCGCGAAACTCGTCGACCCTACTCGTCGAACCTGATCGTCGACCGTTCTCCATGCGCTGCCGCTCGCTCGTCGGCCATGCCTGGTTCTGTGCCGATCTCTCTCGGGCGACGATAGGGGGCGACGAGAGCGGGCGACGAGGATGGGCTATCTCCTGTCGCTCCTTTCTCCGCCCCGCGATCCTGTAGCGGCGGTCGGTGACCGCCGAGCAGAGGCGAGGATCGCGCCGGGAGAAAGGGCCGCGGTCAACGACCGCGGCTACAGGGCTGCGCTCTCTCTTTCACGCGGTCTTACGACGGGCGTGGCGTGGCAACGTGAGTCGCGCGAAGTCGGGACACGCCGCGAAAACGAAACGGCCGCAAAAAGGCGCAGGAGGCGCAAAAAAGGGGGTTGGATGAGGGCGGGGGGCGCTGCGGTGGAGTCCACCCCTTGCGCGTTTTTGCGCCTCTTCGCGGCCAAAGAAATCAGGCATCCAACATCAGGCATCAGCCATTGCGGCTACCGGATCCCGATCGAGGTGCCGGAAGGCGGAAGACGATACCGCACAACGACGATCCCGGAGCCGCCAGCTCCGCCTAATCGAGGATTATCGCTGGTAGTAGAAGTACTGTAAGCTCCCCCGCCGCCATCTCCCGTGTTGCCGGAAGCATCTTCGCCAGGGCCATTGCCGTCGGCAGTTTCTCCTCCTTTGCCGCCTTGTGCAAATGTGAGGGAAGAGCCTTTGATGGAGGTTGTAACACCCGCGCCACCTGCGGCACCGGATGCGGCACTGCCGGCACCGCCACCACCACCGGCTACAGCATCAGAAGTAGCAAGGGCACCGTCATTTCCCTGAGTTACATCCTCCAGTGCCTTACCAATGCTACCTGCACTAGAACCTACCCTTGCTGCACCACCGCCAGAACCGCCATCCTGACCATTCGATCCGCCACTACCCGCAGGCCAGTCAGTACTGGACCCACCTCCACCGCCCCCGATGGCCGTCAGGCCGAATGCACTTGAATTCTCTCCATTGCCGCCAGGACTACTCCTGCTTGTTGAAGGCTCACCACCTTCGCCGACGGTTACGCTGTGACTGTCCGCGGGGAGCATAATCGTGCCCTGCAGCAGGCCGCCGGCGCCACCGCCGCCCACACCGGTACTGGCGCGGCCGGAGCTGCCGCCCGCACCGCCGCCGGCAACGATCAGGTATTCGACTTCGATCGGCGAGTCAACCACAAGGTCGCCGGTCTCACGGAAGATATGCGCGACCCAACGGCCATCGTCGTCCGTATACTCCTTTACCTCGCAGCCGCCCGTCACCTGGGCGGAGGCCGCCGTCAGCGCGGAAAGCCATAGCAGCCCGGCCACGGCGAGCCGGGGGAACGATCCCGGAAAGCGATTCGTCCGACGGTGAACCGCGCCGGGCAGGCGCTCACCCCTCCCGCTTGCCCGGACGGTTTCCGACCCTGTCTCCATGCCCTGTCCTACCATGCTCATGACTCTTCCTCCGTAACCGTTCGCTTCCTATCCTGCCCAACGCACCATCCGCCACCTGCGAAAACCGACTCCCTCGCTCCTCGCTCCTCGCTACGGAGCCGTCCGCTCCACGCGGAGGCGCACGAACAGGCGGCCGTCGATCCCAAGCTCGACCGCGGACGTATCGAACGTGACCGTGACGATCTCGAAATCGGGGTCCTCGTCGTCGGCCGCGCCGATGACGATGCCATCCGCCGGGGCGTCTTCTGCGACAGCCCAGCCATTGGAATCGGTCAGGTCGGTGCTGTACACAACCGCGATTTCGGTGTTCTCGTCGGCTTCCGCCGCTTTCCTGCGCCGGAAGGTGAAGACCAACAGGTCTTCGTTTTCTTCGTGCACCGCGAGCGTCGGCAATAGCCCGGCCTCGCGGACATTAGCGGTCGGATTATCCGCGCCCAACACCCAGGCGACGCCGTTGGGAATGCCGTCCCCATCTTCGCTGTCGTCGTCACCGAAAGCGGCTTCACCCGCCCAGGCGACGTAGGGATCTTCAGCCGGAATGTCCCGGTAGGTCGCCGTCACCGCGATCGCCTCGGCCGGCATCGTCACCGTCGTCGTCGCGCTGTTCACGTCATCGACATGGATGGTGTCGCCCGTCCAGGCGTCGAACTCCTGTCCTTCGGGGGCCGCGCCGGCGACGATCTCCACGACCGTTCCCGCCGTGTACTCGCCGCCGCCCGTGCCGTTGTTCACCGTCAGCAGGTAGACACACCCGAGGTCGGGCATCGTCAGCGTGACGGCGACGTCGTCCACGTAGGTCGACGGCCCGCCATTGACCTGCATCTCCGTGTAGGACGACGTCTCCGCGTCGTAGAAATCGTAACTGTCGACAAAGATGCCGTCGACGTAGAGATCCCAGGTCGACGCGTTGTAGTCGTTGAAGAAGGTGAACCGGACCCAGGCGTCCTCTTCGACGAACCGGCCGGTCCCCACCGCCTCCGTTCCGTCGAACGCCATCACCTCGAAGTCGGCGTTGACGTAGACGTACGCGGTCGTGCCGGCCTCCGGCACCGGCGCTTCGCCTTCCGGGAAGGGCTCCACCTTGACCTGGAGGTCGGTCCAGACCGCCTTCTGCTCGTCATTGAACGTCCGGCGGATGAATCCGCCCGCGCCCGTGAAGGCCACGGCCCGATCGCTGCCGCCGAAGGCCACCTCGGTCTGCACCACGGCGTTCCCGGCGACCCACCCGAACTGGCCGTCCAGTTCTTCCACGTCGCGCGCCTCGAAATCGTCGCGGAACGGCACCGTGAACCAGTCGCCTTCATCGGCCTCGATGGTGTAGGTGAAGGTCGTGATCTCGCCCACCGTGGCGTTGAGGATCTGCCCGAGTTCAAGGACGACCGTCAGATCCGGCTTGGCCTCGTCGTCGTCGATCACCTCGAAGGTGAAGTCCCGGCTCGTCTGGCCGGGCGCAAAGGTGAGCTCACCCGGTGTGTAGACGAAGTCCACGCCCGGCGTGGCCGTGCCGCCGGGCGTGGCGAGCCGATGCTCGACGGTGATCGTCTCGCTGTGCGTGGCCGACAGCGTCACGGTGACGGTCACGGGCGAGGCACTCTCCGGTCCGGAAGCGGACGCGACCGCGAAATCGACGAAGATCGGGATGGTGACGGAAGACTCCGGCGACCAGGCCGTCTCATTGTCCACGGCGTCGCGCGCCTTGACGCGGTAGCTGTAGGAGACGCCCGCGGTCAGCCCGGTATCCGTCCACTCCGTCTCCAGAATCCAGCCGGAGTTCGTATCGAGCGTGACGTTCTCGAAGAAGTAGCTCACCGGCGGACTGTCGTCGGTGGCGGTCGTGGCCGTCATCGAGATCGTCGTCGGACTCGCGGCGTGAGGCGCGACCGCGAAACTCATCGGATCGGGCATCGGCGGGGTGATGTCCAACTCGCCCGTGGTGAAGCTCCAGGTCTCGCTGTCGCTGATGCCGGCGAACGGATTGCCGGCGAGGTCCTCGATGGCGCCCTCGTCCACCTCCACGTAGTACTCGGTCTCGGGACCAAGGAATTCGGGCAGGGTCACGGTGACTGCGGCGCCGGCCACGGAGACGTTTGCGTCGGCGACGTCGATGGTGGCGAACGCGCTGTCGTCCATGTTGCGGACCACGATGTCGCCCTCGCCCTTCTCAACGTCCTCATCGAAAACGATCACGAGCTGCGTGGCAACGGAAACTCCGGTCGCGTTGGGAGCCGGGCTGAGCTCGACGATCTCCGGCGGGTCGAGGTCCGGTTCTTCGGCCGGCCCCAGGTCGCGCAGCAGGATGCCGTCGAAGGCGTAGCCCAGGCGCGCGTCCATGCCCGGCGCATTGCCGGCCTCGACGCGGACCGTGAAGCTGCCGTTGGCGCCGGGGGCGATGCCGGTCCAGCGCGCGACGTGGCCATTGGTCGTGTTGTTACCGGAGCAGAAGGCCACCGAGGTGTCGGAGAAGACCTCCACGCCCGGCGTGCTGGCCTCGGTGGCCTCGTCGATGTCGGAGATCGTGAACTTCGACCAGCGGTTGGTATAGTCGGAACGGCCGCGATTGACGCTTGTGGCGAACTCGTAGCGGTGATCGGGGTTCAAGCCCGTGAAGACCGCGTCCACCCACCAGCCGGTGGGCCCGTACCAGATCACGTTGCTGAAGGAGACGATGCCATTGAAGGTGTCGTAGGCGTCCGTGCCCGGGTCCGGCATCGGACCGCCAGTGCCGCCGGAATTGGTCGGAGCGGCGGGGTTGTCGATGATCTCCAACATCACGCCAAGCGGTGTGCCGGTCGCGTAATCGATCATTTGCCCCGACTGGTTTCGACCAAAGGTGGTGATGTTGTGGGTCAACTGGCCGCTGCCGTGAGAAACGTCGTTGTAGGCGGTCCAGTCCGGCAACCGGGCCACCACCGTGATCGTCACCTCGTCGTCGGTGCTGAATTCCCCGTCATCGGCCGTCAGGCGCAGCTCGTAGGTCCCGACCTCGGAGAAGGTGGCCGTCGTCTGCGCGGCGGCGAGGTCCCCGAACGTGACCGTCCCCTCGCCGGAAATCTTCTCCCAGAGTATCGTCACCGCGCCGGGAGGATCGGGCAGGCCGTCGTCGGTGACCGAGCCCTCGAGCGTGACGACCGCCCCCACCTGCACCATCCGATCCGGCCCGGCCGAGACTGCCGGCGGCCGATTGACGAAAAACTCCACGCCGAACGGATTCGTGTAGGTTCGTCCCTCGGATCCGATCAGGATGGCCCGGACGTAGCGGTCGACGCCCGGCGCGTTCACCAGGTCGATCGTCTCGCCCGTGGCGACCTGCGCGCCCATCGAGATCCATTGCACCTGCGTGTAGCCCGTGCCGGAGACGGTGATCGTCCCCGCGACATTGTCGATGTCCACGCCCGTCAGCGCCGGCGGCGTATGGCTGGCGGACGTTGAGTAGGTCGCGTAGAACCTGCCCGACTCAAGGGAGGCGCGCACATTCTCGGCGCTCAGCGAGGGCATCAGCATGTAGGTGCGGTTCCGGCCGATATGCGAGGCCCGGTGCGAGTCGTCGGCCGAAACGCCCCAGACCGGACGCCCGGGCATCGTCAGGCTCAGCACCGCGTCCCACATGGCGCGGTCGCCCGGATAGCGGTCGCCCTGGTTGTAGATTTCGATCCCGAAGCAGTGGGGGTGCGTGAGAAACTGGTCCGCATACCATTCCGCGCTGCGCCTGTAGCGGCCGGGGTGCGCCAGGTAGGCGATGCCGCCGGCTTCCCCGACGCCCGTCAACCGCACACCCACGTCCGAGTTTCCGCTCGTGTAGCCGGTGAAGAGACTCACGATGTGGTCCCCGCTCGACAGCTCATTGCCCTCCACGGCCACCATGTCCAGCGCGGCCACCGCAGCCGGGTCCGGATCCTCCGGGCTTGGATAGAAGTCCTCCCAGGGATAGGTCGTGGGGTACTCCGGAGGAACCTGGTTGTGGTGATCGGTAATGGCCAGGACGTGATAGCCCTGGTTGTGGTACTCGTCGATCACCTCCGCGGGGGTTTGGTTGCCGTCGCTCTGCGTCGTGTGCGTGTGGAAATTGCCCTTGTATGTCCCATAGGTTTCCCAGTCCACGGCCCCGTAGGGGTTCGAGACATTCACGACCGGGTCGTCGGCGAGGGCGCTGCCGCCGAGACCGACGAGGAACGCCGCCGCGGCCAGGAGGATGCCGGTCGCCCATGATCCCCGGCCGGTTCCGAACAGTCTTGTGCTGCTGAAGTCCGTCATCGCTTCTCTCCTGCCTGTTTGCTGCCGCGGACGATGCTCCGCTCTCGGAATGCAGCAACATACGATAACCGCACCCAGATGCTGTATATAAATTTGCGTATTCTTTAGTGCACTATTGGAGCGTTCGCGTCAGAGGAAAGGCGGCCTGACCGAGGTCAAAGGTCGGCGGTCAGAGATCCGAGCGGCGGGGAAACTCGTCGGCGGTAATCCCTCGAACGTAATCGCTTGCCGCGCCGGCTTTTCCGCGGTAGCCCGCAGGGCGAAGTGGGAAGCGCGAAGGCGGGACACGACCCGAAGACAGAACCGCCGCAAAACGGCGCAAAAGGCGCAAGAAGGGTTTGGATGAGGGCGGGGTGGCGCCGGAATGGATTCCGCCCTTTGCGCATTCTTGCGCCTCTTTGCGGCCAAGAAACTCGTCGACCGTTACCCCTCGAACGCAAACGTCTGCCGGTCTCCAGGGACGTGGTGGCTGGGAGCGGGTCGGGTAAGTATCCGATTAAGAGTATCCGATTAAGAGTATACGATTAAGGGTGGCGGTTAAGGGTGGCGAGTAAGACCGCCGTGTTTCGCGCAGAGGCGCGGGGGCGCAGAGAAGGCGGGATAACCCATTGAGCGTTGAACGTTGAGCGTTGAGCGTTGGTAACTACTCAGGTACCCGCCCGCGGCGGGCGGGCACCTAAGTGTTGGCCTGCCCCCCCCCATGACTTCGGCGACTGGAGAGAGAGCCGCCTTACCCCGAACCGCACGGGGTGAGTTTTCTTCGTTTTCGTGCTGG
>PWTM01000132.1 GCA_003563855.1 PVC group bacterium | reverse complement strand
TGTTGGAATGCGGGTCGGGCCGGGCGGGTTTGGCACACGGCGTGCTATACTTGGGGCGTCGCGGCCCTGTCGGGCGGTGGCGCCTCGACCGGTCGGCCGGCCGGTCGGGTGCGTGCGGGTAGGGACCGCGCGAGCGAATCCGGCCGGGACGGACAACGACGAGGAGAACGATGCGATGGGTATGACGGCGAAAGAGGTTCTGGCCATGGTCCGGGAGCAGGGCGTCCAGGTGGTGGACCTGCGATTCATGGATTTCCCCGGGCTCTGGCAGCATTTTTCCATTCCGGGCGAGCGGCTCGACGAGGAAGCGTTCGAGAAGGGGCTGGGCTTCGACGGGTCGAGCATCCGCGGCTGGCAGTCGATCAACGAGTCGGACATGATCGTCAAGCCGGTGGCGGAGACGGCGTTCATCGACCCGTTCTTCCAGGCGAAGACGCTGGTGATGATGTGCAACATCTGCGATCCGATCACCGGCGAGGACTACACGCGGGATCCGCGCAACATCGCGCGCAAGGCGGAGGCGTACCTGCGGGGCACGGGCCTGGCGGACACGGCCTATTTCGGGCCGGAGGCGGAGTTCTTCATCTTCGACGACATCCGGTTCGACCAGAACGAGCACGAGGGCTACTACCATCTCGACTCGGTCGAGGGCCGCTGGAACACCGGCCGGGTGGAGAACCCGAACCTGGGGTACAAGATCCGCTACAAGGAAGGCTACTTCCCCTGTCCGCCGATGGACAAGCAGCAGGACATCCGCAGCGAGATGATGCTCACGCTCGAGTCGGTGGGCGTGGAGGTCGAGGCGCAGCACCACGAGGTGGCGACGGGCGGACAGGCGGAGATCGACATGGCCTTTTCGCCGCTCGTGGCCATGGCGGACAAGCTGCTGAAGTACAAGTACGTGATCAAGAACGTCGCGACGCAGCACAACAAGACCGTGACGTTCATGCCCAAGCCGATCTTCAACGACAACGGCAGCGGCATGCACGTGCACATCTCGCTCTGGAAGGGCGCCACGAACCTCTTCGCGGGCGACGGGTATGCGGGGCTCTCGCAGCCGGCGCTCCACGCGATCGGCGGGATCCTGCAGCACGCGCCGGCGCTGCTGGCGTTCACGAACCCGACGACGAACAGCTACAAGCGGCTGGTACCGGGCTACGAGGCGCCGGTGAACCTGGCCTACTCGCGCCGCAACCGCAGCGCGGCCTGCCGGATTCCGATGTACTCGACCTCGCCGAAGGCCAAGCGGATCGAGTTCCGGTGCCCGGACCCGAGCTGCAATCCGTACCTGGCCTTTTCGGCGCTCCTGATGGCGGCGATCGACGGAATCGTGAACAAGATCGATCCGGGCGAACCGCTGGACAAGGACATCTACGACCTTCCGCCCGAGGAGCTGGCGAAGGTGCCGACGACGCCGGGCTCGCTGCGCGAGGCGCTGCAGGCGCTCGAGGCGGACCACGCGTTCCTGCTCAAGGGCGACGTCTTCACCGAGGACGTGATCCGTACCTGGATCGAGTACAAGATGAAGAACGAGGTGGCCGCGCTGGACCTCCGGCCGCACCCGTACGAGTTCGTCCTCTACTCGGATATCTGAGGCCGCGGGCCGGGCGCGCCCGTGCGCGGGTGCGCGGGCCGGAGCAGGGTGGGGAACCGGATGGCGGGCGGCGGGGAGCTCCAGCTCCCCTCGCCCCGTTCCCTCTTCCCGGGTTCGGCCCCGGGCACCGGTCTCACATGCGCACGAGCCAGCCGCGCGCACGGCCGCGGCGGCCCCGGCAGCGGGCCAACCGATGCGGATTGCAGAACCGGCCCACGAGCGCGAAGCCGGCGGCGAAGCCCCCCACGTGGGCCCAGAAGGCGACGCCGCCTCTGCCGGCCGGCGTGAGCAGACCCGCGGCGAGCTGGATCACGAACCAGTAGCCCAGCATGAAGAACGCCGGGACCGCCACGCGGGTGACGAAGAAGCCGACCCAGACGAGCATGTGCACGGGGGCGAAGGGATACAGCTTCAGGTAGGCGCCCATGCCCCCGCCGATCGCGCCCGAGGCGCCGACCATCGGGATCGTGCTGCCCGGATGGGAGAGGATCTGGGCCGCGGCGGCGGCAAGCCCGCAGACGAGGTAGAAGACCAGGAACCGGATCCGGCCCATCGCGTCCTCGACATTGTCGCCGAAGACGATCAGGAACCAGAGGTTCATCGCCAGGTGCAGCCAGCCGCCGTGCATGAACATCGACGTGATCAGCGTATGCGGCTTCGGCACGCCGTCGAGCACGGCCTGCAGCCCCGGGCCCGCCGGTACGGTGGCGCCCGGCTCCACGCGGCCCAGCAGCTCGGCCGGCACGAGCCCGTAGCGCCAGATGGATTCCAGCAACGACGGGTGCGTGCCCAGCCGCTGCACGAAGATCCAGACCAGGACGTTGGCGGCCACGATCAGGAACGTGGCGATCGAGGCGCGGGTCGTCGGATTCTCGTCGCGGATCGGAAACACGCGCGCACTCTACCGCATCGCCCGCCGGGAACGCCAGGCTCCAGCCTGGCCGACCAAGGGGACGGGAAGGTCCTCGGGACCGTGGCCTTGACATCAGCCGCGATCGCCGCAGGATAGCCGCCGTCCGGGGGCGGATGTCCCGCCCCGTTCCTACAGCGGACCGTTGCGGGGGCCGATTCGCACGTCCCTACGCCTGCACCGCTCCACGCTGGGAGGCAGACCCTCATGGACACCCCGCGCGAACCATCCGGCGACTACTACGACTACACCCGGACCATGCAGCCCGAACGGCCCTGGATGCTGCCCTGGCACCAGAAGTACGTGTATCGCATCATGCATGCGCGCCGCGGCGGAACGGGCGTCGCAAGCGCGGACCCCGAACTCGCCGCGGCCCGTCCGCCCGACCACCGCTACGTATTCGGGGACGGTAGAATCCATACCCTGTACCTGACCTTCGCGGATGCCCTGGACGTCATCCGGCGCGTCCACCACCTGACCTGCGGAGTGCCCCAGGTCATCCTGCTCACGGGCTGGCAGTTCGAGGGGCACGACTCGAAATACCCGAGCTGGGCCGCGGTCAACAAGCACTTGAAACGCCCGCAGGACGAGGCCGCCCTGGACAGCCTGCGCTGGCTCATCCGCGAGGCGCGCGCGGTCAACGGCCTGGCGACGCTGCACATCAATATGTTCGATGCCTACGAGGACAGCCCCCTCTTCGATGCGTATGCCGCCAGAGACATCCTGGCCAAGGACATCGACGGGAAGCTGATCGTGGGGAACCGGTGGTGGGGCATGGACTGCTACCATGTCAGCTACACGCAGGAGTGGAAGCACGGCCTGGCCCAGCGGCGGATCGACGACCTGATCGCCATGGTGCCCGAGATCCAGGAGAACCACTGTGTCTACATCGACGCCTTTCTCGGTGCGCGCAAGGCGGACCAGCAGGGGCCGATCAGTCCGTATCTTGGATACAGCAAGCAGGAAGAAGCCCGCACCATGCGGAAGATCTTCCGCTACTGGCGCGATCGCGATATCGACGTGGCCGGCGAGCATGTACACGGGATCCGCGTCGACCGCTTCGTGGGTCTGCAGCCCCACACGGCCTCGCAGATGAAGCATATCGAGGACTTGCCCGACACGCTCTTCTGCGGCAATCCCGCCCATTTCGGATTCACTTCGACGGACGTGAACGAGGCGTTCCTGGCGCCCTTCTGGTCCCAATTCCTCCCCTGGTACAACAGGAACAACCCGCGGTACACCGCCGACGGAAGCGAGTACGCCGACGGCGACGATGTCTTCATGCCGGTACTCTGGTGCCCGGAACCCACGCGCGTGGCCTACAGCCGCAAGGGGTACGCCAACCGGACCTGGCAACTGCCCAAGGACTGGGAACGCCTGCCATCGCTTCGCCTGGCCCGGCTCACCGCGGACGGCGCCGAACAGCCCCGGGAAATCCCCGTCACGAACGGCACCGTCACTTTACACCTGGAGCCCAACCAGGCCGTGCGGCTCACCGCCGCGCCCCCAGGGTCCCCCTAGCGCGGGCGACGCGTGTCTTGCCCGCGGTCGGCTGGGAGGGTCAGTGTCGCGACGCTCCCCGTCAGGGGCGCCAGTGCCGGTCGACCGCCTCCCGGGCCAGGCGCACGTAGCGGCGGCCCCGTTCGTAGTCCCCGAAGATGGTCCCGACCTCCCGCTGGGCAATCTCGAGGAGACAGCCGCGGGCGGCCTCGCAGATGCGCTTGAAGTCCGCGGTGATCGTCGCGTCGTTGAGCGGCCCTTCGCCGGTTACGAGGTCGGCGCGGGGCTTGCTGTAGTAGACGATCCGGCGGCCGCGCAGGTACGCGCCCACGCGGGGTTCGTCGTTGAAGGGGGCGACCGACAGCTTGCGCAGCCTGGGCCACGTGGACAGGTAGTCCGGCCAGATCGCGTCCACCCGTTCGCAGCACCCGTAGGAGAGCAACCCGAAGCGATCGACCAGGCGTTGCTGGTACGGAAAGACGAATTCGCCAAAGGCCTCCGCGGAGATCGCCGTCGTCTCCTGGGACTCGAGGAAGCCCCAGCACTCGCGGGTACGCGTCACCCGGTCGGCCGGCAGCTCGTCGGTGAAGGCGAAGGATTCCTGGGCCAGGGGGCTCAGGCCGTGGGTCGGCAGCAAGAGGCGCTCCGCCTCGAGGAAGTCGTAGTAGCGTTCGTAGACCGAGGTCGCCATGTCCATGGCCTGGTGCACGGCGTCCGGGCAGTCGTACATCGCGAGGTAGTAGGCTTCCATGCCCATGCGATGTACGAGCGGGTTCGTCAGCGCGCCCGGCAGGCTGCCCATCACCATGCGCACCGGCAGGATGTCGCCCAGCACGTCCTCCAGCAGGGCGCGCCGTCGCTCGGTGCCCTCCCGGTCCACTCCGAACGACCCGCCGCGCAGCGTATCCAGCTCGGCGGCCAGGTCGCGGATGACCGGGTCGATGTGAAACCCCTGGGCGTTGAGCCCCGCGGCGCGCGTGATGCGAGCCTCGCCTCCGAACGGTTGCACCCGCGTGTGCCACCCCAGGTCGAACGTGGGTGCGATCGGGGTATCGTCGTCGAAGAGCTCGCGTCCGACCAGCGTGCCGAGAAGCGACGCCTCGATCCCGCGCGCCGCGTCCCCCTCGCACTGCAGCCGCGGCGTGATCACCTCGTGGCGGAAATTGGAGAAGAGCAGCCGGACGGGAGGCGAGGCGCGCCGCCCTTCCGCCTGGGCCCGCCACTTCTCCAGGATGGCTTCGTTGCGGGGCGAATGCGCGGCGTCGAGCTGGATCTTCGCCCGATGCCTGAGAATCTCCCGATCCCGTGCCGAAATGGTCGCCATCCTTCAGTTCTCCCTCCCGAGTAACGTCCGTGAAGGCTGGTCGCCCACGCCTCCGCGGTCAAGCGTGCGATTTGATCGGCGATTCGCGGACGCGAGCGGCACGGCCCGCCGCACCACGCCGCCCGGGAACCCCCCCTGCCGCCGAAGACTGGGGAAAGTCCTCGCGGGCGGGCGCTTGACCGGAGGGGGGATCGCGCCGATGGTAAGGTGATGCAACGGAACGCGGAACAGGAAGCGACGTGAATATCGACCTGCACGTGCACACGGCGGAGCGGTCGGGGTGCGGCCGGTCGCCGGGCGCCGACCAGGTCGCCGCGGCGCGCGCGGCCGGGCTGGACGCGATCGTGCTGACGGACCACCGGCGGCTCGCGCCGCCGGAGGCGCTTGCGGACTGGAACCGGAGCGAGGCTCCGTTCCGGGTTCTCGGCGGGATCGAGCTGACCGTGGACGGAGAGGATCTGCTGGTGATCGGGGTCGACGACCCGCGCCTGGAGACGGAGGACTGGGCGTACCCGGCGTTGCATGCCTTGGTCCGCGAACGCGACGGGTTCCTGGCGCTGGCGCATCCGTTCCGGTACCGCGACACGATCGGACTCGACCTGGAGGCCTGTCCGGTCGATGCGCTGGAGGTCTTCTCGAACAACACTCCGCCCGAGGCGGCCGGACGCATCCTTGCGCTGGCACGGCGGCTCGGGCTGCCCGCGCTCTGCAACTCCGACGCGCACACCTGGGAAGCGTTCGGCCGTTACTGCAACCGGCTTGACCGTGCCGCCGACGACCTGCGCGACCTCTTCGCGCTCCTGCGCACGGGCCGCTTCACGGGCGTCGCGTTGCAGCCGGACGGGACGTGCCTCGAGGTACGGGGCGGCGTCGCCCGGGTGGCCGTGTCCGCGTAGCGGGCAGGAACGCCATCCCGGTGACGTGTTCTCGTGAGCGTTGGCGCCCTCGGACGCCCGCTGCGTTCGCGGAGGCCTATCCCGCCGACCCGTCGCGCCGGACGCGGCTCAGTCGCCCAGGACCTGGCGGAGGACACGGCGGAGGCCGTCTTCGGTGAACGGCTTGCGCAGGTAGGCGGCGATGCCCAGCTCGCGGGCTTCGGCGACCCGGTCGGTTTCGGCGAAACCGCCGGCCAGCACGACCGGCAGATCCGGGTAGGCTTCGCGAAGATCGAGGAACACATCCACGCCGTCCCGCTCGTCGTCGAGGACCAGGTCCAGCAGCACGAGGTCCACCCCGGCTTCGGGCGCGCCGTCCTTGAGCCGCTCGAACGCCTCGTGTCCCCCGTTGGTGGGTGTGACCCGGTGCCCGAGGGCTTCCAGCAATTCGGCGGCTTCGGCGCGATGGCCGTCGTGGTCATCGACCAGGAGAATGTGCCGGCCGGCTTCGGCCGGCCGGCGGGCCGGACGGCCTTCAGGCGCGGCGGCGCGGGCGGGCAGCAGGATGACGTACTCGGTCCCTTCGGGCGAGGGCTCGGCGGTCAGGGTGCCGCCGTGCGCCTCCACGATCAGCGCGGCCTGCGCGAGGCCGAACCCGGGGGCGTGCGACTGCGCCCCGTCGCGTTCCACGCCGAAAGGCTCGAAGAGCCCCTCGGCCTGCAGCGGGCTGAGCCGGCGCGCTTCGCGGATGCGAAGCGCCACCCCGGCCTCGCCCTGTGCGTCCGGGGACTCGGCCGGCTCGGTGGCGATGTGCAGCGCTCCGTGCCGCTCGCCGCCCGCGCCGCCGGTCACGAACGCGAGCATCTCGGCGAGCGCGCGCCGGAGCCTTATCGGGCTCGCGGCCACCGGGGGGAGCGCGGGGGCCAGGTTCGTCACGACGTGCAGCGCGTGCGGCCCTTTCGTCTTCTCCTGGAACTCCGGCCCGGCCAGGAAGTCGCGCACGAGCGCCGATACATCGACCGCTTCCTGCCCGGCCCGCTCGCCGGCCGCGTACTGCTGCAGGTGCTGGGCCAGCGGAGCGAGGTGGGTAGTGGCCCGCTCGACCGCCTCGACGGAATGGCGCCGCGGATCGTCCACGGGCAGCGCCTCCCGCAGCTCCGCGGCCGCGCGGCGTAGCGCCTCGACATCGCGGTGCAGCGCCGCGTGAAGTCCACGCGCCATGCGGCGAAGCGCGGCCGTGCGCCGCGCGCGCTCCTCGCGCTCGCGCGCCTGGCGCCGCTGGTCGCGCGCCCGATCGCGCTCGTGCAGCAACTGGCGCTTCAGCCGGTGCGCCTCCAGCACGGTGCGCAGCCGGTGCGCGATCTCGTCCGCGCGCGCGGGCTTCTGGATGAAATCCGCCGCCCCTTCCCGCACGGCCTCGATCGCGTTCGTGGCCGAGCCGTGCCCGGTGATCACGACCACCGGCAACCCCGGGCGGTCGCGCACGAGCATGCGCAGGAGCGAGAGGCCGTCCATGCCCTCCATCACCAGGTCGGTCAGGACGAGGTCGACCGGCTTCGTTTCGAGCAGATCGAGCGCATCCCGCGCGGAGGCGGCGGGAAGGACCTCGTACCCCTCGGCGTCCAGGTTGGCCGCCAGCCCGGAGAGCACGGCCTCGTCGTCGTCGACGATCAGGACTTGCGGTCGCATACCCCCTCCGACGCGACGGCGGGAAAGCGCACGGTCACCGTCGTCCCCTTCCCGACCTCGCTCTCTACGCCGATCCGCCCCCGCCGCGCGCGCACGAGCGACTCGACTATGCTCAATCCCAGTCCTGTGCCCTTCTTGCCTTTCGTCGTGAAGAAGAGCGAGAAAATTCGCGGCAGAACGTCGGGCGGTATGCCCGCGCCCGTGTCGGTGACGCGCAGGACGGCTTCGCCCTCCTCGATCGCGCACTTCAGCGCGATCGTCCCGCCCGCGGGCGTGGCGTCGCGCGCGTTCATGATCAGGTTGAGCAGAATCTGCACGAGGTCCTTGTGCGGAACCGCCAGGCTGACGCAAGCCGCCCCGCACTGGCAATCCAGTCCGATGCCGGCCCGGTCGAGCTGGGGGCCGAGCAGTTCGCGGACGAACGCCAGCGCGTCGCCCACCTGCGAGGTCTCGTCGGGATCCTGCGACTCGGCCCCGAGCCAGAGCAGCCGGCGGACCAGCGCGGCGATGCTCTCGATGCCGCGTTCGAGCACGTCCAGGCTCGGCCGCCGCGCGAAATCGGCCGGCAGCGTGGCGTGTACCGCGTGCAGGTGGCTGAGCATGGCCTGCAGCGGGTTGTTGACCTCGTGCGCGACGCCGGTGGCGAGAAAGCCCAGCACGCTGAGCCGGTCGGCCCGCTCGAGCACCTCGCGCTGCCGGGTCTCCATCACCTCGCGCTCCATGGCCATGCGCGCCTCCTCGGCGCGGCGCTCGGCCGTGATGTCCTTGATCAGCCCGTCGTACCCGACGAGGCGCCCGTCGTCGTCGCGCTTCGCCACGGCGGTGTTGCGAACCCAGCGCAGCGAACCGTCCCGGTGCCGGATGCGGTGCTCGAGCGGGGGGGTCTCGCCGGTTTCGAGCAGGCTCCGGGTCTGGGCGACGACCATGGGGCGCTCGTCCTCCGGAACCATCTGGACCCAGAGGTAGGGATCGCGCTCGTAGTCCTCCGTCGTGTAGCCGGTCACCGCCTCGCAACCCGGG
Source organism: PVC group bacterium (assembly GCA_003563855.1). Taxonomy (GTDB): domain Bacteria; phylum Verrucomicrobiota; class Kiritimatiellia; order PWTM01; family PWTM01; genus PWTM01. Next base: position 4,814 of record PWTM01000132.1, on the reverse strand, counting down.
CCGTGCCGCGTGCGGGCAACCCGGCCGTCCTCGATATCCACCTCGTAGACGTAGTCCGTCACCGAGGCGAGCAGGCGCCGGTACCGCTCCTCGCTCTCGCGCAGCGCGATGGAACGCCGCTGCCGCTCGGCCGCTTCGGCCAGGAGTTGGCGGTTGGCGTCCTCCCACTGGCGGGTTCGCTCGGCGACCATCGATTCCAGCCGCGTGCGGTAGGCTTCGAGTTCGGCCTCCGCCGCGTGCCGTTCGGACACGTCGATCACGATGCCCTGCACGCGGCTTGGCCGCCCCTCCGCGTTGCGAAGGATCAGCCCGTGCTCGTCCACCCAGCGCTCCGCACCCTCCCGGGTCCGCAGGCGATAGTGCAGGCGGTATTCGGAACGGCCTTCGGCGACGAAGGCGGCCATGGACTGGCGCAGTGCGGGCCGGTCGTCCGGATGGATGAACTGGCCATACGGGGTTTGGGCCGCCATGAGCTCGGCCGGCACATAGCCGAAGAGCGTGAAGTTGTCGGACACGTACTCGATGGGCCAGTCGTCCTCCATGCGCCAGAGGAAGAGAACCGCGCCGCTGCGGTTGACGATCGACTCGAGCTCGCGCAGCCGCCGGTGCGCCTTGACCAGCGCCTGTTCCTGGCGCTTGTGCTCGGTGATGTCGCGCGAGACGCCGAAGGTGCCCACGATCCGCCCGTCCGGGTCGCGCAGCGGAAGCTTGATGGTCGAGACCCAGGTCTCCCGACCGTCGGGCCAGGTCTCGCGCTCCTCCTTCGCCACCATCGGGACGTCGCCGCGCAGCAGGGCTTCCTCGTCGCCGCGCGCCGCGCGCGCGTGCAGCGCGCTGAAGAAATCCGCGTCGGTCCGGCCCACCGCGCCCTCGGGGTCGGACAGGTCGAGCCAGGCCGCCATGCGCGGGTTGACCAGCGTGAAGCGGCTCTCGCGGTCCTTGAAGTAGATGTGATCGGCGCTGTGCTGGAGCAACGCATGCAGGAGCGTCGCTTCCGTAGGCTTCTCCGCTGCGTTCATGGCGCCCTCTCCCGCGCGGCGCGCGCGGTTTCAGTCGAAGCGCAGCCGCGCCGCGCGCAGTCGCCGTTCGAGTTCCGCCAGCACGCGCTCGTCATCGCCGTCGGGGGCCTCGAAGGTCGCCGAGAACCGCAGGTACGCCCCGGCGTCGTCCCAGGGGACCGTCGAGATCGACTGCGTGCGGATCAGGTGCTGCGAGGCCGCTTCCGCGTCGGGAAATTCCGTCCCGCCGGCGCCGCGCGGCGCCGGCGTGTAGAGGTAGAACGTGCCGCCCGGCATCGCGGCGTCGAACCCGGCCGAGCGCAACGCCCGGACCATCTTCTCGAGCCGGACGCGGTAGCGTTCGCGGATCGCGTCGGCCAGCGCCGCGTCCGCGATGCCCGCGCAGGCGGCGACCTGGATCGCCTTGAACTGGCCGCTGTCGGCATTGTCCTTCACCTCGGCGAACGCCCGGACGACGCCGGCGCAGGAGGCCACGAAACCCAGGCGCCAGCCGGTCATGTTGAAGCTCTTGCTCATCGAGTGCAACTCGATCGCGCAGTCCTTCCCGCCGGGCCGCGCGAGGATCGACGGGCGTCCGCCCTCGTAGGCCAGCGTGGCGTAGGCCGCATCCTGCACGATCAGGACCTGGTTCTGCTGCGCCCAGGCGATGAGCGCATCGAAGAAGGCCGGCGTGGCCGCCGCGCCCGTCGGGTTGTTCGGGTAGTTGACGTAGAAGAGACGGGCACGCCGCGCGGCCTCGGCCGGGATCGCGTCGAGGTCCGGCAGGAACCCGTGCTCCCGGCGCAGCGGCAGCGGCACGACCTCCGCGCCCAGGTAGCGGGCGTGCGTGGCGAGCACGGGATAGCCGGGGACGGTCGTGAGCACGACGTCGCCGGGGTTGACGAAGCAGAGCGGCAGCAGCGCGAGCGCGGACTTCGAGCCGATGCTGTGGTTGATCTCCGTGGCCGGGTCGATGTCGGTCACGCCGAAGAAGGTCTCGAGGTAGGTGGCGGCGGCTTCCTTGAACGCGGCGATCCCGTTGTCGGCGTAGCCGCGGTTGGCCGGATCGTCCACGGCCGTCTTCAGCGCCGCGCGAATCGCCTCCGGCGCCCTCTCGTCCGGTTCGCCGACGCCGAAATCGAGCAGCTCGACCTCCGGACGCTCCGCCCGCGCGGCGGCCTTTGCGCGCTTGATCTTCTCGAACTTGTAGATCGCGCCGTCGCGGCCGAAGGCGGCGCCCCCGATCCGGTCGGCGTACAGGCGTTGCAGGTCCATCGTTGCTCCCGGCCGGCGCATCTTCCACGGGGGGGGGCGGCGCGCCCCGGCTCCGCGCCCGCCTGCAACCCTACCACGAACCGCCCGCCGTTCAAAGCGGGCGGCGCGAGGGGGAACGGTTCTGCTCCGCCCAGCCGGCGCCCAGCAGGTCGTCCAACGACGGCGCGATGACCGTGGGCGAGTAGAGCGTATCCTCGGCATTGATCACGGTTCCGGACGGCATCGCGTACAGGTTTCCGGTGCTCCTCGGGACGTCGAGTGCGTACCGGCGCTGCAGGCTCCCGTCCCGTTCGACGCGCTCCCGCTCGGCTTCATCGAAATCCATGGACGTGTCGGCGAACGCCTTCAGTCGTTGAAGCGCAGCCGGGAGTTCTCTTTCCCGCTGGAGCAGGTTGCGCTGCTCTCCGGGGTCTTCCCGCAGGTCGAACGCCAGGGGCGGCGCCCGGCGGAAGCGCACGACCTTGTACCGCCCCTGTCGCACCATGCGGAACTCCGTGCCTTCGCCCCACCGGGGCTCGAGGGCGTCGCAGACGATGGGACGGTCGGGCGCCGGCTGTCCCTCCGTCATGACCCCGGACAGATCCGTGCCGTCGAGTCCTTCGGGCAGGGCGAGGCCGGCGAAGGACCCCAGCGTAGGCAGAAGATCCACGAGGCCGACGGGCGTGCTGCAGATTCCGGCGCCGAGGTCGCCACGACGGTGGTGCGGCGTGGAGACGATCAGCGGCACGCGCGTACAGGCCTCGTACCATCCGTTCTTCCACCACACCCCGTGTTCCCCGGCCATCTCGCCGTGGTCCGACGTGTAGACGATGATCGTGTTGTCCAGCAGGCCGTCCTTCTCCAGGCACAGCAGGAGATCGCCGACGATCTCGTCGAGGTACGAGACGCAGGCGAAGTAGCAGGCCCGGGCGTACTGCCGTTCGTCCTCCGAGATCGCATCCGCCTTGAACCCTTCCCGCATCCCGACGCTCATGGGGTGGTCGTAGGCATCGCCGGCCGCGGGAACCCGGGGCGCCGTCACGCCCTCCGGCCAGTACGCATCCAGGTGCCGGCGGGGCACGGTGAGCGGGAAGTGGGGCCGGGAGAAGCCCGCACAGAGAAACCAGGGCTTGTCCGGGCTGGCGTTGCGGTGTTCGCGCAGGAAGGCCACGCTCTCGTGGCAGACCACCTCGTCCTGGATCAGGCTTTCCGGGATCTGCGTGATGCCCACCGCCCGGTTCGTGCGGGCGCGCATCTCCGTTTCCCGGCGGGGCACAGGTTCGCCTTGGTGTCCCGCCCGCCCTGTCAGATCGCCGTACGGGCGATGCTCGAACCCCGCGAACTGCTGCGTCCCGGCCAGGTGCATCTTGCCGATCAGGCCCGTGGTATACCCGGCATCCCGCAGGAGGCCGGGAAGCGTGGGAAGCTCCGGCCGCAGAACGCTGCCATTCGACCAGGCGCCACACCCGCGCACCTCGCGTCCGGTCAACATCGAGATGCGGGACGGCGTACAGAGCGGCATCTGGCAGTAGGCGTCCGAGAAGACCGTGCCCTGCGATGCCAGCCGGTCGAAGGTGGGGGTGCGAACGGGTTCGCCGCCGGCGCGCTCGGGTACATGGCCCATGCACCGGAAACTATGCTCGTCGCTGAACAGCAGCAGGATGTTCGGTCGTTCGTTCAATGCCGTCCCTTTCCGCGATTAGGCTTGTTTCCGAGTCTCGCCGGTGTCGAAGCTTCTTCCCCCGCGCGTTCCGCGCCCTCGCGCGCTTCGGAACCCTTGCGAGTCTGGGTGTTCCGCGTTCCATGTCAAGCGTGGCTCGGAGGCTCTCGTGATCCGTAGTCGGCGGCGTAGTCGTCCACCGGAAAGGGACGAGCCGGGCGACGACGACGGCCGACGGCGGCGCAAGCTCGGGTCGGGCGAGGCGCTTCGCCGCGGGACCGCTCCCGCCAGCCCACGCCGGCCGCGTTTTTTTACAGCGGGTGCGCAGCCCCCGCTGTACTGGAGGCCCGGTTGGACGCCCGGCCGTACAGCGGGACCTACGGGACCGCTGCTCCCTGCCCACGCCAGCCCCACTTCCACAGTGGGCGCTGTCGCCGGGTCTTCAGCCTGTGGAGTGCGGTGGCAGAGTCCCGGGCGCGCCGCGCGCCCGGGACGGCGACACCGCTTTCGCCCACGCCAGCCGCCGCGTGTCCCCGACCAACCCAAAGCGGCGTCGCCGGGCTTCGCCCTCTGCCGCCGCACTCCATATCGCGTCGCCCTTTTGGCAGCGTAAGAGCCCCCGCGAAAGCGAAGGGGGGGGCGGGGGTCCGCCGCCCGGGAACGCCACGCTCCAGCGTGGCACGATCCTGGGCCGCGAGGTTCCCGTTCCCTTGGTCGGCCAGGCTGGAGCCTGGCGTTCCCAGGGGGGCACGACGTCTTGGAAAGCATGGCCGGGAGGATCGGTCGACGACTACGCCGACGACTACGGATTACGACGGCGATGCGTCCCATCGTCCACCGTAGTCGTCGGCGTAGTCGTCAACCGAGAAGGAGACGCCGCGAAACCCGGGGACCGTTCCCGG
>PWTM01000283.1 GCA_003563855.1 PVC group bacterium | reverse complement strand
GAGCGAGCGCGGGAAGACCGCCGGTCCGCTCCGCGCTCTCCCCGGGCTCCATTTCCCCGTTCCTGCGCGCACCTGGGACCAACTTTCCGCCCCCCACGGGGCAAGCCCGTGGGGACGCGCCGTGCATGGCTAGGGCGCCCCGGACGGGACGCCGTCTTCGCCTTCCGCGCGCAGCGCGCGGATGATGGTGCGCAGGTCGTCGGGGGGCGGGGCGTCGAACTCCAGGGGCGCGCCGGTGCCCGGGTGGGTGAAGGCGAGACGGGCGGCGTGCAGGAACTGGCGGCGGGTCGGCAGCGGCAGCGTCCGGCCCCGCGCGCGGCCGTAGACGGTGTCGCCCACGACCGGGTGCCCGATGTGGGCGAGGTGGACGCGAATCTGGTGCGTGCGCCCGGTCTCGATGCGCAGCCGCAGCAGCGTGCAGAGCCGGAACCGCTCAACGGTTTCGTAGTGCGTGACCGACATGCGCCCCTCCAGCGGATCGACCGCCATCCGCTGCCGGCGCGTGGGGTGGCGCCGGATGCGCGTGCGGATCGTCCCGGACTCCGGCTCCGGGTGATCCCAGGCGAGCGCGAGGTACTCCTTGCGCACCTCGCGCGTCTTGAACTGCGCGGCCAGGTCGCGCAGCGCGCGCTCGTTCTTGGCAACGACCATCAGGCCGCTGGTGTCCTGGTCGAGCCGGTGCACGATCCCCGGCCGCAGCTCGCCGCCGATCCCGGCCAGGTCCTTGCAGTGGAAGAGCAGCGCATGCACGAGCGTGCCCTCCGGATGGCCGGGCGCCGGGTGCACCACCAGTCCCGGCGGCTTGTTCAGAACAAGGATGTCGCCGTCCTCGTAGACGATGTCCAGCGGACGGTCCTCGGGTACGAGTGCGGGCGGCGCGGGCGGCGGTTCGTCCCAGTCGATCGATTCCCCGCCGGCGAGGCGGTGGTTCGGACGGCGCGCCGTGCCGTCGACCCGGACGCGGCTGTCCCGGATCAACTGCTGCCAGCGCGCGCGCGAGTGGGCCGGGTGCGCCCGCGCGAGCCAGGCGTCCAGTCGCTCGCCGGCGGCCGCCGCCGGAACGGACAGGGGTCCGCCCGGGGTCGCCGGCGCGCTCACGGCTCGATCTCCGGGGTCCGGCGCGCTTCCTTCTTCCGCCCGTGCAGGCGCTTCTCGGCGACCATCCGCGCCTTCTGCCGGCGCGAGCGGCGGGCCTTGCGGCGGCGCTCCCGCGCGGCTTCGGCCGCCCGCGCATCGCGTGCGCCCGCGATCCGGGCCTCGAGCCGCTCGCAGAGCCGGCGGCGCGCGAGGAAACGGTTCAGCGCCTGGGAGCGCTCCGCCCCGCAACGCACCTCGATCCCGCTCGGGCCGTGGCGCAGCATGACGCAGGAGGCCGTCTTGTTCACCTTCTGCCCGCCGCGCCCCGAGCCGAGGACGAACCGCTCCTCGAGGTCCTCCTCCCGGACGCCGAGCCGCGCCATGCGCGCGGTCAGCTCCCGCAACTTCGGCGGGCTTACCGGCGCGGTCTTCATGCCGGGGTCCCCGTGCCGGCGGCGAGGGCGGCGCGCAGCGCCGCCGATTCCTCCGCCTCCGCCGACCGCCAGCGGCCGGTCCGTACCCGCGTCTGTGCGCCGCCCGGCGGGAGGACGAAGCTGGTGACGTGCCGGCCCTCGCGGTTAAAGACGTGTGCGCGGCCCTGCTCGCCGCAGACGACCAGGCCGTCGGTGCGCATGTCCACGTAGACTGGGCCGGATCGCGCGCGCAAGGCGTCGGCGACCGCCATGTGGACCGGCCGCCGCGAGGCGCGGCGTTCGTCGGCGTGCCGCGTACGCCGCGCGACCTGCCGCCCGCCGCGCTCGAGCGACTGCGCAAGCCGGCGGAGGACAGCCGGAACCCCGCCCAGCGCGCGTCCGAAGGCCGCGCCGTCGCGCGCGGCCCGCGCGGCACGGGCCCGCGCCACGACCCGGGCCAGGTCCCGCCGGGCGGCGTCGCGGGCGCGGCGCAGCCAGGCGAGCCGCTCGTCGGCCAGCCAGGCGGCCGTGTCGCCCTCCGGCGCGCAGGCCAGGAGGTTCAGGCGCAGTTCCCATCCGCCGTCCGCCCCGAACGCCTCGACGGCCTGGAAGGTCAGGGCGAAACGCGCCTCGTGCGGACCCGGGCGGACGAAGCCGGCGATCGCCTGCGCGAGCAGCCCGTAGGTCCGGGAGCCGCGCCCGAACGAGGGGAGCTGCCGCGCGCGCAGTTCGCGCCCCGGCTGAACGCGCGCCAGGACCGGCGCGCCCGGTTCGAAGAGCCGGTCGATCCGCGGGTCGCGCAGCTCGAGCAGCGCCTGCGCCAGCGCCTTCCATTCCGGCTGCCCCATCGGGTCGTAGCCCGCGAAGACGGCGTCCGGATCGGGCGGTCGCGCGTGGGCGCACCCGGCCTGCCCGCACCGGTAGCAGTGGACCGCCCCCTCGCGGTAGGCGCCGCGCGCGGCCAGCGCCTCGCCGAGCTGCTCGCGCAACTGCTCCGCGAGCGGAGGATCGAACCGCACATCCCAGGCGCCCGGCTCGACCCGCGCCTCGAGCCGCAGGGGAACGGCGGGGCCGGCGGGCGCCTCGCCGCCGCCCGGCGGCCGAAGCTCCTTTACGCAGCGCCGGAGGACATCGCGCACCTGCGCCTCGCGGCGCGCCATCGGGTCGGGCCGCGCGGGAGCGCCGTCAGGAACCGGCCGCTCACCATCGGTTGGCGTGGAGCTTGCCGGCATCGAACCGATCCTCCCGGCCCGGGTCCTCGGCCGGATGGCCGACGGCAACCAGTGCGAGTGGAACGATCCCCTCGGGAATGCCCAGTTCGGCGCGGACCGCCGCCACGCGCTCGGCCACGGGGTGGAGGCCGATCCAGACGCCGCCCAGCCCGAGGGCGGTGACGGCAAGCAGCACGTTCTCGGTCGCCGCCGAACAGTCCTGCACCCAGAAGCCCGGGATCTTCTCCAGCGAGGGATCGCCGCAGACGAGCAGGCCGTAGGTCGCCTCGCGCAGCATCTCGCACCCTTCCATCGCCGTGCCGAGCGCGTCGAGCACGCCCCGCTCGTCGATCTCGACCAGGTGCCAGGGCCGCGCATCCGCCGCGGACGGCGCCTGGAGCGCGGCGCGAACCAGCAGCCGCCGGGCGTCCGGGGCCACCGGGTCCTTTGTGAAGTGCCGGATGCTGCGTCGGGTGAACAGGGCGTCGAACGTATCCATCGCTTCCTCGCTGGCCTGGGTCCTTCTCCGCCCGCGCTCCCCCGCGGGCGCTCCCGCCACCCCTACCACGAAACGCCCCGCGACTCAACGCGCCGGCCCGGGTCCTCCCGCGGGACGGTGCGCCAGCGGCGGTGGATCCATATCCACTCCCCGGGAAACGCGCGGATGTGGTCTTCGATGATCCGGGTGTACTCCTGGGTGGCCGCGCGCAGGGTCTCGGCCGCGCGGTCGGGCGGCGGATCGAGCGCAGGGAGGACGCGCAGCACATGGCGGCCGCCGGGCCGGCGGCCGGCGAAGATCGGGACGACCGGCGCCCGGGCGGCCGCCGCGAGGTGCGCCAGCCCCGGCGTCGTACAGGCCGGCCGGCCGAGGAAGTCGACGAAGACGCCCTCGACCCGCGTCATGTTCTGGTCGAGCATGAACGCGAGCAGGCCGTTCCGCCGCAGGACGCGCAGGCAGGCGCGGTAGGCGCCGCGCGAGGGGAGGAGCTCCAGGCCGAACCGCGTGCGCGCGCGACGCACGAAGGCGTCGATCCGCGCGTTCTTGATCGGCTTCGCGATGGCGGCGAGCGGGTAGCCGAGGAGCGGAAGCGCCAACCCGGGCAACTCCCAGTTCCCGGTGTGGGCGGTCAGCGCACAGACGCCGCGTCCACGGGCGAGTGCGGCGTCGAGGCGTTCGGCGTGCTCGATGTCCACGCAGCCGCGCAACGTCTCCGCGTCGATCCGCGCGAGGCGCAGGAACTCGACCGCGGTAAGCCCGAGGTTCGCGTATGCGGCGCGCAGGATGCGCCGCCGTTCGCGGGGCGCCGCGTCCGGGAAGGCTCGGGCCAGCGCGGCCCGCGCGTCCGCGCGCCGGACGCGCAGGACCGAACCCACGGCAGCGCCGAGGCCGCGCCCGAGCGCCTGCGCGGCGCCGGGCGGAAGCCCGCCGACGGCGCGGGCCAGGCCGCCGAGCAGCACCCCCGCCCGCTGCGCCGGGACGTCGGCCACGCGCGCCTCAGGCCGACGGGGTCGGGGCGTGCTCCGCCGCGACCTCGAAGCGCAGCCGGTCGCCGTCGGCCACGGCCTCGACCGAGGCGGGCGCGCGGATGTGCCCCTGGAGGATCTGCTCGGCCAGCGGATCCTCGAGGACCCGTTCGAGCGTCCGGCGCATCGGCCGCGCCCCGTACTGCGGGTCGAAGCCCTTCTTCATCAGCAGCGCCCGCGCGCTCTTCGAAAGGCGCAGGTCCACCTTGCGGGCAGCCAGCCGGCCGGCGATCTTCGCGAGCTCGAGGTCGAGGATGCGGGCGATGTCCTCCTCGCCGAGCGGGCGGAAGACGATCAGCTCGTCCATCCGGTTGATCAGCTCCGGCTTGAAGGCCTGCTTCGCCTCCTCGATCATCCGCTCCTTCATTTTCGCGTAATCCGCGCCCGCGTCGACCCCGCCGAAGCCGAGCCCCGCGCCCTTGCGCAGCAGGTGCGCGCCGAGATTCGAGGTCATGATCAGGATCGTGTTGCGGAAATCGACGGCCCGCCCGAGGCTGTCGGTCAGCTTCCCCTCCTCGAGGATCTGGAGAAGCATGTGCATCACGTCCGGGTGCGCCTTCTCGACCTCGTCGAAGAGGACGATCGAGTAGGGGCGGCGCCGGACGCGCTCGGTGAGCTGGCCGCCTTCCTCGTAGCCGACGTAGCCGGGCGGCGAGCCGACGAGCCGGGAGGCGGAGAACTTCTCCATGTACTCGGACATGTCGATCTGGATGAGCGCGTCCGGGTCGTGGAACATGAACTCGGCCAGCGCCTTCGCCAGCAGCGTCTTGCCGACGCCGGTCGGGCCGAGGAACGCGAACGACCCGATCGGCCGGCGCGGGTCCTTCAGGTCTGCGCGCGAGCGGCGCAGCGCCTTGGCGATGGCGCCGACGGCCTCGCCCTGGCCGACGACGGTGCGGCCGATCTCGGCCTCCATCTTCAGGAGGCGGGCCATGTCCTGCTCCTCCATGCGCGTGAGCGGGATGCCCGTCCACTTCGAGAGGATGGTCAGGATGTCGTCGGCGCCGACCTCGACCACGCGTTCCGCGCGGCTCTTGCGCCAGTCGGCGAGCTTGCGGTCGAGCGCCTCGCGGTCGCGCCGCTCGGCGTCGCGGTGCTCGGCGGCTTCCTCGAAACGCTGGCCCCGGATCGCCTCTTCCTTGCGGGTGCGGACGTCCTCGATCTGCTCGGCGAGCTGCTTGAGCTCGGGCGGGCGGGTCATCGAGGCGATGTGCGCGCGCGCGCCGGCCTCGTCGATGACGTCGATGGCCTTGTCCGGCAGGTGCCGGTCGGCGATGTAGCGGGCGGAGAGCTCGACCGCCTGGCGCAGCGCCTCGTCCGTGTACGCGGCGTGGTGGTGCGCCTCGTAGCGCGCGCGGAGCCCCTGGAGAATCTGGACCGCTTCCTCGACCGTCGGCTCGCGCACCATGATCGTCTGGAACCGCCGCTCGAGGGCGGAGTCCTTCTCGATGAACTTGCGGTACTCGTTGAGCGTCGTGGCGCCGATGCACTGGAGCTCGCCGCGCGAGAGGGCGGGCTTGATGATGTTCGAGGCGTCCATCGCGCCCTCGGCCGAGCCGGCGCCGACGATCGTGTGCAGCTCGTCGATGAAGAGGATGACGTTCCGCACGCGGCGGATCTCGTCCATCACGGCCTTGATCCGCTCCTCGAACTGGCCGCGGTACTTCGTGCCCGCGACCATCAGCGCGAGGTCGAGCGTCACCACGCGCTTCTCGCGCAGCAGCTCGGGCACGTCGCCCGCGGCGATGGCCCGGGCGAGCCCCTCGACAATGGCCGTCTTGCCGACGCCGGCCTCGCCGAGCAGCACGGGATTGTTCTTCGTCCGGCGGCAGAGAATCTGGATGGCGCGCTCGATCTCGCTGGCGCGCCCGATGACCGGGTCGAGCTCGTCCTTGGCGGCCAGCTCCGTCAGGTCGCGCCCGAACGTGCTGAGCGCGGGCGTCTTGCTGCGCCGCGCGCCGGGCTCGGCGCGACCGGCGCGCGCCTCGCCCGGCGCCGGGGGCTCCATCGGCCCGCTGTCGGGACCCGGGTCGTAGTCCGGGTCCAGCTCCTTCATGATCGCGACGCGCGTCTTCTCGAGGTCGACGCCGAGGTTCTTGAGAATCCGCGCCGCCACGCCCTCGCCCTCGCGGATGAGGCCGAGCAGCAGGTGCTCGGTGCCCACGTAGGAGTGCGAAAGCGCGCGCGCCTCGCCCCCGGCCAGCGCGAGGACCTTCTTGACCCGCGGCGTGAAGGGCACGTTCCCGATCGTCTTCGTTTCGGGCCCGACGCCGACGGCCTTCTCGACCTCGAGCCGGAGCGTGTCCAGCTCGATCCCCATCTTCTGCACCACGTTGACGGCCACGCCCTGGCCGAGCGCGACGAGACCGAGCAGGAGGTGCTCGGTTCCCACGTAGCCGTGGTTGAACCGTTCCGCTTCGCGACGGGCCAGTTGCAGCACCCGTTGCGCTCTGGGCGTAAAGCTATTCATCGCTCTTCCTTCGCCGTCGGGGTCGTTCAAGGGCGGCCGCCAGGCGCCCGCGCACCATGGCCGCCCGCGCCTCGTCCCGCTCGGTCGCCGTCAGCCGGCGCCCCGCACTCCACTGCACGTGCGCGGGTTGCACGCGTAGCAGAAGGTCGTCGATCACGCGCCGGTCAACGTCCTTGAGCATACCCGATTCGATCCCGAGCCGCAAGGCGGAGAGCAGGTCGAGCGCCTCGCGCGAGGCGAGGATATGCGCGCGGCCCAGGATGCCGACCGCCCGGCCCGTCTGGTCGCGCAGCAGCGTCTCGCGCTTTTCCAGCAGGCGGCCCCGGGCGTTCTCCTCGTGCTCCATCAGCTCGCGGACCACCTGTTCGAGGCGTTCGAGCAGCGTCTCCTCGCGTTCGCCGAGCGTGACCTGGTTCGAGACCTGAAAAAGGTTCCCGTGCGCCTCCGTGCCCTCGCCCCAGAGCCCGCGAACGGCCAGCCCGATCTTCTGGATGCCCTTGACGGTGCGGCTCATCTCGTCGAGCAGCGCGAGGGCCGGAAGGTGCAGCATCACGCTGGCCCGCATCCCGGTGCCCACGTTGGTGGGACAGGCGGTCAGGTAGCCCCAGTCGGGAGAGAAGGCGTAGCGCGTGTCCGCCTCGAGGGCGTCGTCGAGCGCGTTGACCCGCTGCCAGCAGGCGCGCAGGTTCAGTCCCGGGCTCAGCGCCTGGAGGCGCAGGTGGTCCTCCTCGTTGACCATGACGGAGAGCTGCTCGTCCGCCCGCAGCGCGAGGCCGCTGCCGCGCCCCTGCCGGGCGTGCTCGAGGCTGACGAGGTGGCGCTCGAAGAGCAGCGTGCGCTCCAGGTCGGTCATCTCCTCGTTGCCGATGCAGAGCGCCGTTTCGAGCGCGGGCACGGCGGCGAACGACGCCCGGAGCCGCTCCCAGACGCGGACGCGCTCCTCCTCGCCGGCCCAGCCGGGGAAGGCCGCGTCCTCGAGGTTGCGGGCGAGGCGGACCCGGCTGCTGACGACGACCGCGGAGGCGGCGTCCCCGTCCAGCCAGGCGGCCGGCCGCTCGAACCATTCCCCGATCTTCATGACGCCGCCTCTCCCGCCTCGCCGCGCAGCCGGCGGATGCGGTCCCGGAGCTCCGCGGCATCCTCGTAGGCCTCGCGCGCGACGGCCGCTTCCAGCTCCCGCTCCAGGCGCTCGATCTCGATCGTCCGCCGCACGCCCGCGCGCAGGCGACGGGGCGTCTTGCCCACGTGCCGCTCGCCGCGGTGCATCGACCGGACCAGCGGCCGCAGGGAGTCGCGCCAAGTCTCGTAACACTTCGGACATCCGAGCCGTCCGGTGCGTTTGAAATCCGAACGCTTGAGGTGGCAGTGCGGGCAGCCTTCGTCCGGTTCGCCCGGCTCGGCTTCGGGCTTCGACTGGCCCAGCCCGAGAAGCAGCGCGTCGGCGATCGAGGCCGGGTTCTGCAGGTCGATACCGCCGGCCTCGGCGCAGGCCTCGCAGAGGTGCGACTTCTTCACCGTGCCGTCGATCACCTGCGTCAGGTGGACGGTGGCCTCGTTCTTCTGGCACTTCTCGCAGCGCATGCGAATCTCCCGCGCCGGGCGGCCGCCGGGCGCCGGTCAGGCGATCGGCGTTCCGGACTGGCGGGTCAGGTCGGAAAACGCGGCGCTGAGGCGCCGCGTGACCGGGCCCGGCGTCCCGTCGCCGATGGTCCGGCGGTCGATCTGCACCGCGCCGATGATCTCGGCGGCGGTCCCGGTCAGGAAGACTTCGTCGGCCGTGTAGAGGTCGTAGCGGGAGAGCACCTCCTCGCGCACGCGCAGGCCCTGCCCGGCGCCGAGCTCCATGACCACCTCGCGCGTGATGCCGGCGAGCGCGCCGCACCAGGCCGGCGGGGTCAGCAGCGCGTCGCCCCGCACGACGAACACGTTGTCGCCGGAGGCCTCGGCCACGTAGCCCTGCGCGTTCAGCAGGATGCACTCCATCACGCCGGCATTGATCGCCTCGATCTTCGCCAGGACGTTGTTGAGATAGTTCAGACTCTTGATCCGCGGGTTCACGGCCTCGGCGTGGTTGCGCAGCGTGCCGACGGTCACGAGCGCCAGGCCCTTCTCGTAGAGATCCTTCGGGTAAAGCTGGATGGCGCCGGCGATGACGATGACCTGGGGCTCGGTGCAGAGGTAGGGGTTGAGGCCGAGCGTGCCGACGCCGCGCGTCACGACCAGGCGGATATAGCCGTCGCGGAGCGCGTTGGCCCGGCAGGTGGCGACGACGGTCCCGGTCATGTCCTCGGGCGAGACGGGGATACGCAGGTCGATCGCCTTGGCCGACTGGTAGAGCCGCGCGATGTGTTCCTCGAGGCGGAAGACGCGCCCGTGGTAGGCGCGGATCCCTTCGAAGACCCCGTCCCCGTAGAGCAGCCCGTGATCGAATACGGAAATCCGCGCCTCCTGCTCTTCGACCATCGCGCCGTTCAGGTAGATCTTCATGCCCGCTCCGATCCGCTGCGTTCCGGGCCTGCGGCCGCGCCTGCCCGCCCGCCCATTCTCGCCGCCGCCCCCCGTCCTTGTAAAGCCCGCGCAGGACCGACCCCAGTTTCCGGTGTGCGTTCTGCGCAGCGTGCTCGCTGGGGGCAGCTTGACCTGAGGGAAAGAGCTGAAACGCTGAAAGGGGAAGGCCGGAGGCCGTCGTGATCCGTAGTCGTCGGCGTAGTCGTCCACCGGAAAGGGACGAGCCGGTCGACGACTACGGCGACGACTACGGCTTACGACGGAGCAAGCGCGGGCCGGGCGAGTCGCCTAGCCGCGGGACTGATGCCGCTAGCCCCCTGCCAACCAAAAGCGGCGTCGCCGGGCTTCGCCCTCTGCCGCCGCACTCCATATCGCGCACCCGTTTGGCAACGTAAGAGCCGCCCGTAGAAGCGCAGGGGGAGGATATCCGCCCCCTGGGAACGCCACGCTCCAGCGTGGCACGGTCCTGGTCCGCGAGGTTCTCGTCCCCATGATCGGTCAGGCTGGAGCCTGGCGTTCCCGGGGGGGGGCACGCTTCTCTCTACGTTGTCACTCCCTTGGCTCTGTCCCCCCGGGGCGGCACGGAACCCTTGCGGAGTCATCCGGCTCTCCCGCCCCGGGGGCGGCCCTGCGGGGTGCGGCAGGTCGCCCTACGAAGCCCGCAGGGCGAAGTAGGGTCCGTGACGGAGCGTTCGCGAAGGTCTCGTGAGCAAGGCGCGGCGGTCGGCGCTGGACTCGTGTCCGCGCCGCGCCGCCGCAACGCCGCTCACGGGGCCTTCCCGGACGCGAGCGGCACGGCCTGCCGCACCACGCCGCCCGGGAGATACCCGCCGCACGACGAAAACTGGGGAAAGTCCACAATTCCGCGCGCTTGACAACGCGGGCAGGGTGGCGGAGATAGACGGCGGGCCGCAGCGGGAGTGGAGTCGAATGATCATTGTAATGCAGGCGGGCGCCTCGGAGCGCGAGATTGAAGCCGTCGAAGAGGCGATCCGACGCTTCGGCTACGCGCCGCACCCGATTTACGGGGTCGAGCGGACGGTGATCGGCGCCGTCGGGGACGAGCGCGGCAAGTCGCGGCTCCAGTCGCTCGATACCCTGCCGGGCGTCGAGCGGGTGATCCCCATCCTCAAGCCCTACAAGCTCGCCGGCCGCGAACTGCGCAAGGAGAAGACCCTGATCGAGGTCGCGCCCGGCGCGGTCTTCGGCGGCCGCGCCGTTTCGGTCATCGCCGGCCCCTGTTCCGTCGAGGGGCTCGAGGCCATCTGCGCGGCGGCCGAGGCGGTGAAGGCCGGCGGCGCGCGCATCCTGCGGGGCGGCGCCTACAAGCCGCGCACCTCCCCCTACAGCTTCCAGGGCCTGGCCGAGGAGGGGCTCCAGATGCTCGCGACCGCCCGCGACCGGACCGGGTTACCGGTGGCGACGGAGGTCATGAAGGAGAGCCTGGTCGAGCGGGTGGCCGAGACGGCGGACCTGATCCAGATCGGTACGCGGAACATGCAGAACTTCGACCTGCTCAAGGCGCTCGGCCAGGTCCGCAAGCCCGTCCTGCTGAAGCGCGGGCTCGCCAGTACGATCCGCGAGTGGCTGATGTCCGTCGAGTACGTCCTCGCGGCGGGCAACCCGAACGTGATCCTCTGCGAGCGCGGTATCCGCACCTTCGAGACGGCCACGCGCAACACCCTCGACCTGAGCGCGATCTCCGTGCTCAAGCGCGAGACCCACCTGCCCGTCGTCGTGGACCCGAGCCACGGGACCGGGCACTGGGCGTTCGTCGAGGATATGGCCGCCGCCGCGGTCGCGGCCGGGGCGGACGGCCTGATGATCGAGGTGCATCCGAGCCCGACCGAGGCGTGGTCGGACGGCGAGCAGTCGCTGACGCCCGAGCGGTTCGCCCGGCTGATGGAGAAGGTCCGGGCCGTGGCCGCCGCCGTGGGGCGGGAGATCTGAGCGTGGCCGCCTTCCTCGAGGCCGGGTCGGTCGTGAAGCGCTACCGGATCGGCGCGACAGAAGTGCCCGTGCTGCGGGGCGTCTCGATGCAGGTCGAGCGCGGCGAAGCGCTGGCGGTGGTCGGCGCCAGCGGGGCAGGGAAGAGCACGCTGCTGAACGTGCTGGGCGGGCTGGACCGGCCCACGGAAGGGACCGTCCGCCTGGAGGGCCGCGACATCTACCGGCTCGCGCCCGACCGGCGCGCGCGACTCCGGGCGCGTCGCGTCGGCTTCGTCTTCCAGGCGTTCCACCTGCTGCCCGAGCTGAGCCTGATCGAGAACGTGATGCTGCCGGCGATGACCCGGTGGGGCGGCTGGGGCCAGGCGGCACGGGACCGCGCGCGGGCGCGGGAGCTGCTCGAGCGCTGCGGACTCGGCCACCGGGCCGAGCACCGGCCCGACGAGCTCTCCGGCGGCGAGCAGCAGCGCGCGGCGCTGGCGCGCGCGCTGATGAACGGGCCCGACCTCGTGCTGGCCGACGAACCGACCGGCAACCTGGACTCGGTGACCGGCGAGACGGTGCTCGCCAATCTCTTCGACCTGGCGCGCGACGGCCGCTGCACGCTCGTCCTGGTCACCCACAACCACGACCTCGCCGCCCGCTGCGACCGCACCCTCACCCTCGCCGACGGCCGGCTGGAGGATTAGGAGGCAGGTAGGCCTGGCGAAGGAGCACGGGCTCGCGCTCGCAGCCCACGGCGGGACCGACCGAATCGAGAGAATCGAGATCGTCGAGAGAATCGATTCTCTCGATCCTTTCGATTCCCTCGATTCCCTCGATCCTCCGTAGACCCCGGGGCCGCCCCCTCGTTCGTGAGCCGCGCGGGCCCGAGGCCCGCCCGCCCGCTTCGCCTTCGTTTCGCCTTGGCCGGCCCCTGCGGCCGCGCTAGGATCGCCTGCCTTTGCCGCCGCCGGGAGTGACGCGCATGAAACGGTCCGCCTTCTACATCACGACGCCGATCTACTACGTCAACGATCAGCCCCACATCGGGCACGCTTACACGACCATCCTCGCCGACGTGCTGGCGCGGTATCACCGGCTCCGCGGTACGCCGACGTTCTTCCTGACCGGCACGGATGAGCACGGGCTGAAGGTCCAGCAGGCCGCCGCGCGCGCCGGCATCGCGCCGCGGGAGCAGGCCGACCGGACGGTCACCCGCTTCCAGGCCCTCTGGGAGCGGCTCGAGATCACCCACGACGACTTCATCCGCACGACGGAGCCGCGGCACGTCTCCGCGGTGCAGGCGATGCTGCAGGACCTCTACGACCGCGGCGAGATCTACCGGGCCGAGTACGACGGCTGGTACGACGTCTCGAGCGAGACCTTCGTGACGGAGAAGGATCTGGACCTCGCGCCCGGCGAGTCGCCCGAAGACCGCCCGAACATCAGCCGCATCCGCGAGGCGAACTACTTCTTCCGCATGAGCCGCTACCAGGAATGGCTGGTACGCTACATCGAGGAGAATCCCGGCTTCATCCAGCCGGATTTCCGCCGCAACGAGACGCTTGGCTTCCTGCGCCGGCCGCTCAACGACCTGTGCATCTCGCGGCCGAAAAGCCGGCTGGCCTGGGGCATCGAGCTGCCCTTCGACCCCGCGTTCGTCTGCTACGTCTGGTTCGACGCCCTGGTCAACTACATCAGCGCCGTGGGCGTCCGGCGCGATCCGGCGCTCTTCGATCGCTGGTGGCCCGCCGCGATGCACCTGATCGGCAAGGATATCCTCACGACGCATACCGTCTATTGGCCGACGATGCTCAAGGCCGCCGGGCTGCCGATGCCCGAGTGCATCTTCGCCCATGGCTGGTGGCTCTCCGGGCAGACGAAGATGAGCAAGTCGCTCGGCAACGTCGTCAACCCGATGGACATGATCGACCGCTACGGGGTCGACCCGTTCCGGTACTTCCTGATGGCGGAAATGACGCTCGGGCAGGACGCCAGCTTCACCGAGGAGGCCTTCGTCCGCCGGTTCAACGCGGACCTCGCGAACGACCTCGGCAACCTGCTCAGCCGGGTGCTCAAGCTGCTCTCCACGCACCTGGGCGGCGCCTGGCCCACGGAAGTGCCGCCCCCCGTCGGCGAGACCCCGGAGGCCGCGCTCTGGGAGCGGGTCCAGGCCGCGGTCGACGGGTTGGACGCCGGGGTGGAGGAGATGCGGCTCGACGCGGGCGTCGCGGCCGTGATCGAGGGCGTGCGCGCGGTCAACCGCTACCTCGAGCAGCAGCAGCCCTGGACGCTGGCGAAAACCGGTCCGCGCGAAGCGCTCGAACGCGTGCTCTACACGGCGGGTGAAGCGCTGCGCGTGGCCTCCGCGCTGCTCTATCCCGTGATGCCCGGCAAGATGGCCGAGCTGCGCGGCGCGCTCGGGCTGCCCGCGGATCCGCCGACGCTCGAAGCCGCGCGCCGCTGGGGCGTGCTGCGTCCCGGTGCGGAACTGGCCGCGCGCGCCGCGCTCTTCCCCCGGGTCCGGCCGGACCGCCCGGCGCCGCCGGACGCGAAGGCGGCGGCCGCACCCGCGCCTGCGCCCGCGGCGTCGACGCCGGCGGCGTCGGGCGTCATCGGGAT
>PWTM01000170.1 GCA_003563855.1 PVC group bacterium | reverse complement strand
CTGGCTGCATATGATTTCGGATACATCACAGTCGCAAAACTTCTTGAGCGGACAGAAAAAACTCTGGACGCGATGAAAAAACTGGATCGGTTCCACGGCCATTTTTATAACTGGTATGATACTCAAACCTTGAAGGTTTTACCACCGCTATATATTTCTACGGTAGACAGCGGCAACCTGCAATACCTTATCCTGATTCTACGGCAGGGTCTTCTCGAGTTGCCCGAAAGGGACATTCTGCCTTCCCGTATCCTTGACGGGCTCGTTGATACCCTGAATATGTTTCTCAACGCGGCCGAGCCATCCCTGCCAACCAATGTCCTGTCAATGCCTTCAGTAATGGACTCTATAGGAAAGCTGGTCCAAATCAGGGATGAACTAACAAAACTTCCCCGCATGCCCAAAAGCATAAGAAAAACGCTTTCCCGTGTTGTCCCGGAATTGCAAAACTTGATGAGCATTACCGACCTGCCGGATGACAGCGAAATAATCGTGTGGGCACACGCTGTGGAAACCCTTTGTGAAAACATTATCGGGGAACTTGTATCTCTGTCTCCCTGCCCGACAATGCCTCCGTTTACAGAATTTGTTCCGGACGGGCTTTCACAGGAGGCTTCAGACGGACTGAAATCAATGCTTGCAAGGATGGAAAACATCCAGACACTCAACGATGTTATCTCAACGGGCTCAACCGCATTAGCTCTCATGGACAGGATTGCGGACAATGCGGATACAGGGGATTCTGCCGAAAACCGTCTGAAAGATTTACGGCGGAGATTGGCCAATGCGGTAACCCTTGCCCGGGAGCGCATTGAGAAGATTGATACTCTTTCCATGCGGTGCTATGAATTCTCGGAAATGGAGTATGATTTTCTGTACAATAAATCACGCAATCTTCTTGCCGTCGGGTTTAATGCGGAAGAGCACCGGCGTGACGCATCACATTATGACCTGCTTGCTTCGGAATCAAGGCTGGGAAGTTTCCTGCTGATTTCTCAGGGACGCCTACCCCTGAAGCACTGGTTTTCTCTCGGGCGCCTTGTAACAGCCTTCGGCGGGGAGCCCGTACTGCTCTCATGGAGCGGGTCGCTCTTTGAATATCTTATGCCGCTTTTGGTAATGCCTGACTATGAAAACACCCTTCTTAACCAGACATACCGAACGGCTGTTGACTGCCAGATTACGCACGGTGGACATCATAGAATTCCATGGGGGTTTTCAGAATCCGGCTACAATTCAATAGACGCTCATAAAAATTACCTTTATGCCGCTTTCGGCGTGCCCGGACTCGGATTAAAAAGGGGACTGGCGGAAAACCTCGTCGTCGCTCCTTACGCTTCAGCACTGGCGCTTATGGTTAAACCGAAAAACGCCTGCCAGAATCTTCAACGCCTGGCAAGTGAAGGATGCGAGGGAAAATACGGTTTTTACGAAGCAGTTGACTATACCCGGGCGCGAATGGCACGGGGTGAAACAAAAGCCGTGGTCCGCTCATTTATGGCTCACCACCAGGGCATGACGCTTCTTGCAGCCGCTTATGTCCTGCTGAACCGTCCGATGCAGGGACGTTTTGAACGCAACACGGCATTCAAGGCGGCAGAACTGCTTTTGCAGGAAAAAATACCGGATGTCAATCCTTTCTTTCCGAATCTGTCGGACGCTCTGGAAACCAGAACCGAAAAGAGGGAATACGAAGCGCTTATGCGTGTCTTCACCACACCCGATACCCCGGTACCTGAGGTGCATCTGCTGTCTAACGGCCGGTACCATGTAATGGTCACCAACTCCGGCGGCGGCTACAGCAGATGGAATGACCTTGCGGTAACGAGATGGAGGGAGGATACCACATGCGACAGCATGGGCATATTCTGTTATATCCGCGATACGGACACGGGGGAATCCAGGTCGGTCGGTTTCCAGCCGGTACTCAAGGATTCAAAGGTATACGAGTCCATCTTTTCACAGGCACGCGCGGAATTCAGGCGGCAGGATAACCATTTCCGTTTGCATACCGAGATTGCGGTTTCACCGGAAGAAGATGTTGAACTCCGCAGGGTCAGCGTGACCAACACCTCGCGAGAACAACGCAGAATAGAAATTACCAGTTATGCGGAGGTCGTGCTGGCACCCCCGAATGCCGAGGCGACTCATCCCGTCTTCAACGGCCTTTTCCTGGAGACGGAAATCCTCAGTGAACGGCAGGCAATTCTTTGTACGCGCAGGCCCCGTTCGGATAAGGAAAAACCTGTCTGGCTGATGCACCTGGCAACGGTGCACAATGCGGAGACGGAAAACATCTCATACGAAACCGACCGGGCACGGTTTATCGGCAGGGGAAAGACTCTACGCAATCCAGAAGCGATAAACAGCGGTGAAAAGCTTTCCGATAGCGAAGGGTCCGTGCTGGACCCGATAGTTGCAATAAAAGTGACGATAACAATAGAACCTGAGCAGACTGCAGTCGTGGACATGTTATTCGGCATCGCACAAACACATGAAGACGCCGTAACGCTTGCAGGCAAATACCATGACAAGTATTTTGCAGACCGGATATTCGCATTATCATTGACGCACAGCCAGGTGATTCTGCATCAGCTCGGTATTACGGAATCCGATGCGCAACTGTTCGGACGGCTCGCCGGTACACTTCTTTATGCGAATCTTTTTCGCCGGGCCCACCCGAGCCTGCTTGCCAAAAACCGGCGCAGCCAGTCCGAACTATGGGGATACGGTATTTCGGGAGACCTGCCGATAGTACTCCTGCGAATAGGCGACGAGTCGAAATTTGAGCTGGTGAAACAACTTGCGAATGCACATGCTTATTGGCGCATGAAAGGCCTACCTGTTGATTTCATTATCTGGAATGAGGACCAATCCGGTTACCGACAGATACTACATGACCGCATTATGTCGCTTGTCACATCCGGCACCAGAAATCCTCTTATTGATGTCCCTGGCGGCATTTTTGTCAGGCGCAGCGACCAGATAGCGGACGAGGACAAGATTCTTATGCAGGCGGCTGCCCGTATTATTATTACGGATATCGGCAGTATTGCAGAACAGATGGAGAGCGGGGGATATCAGGAGTTGAATATACCTGATTTAAAACCGTCAAATATTCTTACACCGAAGTTTCAAGACTCGGAGAAACCTTCTGACCGCGACCTTATCTTCAACAACGGCATCGGCGGATTTACGCACGACGGCCGTGAATATGTTATAACCACGACGCCTTCCCGACAAACCCCGGCTCCATGGGTAAATGTGCTTGCAAATCCATCATTCGGAACGGTCGTTTCCGAAAGCGGGACAGCGTACACATGGAGCGAAAACGCGCACGAATTCCGCCTCACGCCATGGTATAATGACCCGGTAACTGACCGCGGAGGAGAAGCGTTTTACATCCGCGACGAA
Organism: PVC group bacterium; assembly: GCA_003563855.1. GTDB lineage: Bacteria > Verrucomicrobiota > Kiritimatiellia > PWTM01 > PWTM01 > PWTM01. The sequence goes on along the minus strand of PWTM01000170.1, from coordinate 295 downwards.
GAAACCGGCAGGTTCTGGTCTGCCACGCCGCTGCCCGCACGCGGGGAAAAACCTTATATAAGCAGGCACGGATTCGGATATTCTGTTTTTGAATACGCCGACCGGGGTATCAATTCTGAGATGTGGACATATGTAGCAACCGACAGCCCCGTAAAATTCGTTTCTATAAAGGTGCGCAATACATCCGGCCGCAAACGAAAAATCTCCGTTACAGGATATATGGAACCGGTTATGGGACAGAGCAGGGAAAAATCCCAGATGCACATTGTCAGCGGAATAGACCCTGAGAGCCGCG
>PWTM01000106.1 GCA_003563855.1 PVC group bacterium | reverse complement strand
GCGGCGGTCGGCGCAGGACTCGTGTCCGCGCCGCGCCGCCGCAACGCCGCTCACGGGGCCTTCGCGGACGCGAGCGGCACGGCCTGCCGCACCACGCCGCCCGGGAGATACCCCCCGCACGCCGAAAACTGGGGAAAGTCCACCGCCCGCGCTTCCTTGACGATACCGGAAAGAATCGGCACGATCCCGGCGGCGCGCGGACGGCGCCGGCGGAGGCGCATGATCCAGAGACTGACCTCGGAGGCGATGTTCCCGGCCGGTTCGCTCCGGCTGCGGGTGCTGCGCAATACGCGCCATGCGGAGTGCGCGCGGCACCGGCACGAGTTCCACGAGCTGGGGCAGGCGACGGGACGGACCCCGCTCGACTACGTCATTCGCACGCGCATCGCGCGGGCCGCGTTGCGGCTCTGCCGCGAGCGCATCCCGGTCACGGAGATCGCCCTCGACTGCGGCTTCTCCGACCCGAACTACTTCGCCCGCCAGTTCCGGCGCGTGACCGGGCAATCGCCGCGCGCGCACCGCCGCGCGAGTTTCCGTTGGTGACGGCCAACGCGGACAACGTGATCCTGATCGGCATGCCCGGCGTGGGCAAGAGCACGGTCGGGGTCCTGCTCGCCAAGGCCTCGCAGCGCGGGTTCCTGGACACGGACGTCGAACTCCAGGCCCGGGCCGGATGCTCGCTGGAGCGCCTGATCGAGGAGCGCGGGACCGAGGGTTTTCTGCGCGCCGAGTCAGACTGCGTTCTCGCGCTGAACGTTCGGCGGCATGTGATCGCGACCGGCGGCAGCGTGGTCTACTCGGAGGCGGCAATGCGCCACCTGAAGGCCGGCGGGGTCGTGGTGCACCTGGACCTTCCGCCGGCGCTGCTTGACCGCCGGCTGGGCGACCTGCGGGTGCGCGGGGTCGTGATGCCGGACGGCGGTTCGCTGGTCGAGCTCTGGCAGGACCGGACACCGCGCTACCGGGCGTGGGCCGACCTCACGGTGGACGGGACCGGCAAGACTCAGGACCAGGTCGCCGCGGAGATCCTGTCCCGCCTCGATTGAGTTCACCGCACCATACCCTTCGGAGGTATGCGGCGGCAGAGGCTTCTTCGAGATCGGGGTTGCCACGCGGGGAGGCACGGCGTAGTCTTCGCACGTGTTCGCGCCGGGGTTTCGGCGCGGACGGTCGCAAAGGAGATGGGCCATGGGAGCGTTGACTATCCTCGCCGTCGTGCTGGTGATCGCGGGTTTGATCCTGCTCGGGATCTTCCTGTACTTCCTGAAGGTCTGGATTCGCGCCTGGATGTCCGGCGCGCGCGTCAGCATGTTCAACCTGCTCGGCATGAAGCTGCGCAGCGTCGCCCCGACACTGATCGTCGACGCCCGCATCCGCGCGGTGAAGGCCGGTCTCGACGTCAGCTCCGACATGCTCGAGGCGCACTTCCTTGCGGGCGGCAACGTGATCAACGTCGTGCAGGCCCTGATCGCGGCCGACAAGGCCAACATCGACCTGAACTTCCAGCGGGCCGCCGCGATCGACCTGGCCGGCCGCGACGTCTACGACGCCGTGCGAACGAGCGTGAACCCGAAGGTCATCGACTGCCCCGATCCCGCCAAGGGGACGGCGATGCTCGACGCGGTGGCGAAGGACGGCATCCGGCTGCTGATCAAGGCGCGGGTCACGGTCCGGGCCAACCTCGAACGCCTGGTCGGCGGCGCGACGGAGGACACGATCATCGCGCGCGTCGGGCAGGGCATCGTCAGCGCCATCGGCTCCTCGCCCTCGTACAAGGCCGTACTGGAGAACCCGGACCACATCAGCCGCAAGGTGCTCGACAGCGGGCTCGATTCGCAGACGGCCTTCGAGATCGTCTCGATCGACATCGCCGACGTCAGCGTGGCCGGCGTCAGCGGCACGCGCGAGGTGGCGAACGTCGGCGCCCTGCTCGAGACGGAGCGGGCCGAGGCGGACAAGAAGATGCGCCAGGCCGAGGCCGAGGGCCGGCGGGCCATGGCGAACGCCGCCGAGCAGGAGATGCGCGCGCGCGTCCAGGAGATGCAGGCGAAGGTGATCGATGCGCAGGCCGAGGTCCCGCTGGCCATCGCCCAGGCGTTCCGGGAAGGGAAGCTCGGCGTGATGGACTTCTACCGCATGCAGAACATCATGGCCGACACGACGATGCGCGAGTCGATCGGCGGGGCCGAAGAGCAGCGCGGGTCGAAGGACGACTAGCCGCCGCGCCTCGTTCGGAGCGGGAGCCGTATGGACCCGACAGTCATCAGGGCGTCCGCCGAGCCGATTATCTTCATCGTGCTCGCGGCGATCTGGGTGGTGGTCCAGATCCTGAACCGGGCGGGGAAGTCCGCGCCCCGACCGAAGGCGCCGGGCGAGCGACCGGAGGCGCCGCCAGGCCGGTCCGAAACGCCGGACCGGCCCGTGGCGCGGCCGTCGGCCTCGCCCGAGGACGAGCTGCGCCGGTTTCTCCAGGAACTGACCGGCGCGCCGGCGGAAGAGCCGCGTCCCGCGGCGCCGCCGCCTCCCCCGCCCCCGCCGCCGCCGATGCCGAGGGCGCCGACATCGCGGCCGGCCCGGGCGGCGACCCGACCGCCGCCGGCCCCGTCCCGACGCGCGGCGGCCCCGCGCAGGGCGGCTCCGCACCCATTCGCCTCGGTATCCACCGAGGCGCTCCGCGCGGAGGAGAAGCGCATGACCCGCGCGGCGGCGCGCGGGCTTTCGGACACGATGCGCCAGGCGATGCAGCGCCGCGCCGGGTCGGCCACGGTCGGCGCCGCGGCGCTGAAGCTCGGGATGCCGGCGATGCCGATGCTGCCGCCCGGTGCCGGGGCCGCGTTCCGCGCCACCCCGGGCCGGGCGGCGCGCCACAACCGGGTTCCCCGCGGGGAACCCGATGCGTTGCGACGCGCGGTCGTCCTCAGCACCGTGCTCGCCGCGCCGCGCGCCCTCGCGCCGCCCGGCTCGGACCGGCCCTACGAGGACTGAGGCCCCTTCCCCGACGCGCCTCGTCCCGATCCGTGCCGGCGCAGTGCATCGACCGCGTGGAGCACGTAGCTGGCGAGGAACGCGACGAACATCGCCAGCAGGAGCGCGGCGCCTGCGTGCAGGGTCCGCCGCTGCGCGGCCCCCTCGAGGGCGCGCGAGCCGTACATCGCGCCCGCGCCCAGCACGCCCGCGGCGTACCCCGCCAGCCGCAGTCGGAGAATCCAGCGCTGCATGCGCGCGCCCGCCGCCGTCAGATCGAGATGAGCGTGAAGACCATGACCAGCAGCGCGACCGTCTCCACCACGCCCAGTGTCATCAGGTAGTTGCCGAAGCCCTGTCCCGTTTCCGCCAGCGCGTCCGCCCCGGCGGCGCCCGCCTTGCCCTGGAACCAGGCCGAGGCGCCGATCCCGATCCCGCCCAGCAGTCCGGCGCCCAGCATCAGGCCGAAGTTCTCCGCCTCGCCCGCGGCCAGCCTTCCGAGCATGTTGTTCATCAGGATGAAGCCGTAGATCGTCTGCGACATCGGCGCGCCGATGAAGGTGACGAGGATGAACGGCGCGGCCTTGCTCTGCGCAAAGCACTTCTTCCAGGCGCCGATCGCCGCCATGCCCGCCGTGCCGGTCCCGAGCGCCGAGCCCGCGGCGCCCAGCCCGAGCGCCGCCGCCGCGCCTACCTGTCCCAGTGCCGTGATCACCATGTCCGCCGTCATGTCTGCCCGCTCCTTTCCGCGCGCCTACCCGCGCCTCTTGACTCCGTCGTTGTCCGCGGCCCGGCCCCGGACGCGGGGCGCATCCGCCGGTTTCTCACCCCGCTCCGCGAAGGGCGCGTACGGGATGCCCGTCCACTCCATGCCGAGGTGCCCCGAGAACTCCAGGGTGTTGAGCCGGACGCCGTGCACGATCACGCCCATCGCGGCCAGCGTGATGTTCAGCGTGTGGCCCAGCAGCAGCACCACCGCCGCCACCAGCCCGTGCAGCCAGCCCCGGATGCCGTCCCCGACCGCCATCGCGTTGAAGGCCTGCGCCACCGCCAGCGTCGCCGTGCCGACCGCGAAGAGCCGGATATAAGAAACCACGTCCACGAAGTTGTTGATCAGGTTCAGCGGCAGCATGACATGGTTCATCCAGGCCGTCTTCAGGGATTTCACCGGCGTCATGAAGAGCGCGATCAGGACCACGCCGCCGCCGAGGACCGCGGTCATCGGCGGCGGGAAGTCACGCCCGAGCACCATCGCGTTGGCGGCCGCGTACATGCCCCAGGTGGTCCCGACCCAGCCGATCTGCGCCAGCATCCGCAGCGACCCGCGCGCGCGCCAGGCGTTCCAGACGTGCGCGATCGTCAACTGTACCGCCCCGATCAGGAAGCACAGGTGCATGACCCGGTCCTGTCCGCGCTCGGGATCCGTCAACCAGCCGGATTGCGCCCTCGAGAGCAGCGGGAGCCCCGTGACCCCGAACCAGGACCCCGAGAGGACGCCCCAGACGATCGTGCAGACGCTCGTGATCGTCAGCAGCGGGAAGATCTGCGGGGGCGCGTTCGGGAAACGCCGGCGCGCCCAGAGGGTCAGCCCGAGGAAGACCGCGCCGTATCCCGCGTCGCCCACGATCATCGCGAAGAAGAGGCTGAAGAAGACCAGGAAGACCGCGCTGACATCGACCTCGCGGTAGCCCGGAACGACCCCGATCAGGCGGAAGACGGCCTGGACGGGCCGCACCCACCGCGGCGTGCGGATCAGGGTCGGCGTCCGGTCGCCCTCCGCCGGATCCTCGATCAACACGCCCCAACCGCCCTGCGCGGCCGCCTCGCGGATGCAGCCGGCGTTCTCCGCGGGCACGAAGCCGCGCAGGTAGGCCACGCGCGACTCGGCGCCCATGCCCGCGCGCGCCTCCGCGAAACGAAGCCAGGCGTGCGCCTCCTCGCGCCGCGCGGCGATGACCGGGTAGTCGCCCCCGAAGGCGTCCAGCCGGACGCCGAGCGCGCGGAACTCGTCCTCGATCTCCGAGAGGCGCGCGTCGATCCGCTCCAGCGACAGTTCCGGCAGACGCACCTCCCGCGCATCGACGGACGGCGGCTCGCCGCGCCCGGCGAGCGCGAAGAAGACGGCGCTCTTCGAGCGCGAGAGCTCGCGCAGGACCCAGCCCTCCGGCGCCGCGACCGGGCGGCGCGGATCCGCCTGGTAGAGCCGCGCCTGCACGCCGCGGTCGGCGAGCTCGCGGACCGCCGCCGGGTCGAACCGCCCGAACGGCGCGATGCGCAGCCGCTCGTGGCGCAGCGCCGTGCGCTCCTCCTCGAGGTCGCGCCGCCGGTGGATGATGGACCAGACGGCCTCGATCACCTGCTGCGGCGACTGGCCGGAGGGCGCGGTGCTCGGGTGGTGCGGCAGCACGTCGAGCGCGCGCTGCACGTGGTCCAGGGCGCGCCGCGCGGCTTCGACGTCGCGATCCTCCGGCGGACGCACGGGGGCGAGGTGCAGGATGCCGAGCGCGCGCAGGTGCTCCAGCGTCGCGTCCCGGTCGTCCTCCAGGCAGAGGACCGTCACTTTCTTCATCGGCACGATCATCGTCGCCGTTCCCGCCGCCTCACGCCGCCTCGACCCGCTGCGCCGTCTTGCCCTTCGCGATCTTCGCGCGCGCCACGGCCGCGGTCATCTGGTCGCCCAGGAAGATCCGGATCCGCCGCAGGTTCTCCTTGGCCTCCGGGATCTTCACCTTCTCGAAGAGATTCACCCGCTGGTTCGTCGTACGCAGTTCCGCGGAAAGCCGCTCGAGCCCGGTCTCCGCGATCTCGCGCTCGATTCGGAGCCGCCAGAGCGCCTCCAGGGCCTCGACGGCATCGTCGACCCAGGCCGGCGTGGCGAACGGGTCCGGCGCCTCCCGCGCGAACGTGACCTCCCGCAGTACCGGCACCGGCACCCCGGCGATGTTGCCCTCCTCCCGCGCAACCTCGCGCACCCGGCAGAAGCGCTCCAGCTCGACCGGTTCGGAAAAGAGCTTCACCCAGGGCGAAACCGCCTTCATCCGCTCGCCTTCGCGCGCCCGAAGCTCCTCGACCTGCGCTTCGAGCTGCCGGACCTCGAGCTGCAACTGCTGCTTCTTGAGCTGCAGCGTCGGCAGGTAACGCTCGAACCGGCGCAGCGCGTCGCGCTGCGCCTTCAACTCGTTCTTGGTCAGCTTGATCCGTGCCATGGCTGCGCTCTCGAAATCGTTCTCGTCCTCGTTCTCGTCCTCGTCCTCGCCCTCGTCCTCGATCCCCTCGCTCTCTCTGTTCGAGGACGAGGACGATCACGAGGCTACGTCAACCGGATTGATCTCCTGACGGCTGGGCCTTCTCCTTCTCCGCCGGTTTCTCCGCCGCCGGCGCCTTCTCTTCCGGCGCCTCCTTCTTCGACTTCTCTTCCTTCTTCTCTGTCTTCTCCGCTTGCTTCTTCTCCTCGTTCCCCTCCTTCTGCTCCTTCTCGGCCGTCTCCTCCTTTTCCTTCGACTCGGCTTCCTCTTCTGCCTCCTTCGTTCCGGCCGTCTCCTTCTCCTTCTCCTCCTTCGCCTGCCCTTCCGCCGCCCCGTCCTTCGCCTTCTTGCCGTTGCGGCCGGGCCAGAACTGTTCGATCAGCTTCGACGGGAGGCCGGTCTCCTCGGGCTCGAAACAGTCGCCCATCAGCCGCCAGCCGAGGTCCAGCGCCTCTTCGAGCGGGACGTTGACCGAGAGGTCCATCATCTCGCGCTCGAAGCCCGCGCCGTACTTCAGCAGCTTGCGGTCCCAGCCGCTCATGCGGAAGCCCATCGCCTGCTTCTCGCGCGTCTCCCCGTAGGCGGCGTAGAGCTGGATCATCGTGTTCATGATCGACCGGTGATCCTCGCGGGTGCGCCCGTTGACGAGCTGCTTGAGGCGGCTGAGCGAGCCGAAGGGCTCGATGCGCCCGTTGCGCAGGTAGAACTGCCCCTCGGTGATGTAGCCCGTGTTGTCGGGAACCGGGTGCGTCACGTCGTCGCCCGGCATCGTCGTGGCCGCGAGGATCGTGATCGAGCCGGCCGTGTCGAAGTCGACGGCCTTCTCGTAGCGCGCCGCGAGCTGGCTGTACAGGTCGCCCGGGTAGCCGCGGTTCGACGGAATCTGCTCCATCGTGATCGCGATCTCCTTGAGCGCGTCGGCGAAGTTCGTCATGTCCGTGAGCAGCACCAGCACCCGCCGGTCCTTCAGCGCGAACTGTTCCGCCACCGCGAGGCAGATATCCGGCACCAGCAGGCACTCGACGGTCGGGTCCGCGGCGGTGTGCACGAAGAGCACGGAGCGGGAGAGCGCGCCCTGCTCCTCGAGGGTGTCGCGGAAATAGAGGTAGTCGTCGTGCTTCAGGCCCATGCCGCCGAGGACGATGACGTCGACCTCCGCCTGGAGCGCGATGCGCGCGAGGAGCGGGTTGTAGGGCTCGCCGGCGATGGAGAAGACCGGCAGCTTCTGCGACTCGACCAGCGTGTTGAAGACGTCGATCATCGGGATGCCCGTGCGGACCATGTTGCGCGGGATGATGCGCTTGGCCGGGTTCACCGAGGGGCCCCCGATCGAGACGAGGTTCTCGCGGATCGCCGGGCCGCGGTCGCGCGGCTCCCCGCTGCCGGTGAAGGCCCGCCCGAGCAGTGAATCCGAGAACGAGACCTGCATCGGGTGGCCGAGGAACCGGATGCGCGCGTCGGTCGCCACGCCGCGGGCCCCGGCGAAGACCTGCAGGTCCACGCGCTCGCCGTCGATCCGGATAACCTGCGCGAGCGAGACCCCGCGCGTGGCGTCGACCTGCGCCAGCTCGCCGTAGGTCACGTCCTCCGCGTGGACCGTCAGCACGTTCCCCGCGATGCGCTCGACCTGGTGATAGACCTTATGCATAGTCGGTCACCTCCACCGTCATCTTCTCAATCCGCTCCTCGAGCGCCTTGAACTCGTCGCTTTCCCACGCCGCACGGTTCCAGTCGCGCGCGGCCTGGGTCAGCCGCTGGAAAAACGTCCGCGCCGCGTCCTTGTCGGCGAACTTCATCGGGGTTTCCAGGATGCGGTGCACCCGCTCGAAGACATAGCGCTGCCGCTCGGCCGGCGTCGCCGCGTCCACTTCGTGGAACGCGTCCTGCTGGAGGTAGACCGCGTCGAGGAACTCGGCCTTCAGGTGGACGGTGAAGTCACCGATGCTGGTGCCCTCCTCGCCGACGACCTTCATCATCTGCCCGACCTCGTGCCCTTCGCGCAGGAGCCGGCGCGCCTGCTCGACCGGCGCGGCCGGCACCACGCCCTCGTACTTGCTCCAACTGTCCAGCGGGTCGATCGCCGGGTAGCGGCGCTGGTCGGAGCGCTCGCGCGAGAGCCCGTGGAAGGCGCCGACGACTTTGAGCGTGCTCTGTGTGACCGGCTCCTCGAAGTTGCCGCCGGCCGGGCTGACCGTGCCGCCGATGGTGACGGACCCCTCCCCGCCCTCGTGCAGCTTGACGATGCCGCCGCGCTCGTAGAAGGCCGCGATGACCGACTCGAGGTAGGCCGGGAACGCCTCCTCGCCCGGGATTTCCTCCAGCCGGCCGGACATCTCGCGCAGCGCCTGGGCCCAGCGCGAGGTGGAGTCGGCCAGCAGGAGGATGTTCAGCCCCATCTGGCGGTAGTACTCGGCGATCGTGACGGCGGTGTAGACGGACGCCTCGCGCGCGGCCACGGGCATTGAGCTGGTATTGCAGATGATCAGCGTGCGCTCCATCAGGCTCTTGCCCGTGCGCGGATCGGTCAGCTCGGGGAACTCCCGCAGCGTCTCGACCACCTCCCCTGCCCGCTCGCCGCAGGCCGCGACGATCACGATGTCCACGTCCGCGTAGCGGCTCGTGATCTGCTGGAGGACCGTCTTCCCGGCGCCGAAGGGACCGGGAATGCAGTAGGTGCCGCCGCGCGCCACCGGGAAGAAGGTGTCGACGATGCGGATGCGCGTGACGAGCGAACCCGAGGGGCGCAGCCGTTCCGCGTAGGCGCGGATCGGGATCTTCACCGGCCAGCGCCGGATCATGGTCAACGCGTGCGATGCGCCCCGCGCGTCCTTGATCCGGGCGATCTCGTGGGTGACCGGGTACTCGCCCTCCGGGGCGATCTCCTCGACCGTCACCGGCCCCGCCGCGTCGAAGGGCACCATGATCCAGTGGTCGAAGAGGCCCTCGGGAACCGTGCCGAGCTTGCCGCCCGCGGGGAGGCGGGCGCCCTTCTCCACCGCGGGCGTGAACGCCCACGACCGCTCGCGGTCGAGCGGGTCCAGGTACCGGCCGCGCTGCAGGAAGAAGCCGCACTCCTCGGCGAGCTTGGGCAGCGGGTTCTGGAGGCCGTCGAAGACCTGCGCGAGCAGCCCCGGGCCGAGCTCGACGGAGAGGAGCTCGCCGGTAAACTCGACGGCATCCCCGGCCCGCAGGCCGGCCGTGTCCTCGAAGACCTGCAGTTCCGCCCGGCGGCCGCGCACGCGGATGACCTCCGCCTTCAGCCGCACGTCCCCGTGGCGCGCGAAGGCGACCTCGTTCTGGAAGATCGGCCGCTCGAACGACACGGTCAACAGGTTCCCGTTCACGCCCACGATGGCGCCGGTGTTTTCACTCATGATTCGCTCTCTCGTTGAGACTCCGCTTCGGGCGCCGCGTCGAGCAGCGCCTCCAGGCGCGCCCGGCCGTCCGCCTCGTCGAGCGCCGCCCAGCGCCCGGCGATCCGCAGCTTGACCGCAAAGGCGAGGACCGCGCCGGCTCCGAACGGTTCGGCCGCCCCCAGTTCGTCCAGCACCCGCCACCGGGCGCGATCCAGCTCCTCCTCCCGCTCCAGCGGGTTCGGCCGCTCATAGGCGTCCGCCACCGCCTGCTTCACGCCCACGTCGTAGCCGGCGTGATCGCGCAGATTCCCGCGCGTCTCCGCACCGCGCCGCGCGGTCCGCACCGCCGCGATCTCGTTGCGCAACTGCGTCTCCCGGTTATGCCAGGCGCGCTCGAAGCCGCCCGCCTCCGGCGGCGGATCGGCATCGGCCAGCACGCGGTCGAGCGCCGCGAGATCGGCCGGGCCCAGCACGCCCTCGCAGTTCCGGCGGAAGGTCTCCGCGTCGAACGGCGGCGGATCTCCGAAGAAGATCAGCGGCAGGCTGGCCACCAGGTACTCGTACGCCATCGCGCGCCCCCTCCGGCGATCCGCTAACCGCCGGCCTTGCCGTTGCCCGCCGCGGCGTCCTTCCCGTTGCCGTCGCCTTTCGCCTTCCCGCCTTCCGCGCCGTCGCCGGCGTCTTTGCCGTTATCGTTCGAGGTCCCGCGCGCGGCGCGGTGCACGATCTCCGAGAGGTGCGGGCGGAGGAAGACCGACAGCGCCTCGGCAATCGCCTCGCGCGTGAAATCGTGGCGCACCGTGGCCTCCTCGAATCCGATCCGGAACCCCTTCAGGATGCCGTTGTCCGTGTGAATCTCGACGCCCTCCCCGAGGCTCTCCCGGTAGCGTCCGCGGAAGAAGTCGACCAGCGCCTCCTGGTCCTTCTCGTTGAGCAGCAGCTCGATCCGGCCCTTCCGCCCGTCCGCGGCGGCATAGGCCTCCGCAGTCTTGAGCAGCATCTCCTTGAGCAGGTCGTGGTCGTAGGCCTCGTCCACGGCGCCCTCGACCAGGTCGGAGAGGATGTTCTCCACGCCCTGCCCGACCGTGATCAGCAGGTCGCGCGCGGCCTGTTCCAACGTGCGGCGGCTGCGCTCGTCGAACTGCTTCGCGTCCTCGTCGGCCTTCTCCAGCTTCGCTTTCGCCTCTTCTTCCGCCGTCTTGACCGTCGCCGCCGCCTTCTCCCGCGCGCCCGCGACGATGCGTTCGGCCTCGGCCTCGGCCTCGCCGATCGCCTCGCGGCGGATACGGTCGATCAAGTGCTGAAGATCCTGCTCGGCCATGACGTGCGCCCTTCCGTTCCCCGGCACCGCGTCCCCGGCCCCCCAAGGGGGCGTGCGGTGCGGGAGGGCATTCCTACAGGGGCGAGGGCCGGGGATCAAGGGAAAAGCGGATGGGGGAAACGTTCAACGCTCAACGCTCAACGTTCAACGTTTGGCGTCCGGGAACGCGGTATCCTCGCCGCGATCGTTGTCGAACAGCGCCCGGGGCCGACGCGGGAGCGATGACGTGCGGGGACAAGCATCGGGACAGCGATCGCGAAAGAGTCGGGAGGTGGCGCCGGCTAGTCGTCGTACCGGCCGTGGCGCTGGACGGCGGCCATCAGGAGGCGCATGCCGGTCAGGCGGCTGCCGTTGTTGACCGAGCCGGCCGTGGCGAAGACCAGCCCGCGGTTCGCGCGCGCCTGGCCGAAGTCGCGCAGGAACTCGGCGACCATGTTGGCCTCCTCGTTCCGGCTGTAGGTGAACGGGGCGAGCTGGCCGTGGATCACCGCGCGCGGCAGGTGCCGCCGGATCTCGTCGACCCGGAGCGTGGGCCCGAGGTTCACGCGGTTGAAATCCACCTCGGCCATCAGCGGAAGGAGGTGGCCCATCGCGGAGTCGCTGTGCTGGAAGCGCCGGTCGTCCGGCCCGGCCGCATAGCGGCCGAAGACCGCGCGGTGGATCGGCATGGCGAAGAAGTCGTACATCTCGGGCGTAAAGAGGCAGGAGTTGTCGTCCATCCACGACCAGCCGCGCGGCGCCGTCTCCGGCGTGAAGCCGGCCTCCTCGTCGAGGATGCGGGCCCGCTCGAGGACCGCGCGGATGATCGCGTCGCGGAACCGCGCCATCAGGTCGCGGTCGTCGTAGTAGAGCAGGAGCAGGTTCTCGGGCCCGAAGACGGAGCAGGCGAAGGTGCAGGGTCCCCGCTGGCCGCGATAGAGCGGCGAGCGCAGGCCCAGGCCGGTCAGGCGCGCCTTCTCCGCCTCCCAGTTGGGCGGCAGCAGGAAGGACCGAAGGTCCTCCAGCCGGCGCTCCACGCGGTCGAGCAGCGCGGCCAGTTCCGCCGGCGTGTGGGCGGAGGCCTTGAGCCACCAGGACCCGGAGGCGCCCCCCTCCCAGGCGTTCTCCGCCTCGAAGATATCGTGAAGCGCCTTCACCGCGGGCCACTTCCGCTCCGGGTTCCGCGGGGTCTCGTTCAGAATGCGGCGACCGACGACTTCCTCGGCGCGGTCGTTATACCGGCGGCACAGGTCCAGTGCCCAGGGCTCGTCGTCGAGGAACCGCCGGTAGTCCACCGGGATACCCAGTTCCGCGAAGACGCACTCGTGCGACAGGCCTGCGCCGAAAGCGCACTGGGGGATATCGGGGCCGAACGGATCGGCCTGCGCCGCCTTCTGATCCCGCCAGAAGGCTTCCAGATCCACCGGCGCCAGCCCGCCGGCCGCCCGCGTATCCGCCAGCAGCCCATCCACCTTCGCCCGGTCCGCCGGGCTCAACTCCGCGTAGGCTCCCATCTCGGCCCCTCCCTCTTTCGTGCTCAGGCCAGGAACACGGTCTCCGGGGTAATCCGGGCGACCGCGCGCGCGATCAGCCGGGCGCAGGCGTCCATGTCCTTGAGGTTCACCAGCTCGCAGGCGCTGTGCATGTACCGCAGCGGAATGCTCAGCAGCCCCGTGGCCACGCCGGCCCGGTTGATCTGCATGGCGTTCGCGTCCGTTCCGGTCGGCCGCGCGGAGGCGATCACCTGGTGCGGGATCTTCTCGCGGCGCGCGGTGTCGACGAGCAGCTCGAAAAGCTTCGGGTTGATGTTCGGGCCGCGGGTGATCACCGCGCCCGCGCCCAGCTTGACCTCGCCTTCGCGCCGGACCGCGTGGCCCATCGACGGGTGGTCGGTCGCGAAGGTGACGTCGACCGCGATCCCGACCTGCGGGTCGATCCCGAACGCCGAGGTCCGCGCGCCGCGCAGCCCGAGCTCCTCCTGGACCGTTGCCACCGTGTGCACCTCCGCGCGCAACGCCGTCGAGGCCGCCAACTGGCGGGCGGCTTCGAGGACGACCCAGGCGCCGGCCCGGTCGTCGAGTCCGCGCCCGGCGACGACGGAACCGCGCATGGGCTCGAGCGCATGGGCGAGGACCATCGGGTCGCCGACCGAGACCGCCTTCTCCGCGTCCTTGCGGTCGCGCGCCCCGATATCGACCCACATGTCGTCGATCTTGACCACCTTGTTGCGCGCATCCTCCTTGAGCAGGTGGACGGGGCACTTGCCGATCACGCCGCGCACGATCCCCTTACGACCGCGGATCTGCACCCGCTGGCCCTGCACGATCTGCGGATCCCAGCCGCCGATCGGCGCCACCCAGAGGAAGCCCTTCTCGTCGATGTGGGAGACGAGGAACCCGATCTCGTCGATGTGGCCGGAGAGCATCACGCGGGGCGCGCCCCCGGGGCCGACCACGGCCACGCTGTTCCCGTGCGTATCCGAACGCACCTCCGCGGCGAACGTGGCGGCCTCCTCGCGCCAGAGCCGCGCGGCGTCTTCCTCGTAGCCCGAGGGGCTGATGCGGGCGATCAACTGCTCCAGGAAAGTGTAGGACGATTTCTTCATGCGGCGAATGCTCCCATTTCCGAGGTGAACCCGAAGAATCGCGCAGTATCGCCGCCCGAGCGCCGTGGCGCAAGCCCACACCGGAATCCGATTGCGCGCGCGCGGCCCGACCGCCCATACTCGGCCCGGCAACCGCCGCACGGGGCGTGGCGCAGTCTGGCAGCGCGTCAGCTTTGGGAGCTGAAAGTCGTGGGTTCGAATCCCACCGCCCCGACCAGCCTTCGCTCGGAGCGGAGCGACGAGCGAAGGTTGCCCTACGTAGCACGGCGCCGCGCCGGGCGAAGACGGCCTGTGGATGGAGCCGCTCCGAGCTACGCATGGCAACCGCCCCGTCGAACT
>PWTM01000017.1 GCA_003563855.1 PVC group bacterium | reverse complement strand
GGCGCGGGAGAAGATCCCCGCCGCAGGACACGCTCGGTCAGGAATGACGCGGGACCCCGCAAAAGGCATCATCCGTCGGCGCGCACCCTCGAATTGCGAGAGGCACAACTGTCGCCGAAGCGCTTCGCGCCACGTCGCTGCGGCTTCGTCCCGCCTGTCGGCTGGCCTTCGTGAGGAGCTCGGGATGAGCATTCGCGGGATGTGGGTAGCCGGGGCGGCCCGGCCCGGGCGCCGCGGCGGGAAGCGGCGGCTGGGGGGCATCTGGTGGCTGCTGGGGGGGGGCGGCTGACCGCCTGGGGCGCGGCAGGCGAGCGGCCGGCCGGAACCCTGGACGACTTCCCGCTTCCGAACCACGACCCGCGGCCGCTGATGCAGGCGCGGATCGCGGAGAACCCGCCCACCGAGACCACGCGCTTCACCTTCGTGGCGATTTCCGATCTGCACAGCCGGCGCGAGGCGCCGATGGTCGCGCTGCTCCGCTCGCTGGCGCCGGACTTCGCGCTGCTGATCGGAGACATCGTGAACGCGCCGATCGGGGGCCGGGGCCTGGCGGAGTACCGCCGGGACGGGGTGCACTACATCATCAACGCAACCGCCGGGATGAGCGGACGGCTCCCGGCCGACCGCCGGGACCGGGGTCTGCCCAACGTCCTGCCCGGCGATGTCTGGTTCAGCCGCCGGGAGGGCGGCGGCCTGGTCGTGCGCCCCGAGGGCCAGGCGCCGACCGAGGTCGAGGGCAGCCCCCATTTCGCCACGGTCATCACGGTTGAAGGTCCCCTCGTGGAGTTCCGCCTCGTGAACACCGACGGGCGCGAGGTCGACCGCGCGATCCTGGCCGGGCCGACGCCTTCCGCACCCTAGCCACACGCGCCCGGTTTCCCGCAGTGCTCATCTGGGCGCCGTCCCCGTGCCGCCCCGGGCAATCCCCGTCCGAGGGGGCGATAATGGAGACCGAGTGTGCTCCCCGGGAACGCCAGGCTCCAGCCTGGCCGACCAAGGGGACGAGAACCGCGCGGACCAGGACCGTGCCACGCTGGAGCGTGGCGTTCCCGGGGGGCGGATACCACCCGCTACGCTTCTGCGGGGGCTCTTACGCTGCCAGAAGGGTGACGCGATATGGAGTGCGGCGGCAGAGGGCGAAGCCCGGCGACGCCGCTTTCGGTCGGCGGGGGGTAAGCGGTCTTGGCGGGGGCGAAAGCGGTGTCCCTCCTTCGCGCTCCGCTCGCTACGGAGGGCAGGCTGCCGTCCCGGGCGCGGGGCGCGCCCGGGACTCTGCCACCGCTCCCTCGTGAGCCGTAGTCGTCGCCGTAGTCGTCGACCGGCTCGTCCCTTTTCGGCTGACGACCTGCCTTCGCCCTACGGGCTACGGCGGGCAAGCTACGGCGACGACTACGGATCACGAGCGCCTCCGGCCTTCCCCTTTCAGCGTTTCAGCACGCCGAAAACTGGGGAAAATCCACACGGGACACCCCGCTTGAAGAGGAGCGCGCGGGCGTGCGAGACTGGGCGCGCCATGGTCGAGACGAGCCTGCGATACCGCCTTGCGACCCGGGCCAGTCCGCTGGCCCGTCTCCAGGCCGACGAGGCGGTCACGGCGATCCGCCGGCTGCTGCCGGGCGCGCGGTTCGAGATCCTGCCCTGCCCGACGCCGGGCGACCGGGACAAGACGACCGACCTGCGCGAGAGCGCGCCGGACTTCTTCACGCGCGACCTTCACGCGGCGGTGCGCGCGGGCGGCGCCGATGCCGCGGTGCACAGCGCGAAGGACCTGGAAGACCCGGTTCCGGACGACCTGGACTGGTTCTGGCTGCCGGACCCCGCCGATCCGCGCGACGCGGTCGTGCTGCGCCCCGGGGCGACGCTCGCCGATCTCCCGGACGGCGCCGTGGCCGGGGTGAGCAGCGCGCGGCGGGAGGCCTGGTGCCGGACGCACGGCCCGTCGCTGCGGTGCGTCCCCGTGCGGGGTACGATCGAGGAGCGGCTGGCCCAGCTCGACGCCGGCGCCTTCGACCTGCTGCTCATCGCCGCCGCCGCACTCGAGCGGCTGGGCCTGGCGGCGCGCATCCACCGCGCGATCCCCCTCGAGGAGCTGCGGCCGCCGGCCGGCCAAGGGTACCTGGCCCTCACATTCAGGGCCGGCGATGCGCGCTTCGAGCGGATCCGGCGCCTGTTCGTCAGGCCGGTGGTCTTCGCCGGAGCCGGCAGCGGCTCGGCCGGGAACTGCACGCTGGCGACGGCCGAGGCGCTGGCGGCCTGCGAGGTCTGTTTCCACGACCGGCTGCTCGACCCCGCGCTGCTCGACCGGCTTCCGCCCGGGGCGGAGCAGGTGGACGTCGGCAAGCGGTGCGGCGACCACGCGGTCGCGCAGGCGGAGATCGACCGACGGCTGGTGGACACCGCGCGCCGCGGGCGCCGCGTGGTCCGGCTCAAGGGCGGCGATCCCGGCCTCTTCGGCCGGCTGGCCGAGGAGCTCGCGGCGCTCGATGCGCGGGGGCTCCCCTGCCGCGTGCTTCCCGGCGTCAGCAGCCTGGTCGCGGCGACGACGGGGACCGGGCTGCTCCTCACGCGGCGCGGCGCCTCGCGCGGGTTCGCCGCAATGACGCCGCGGGAGCAGGGCGGCGGCATCGGCCCGGTAGACGCCCGGGCGCGGGCCGCGTTGCCGATCGTCTTCTTCATGGGCATGGGCGTGCTCGACCGGATCGCCGCGGACCTCGCGGCGGACGGGCTCGCGCCCGAAACGCACGCCGCCGCGGTTTTCGACGCAGGCGCGCCGGACGAGGCCGTCGTCCGGGGCACGCTGGCCGACCTCTCGGACCGGGTGGCCGCGGCGCAGGTCGCGGGCGCGGTGCGCCGCAATGCGCCGGGGCTCGTGCTCGTCGGCGCGCCGGCGGCGGCGCCGGCCTTCCTGCACCGCGGCGCGCTGGACGGCCGGCGCGTCCTGCTCCCGTGCAGCGAGGACCTCCAGGCGAAGGCGGCCGCCGCGGTGCGCGACTTCGGGGGCGTGCCGCTGCCGCTGCCGCTGATCCGGCTGGTCCCGGCACCGGACTGCGCGGCGGTCCTGCGCGGGCTTCGGTCGTTCGACGGGCTGGTGATCACCTCGCCCGCCTCGGTGCGCTGCCTGATGGCCCTCCTCCCGCGGGCGGGCCTCGACGCGCGGGCGCTGCCGCGGATCCTGGCGGCCGGCCCCGGCACGGCCGCGGTCTTCCGGGCGCACGGCATCGAGCCCGATGCGCTGCCCGTGCGCGATTTCGGCTCGGCGGGCGTGCTCGAGGCGGCCGCGGGCTTCGCGCCGGCCGGCGCCCGGCTGCTGCGCCTGCGGTCGCGGCGGGCGGGGCCCGCGCTCGGCGAGGCGCTGGCACGGGCGGGGTTCGCGGTGACGGACACGGTGCTCTACGACAACGAGCCGTTGCGCCCGGAGTGCATTCCGTCTTTCGACGCCGTCTTCTTCGCCAGCGCCTCGGCCGCCGAGGCGTTCTTCGCGCTGCGCCCGCCCGAAACGCTGGCCGGAAAGCTCGTCGCGGCGATGGGCGGGCCGACCCGCGCCGTCCTCGAGCCGCGCGGGATCGCGTTGACCTGCACCGCGCCCGAGGCCACGGTGGCCTCGGCCATCGCGGCGCTGGCCGGCGCCGTGGTGGAGCAGGAATTGCAGGAGAAGGAGACACAGGCATGACGGCAGGCTATCCCCAGGTTCGGCTCCGGCGGCTGCGGTTGACGGCCGCGCGCCGACGGCTGTTCGATGCGCCGATGCCAGGGCCGGAGAAGCTCGTCTGGCCGGTTTTCGTCCGGCCGGGCGACGGCGCGCGCGAGCCGATCGCGTCACTGCCCGGCCAGTATCGTTACGGGGTGGATGCGCTGCTGCGCGACCTCGAGGGCCCGGTGCGGGCCGGCATCGGCGGCCTCCTGGTCTTCGGGCTGCCGGACGAGGGGCGCAAGGACGACACCGGCGCCGAGGCCTGGAACGACCGGGCGGCGGCCCAGCGGGCCGTCCGCGCGGTCAAGCGCGCGTACCCGGACCTGGCGGTTTTCACGGACGTCTGCCTCTGCGCCTACACGCGGCACGGCCACTGCGGCCCGCTGCGGCCCGACGGGCAGGTGGACAACGACGCGGCCTGCGCCGCGCTCGCGCGCGTGGCGGTCTCGCACGCTGCCGCCGGCGCGGACGTCGTGGCGCCGAGCGCGATGATGGACGGGCAGGTCGCCGCGCTGCGGCAGGCGCTCGACGAGGCGGGCGCCGCGGACACGCTGCTGATGAGCTATTCCACTAAGTTCGCCTCGGCGATGTACGGTCCGTTCCGCGAGGCCGAGCAGTCGGCGCCGCAATCCGGCGACCGCCGGGGCTACCAGGCGTCGACCGCCGACCTGCGCACCGCGCTGCGGGAATCCGCGCTGGACGAGGCGGAGGGCGCGGACCTGCTGATGGTCAAGCCGGCGCTCTTCTACCTCGACGTCCTCGCGCGGCTGCGCGAGCGCACCGCGCTGCCGATCGCTGCCTACAACGTCAGCGGCGAGTACGCGATGCTGGTCGCCGCGGCCGAGCGCGGCATGGGCGACCTGCGGGCGATGGTCCGCGAATCTCTCTTCGCCATCCGGCGCGCGGGCGCCGACCTGATCCTCACCTACTGGGCCAGCCGGCTGGGCGAGATCCTCGAGGGGTCCGACGCGGAGGTGCGGCCGTGACGCGCCGGCCGAAGCGGGCGAAGGGAGCGACGCCGGGGGGCGGCCCATCGGCGCGGCTCTTCGCGCGCGCCCGCGCCGTCATCCCGGGCGGCGTCAACAGCCCGGTGCGCGCCTTCCGCGCCGTCGGCGGGACGCCGGTCTTCGTCCGGCGCGCCCGCGGCGCGCGCCTGGTCTCGGCGGACGGCCGCGCGCTCCTGGACTTCTGCGGCTCCTGGGGGCCGCTCGTCCTCGGGCACGCGCACCCGGCGGTGGTCGAAGCCGTGCAGCGCGCGGCGGCGGACGGCACATCCTTCGGCGCCTGCACCAAGCGGGAAGTCGAGCTGGCCGAGCTGCTCTGCGCACAGGTCCCGTCCATGAAGCGGGTGCGGCTGGTCAACTCGGGGACCGAGGCGTGCATGACGGCGATCCGCCTCGCGCGGGCGCACACGGGGCGGGCGAAGATCCTGAAATTCGACGGCGGCTATCACGGCCACGCCGATCCGTTCCTTGTCGCAGCCGGGAGCGGACTGCTGACCGCGGGCGTCGCTTCGTCCGCCGGCGTGCCGGGCGCCGTTGCGGCGGACGTGCTGGTCGCGCCCTACAACGACATTGCCGCGGTCGAGCGGCTTGCCGTCCGGCACGGGCGCGACCTGGCCGCGATCGTCGTCGAACCGGTCGCCGGCAACATGGGGCTGGTCCCGCCCGCACCGGGCTTCCTCGAGGGCCTGCGGAAGATCGCGCGCGCGACGGGCGCCGTGCTCATTTTCGACGAGGTCATCACGGGGTTCCGGCTCGGTCCGACCACCGTCGGCGTATTGCGCGGGATCGCGCCGGACCTCACGTGCCTGGGCAAGATCGTCGGCGGGGGCCTTCCGATCGGCGCGGTCGGCGGCCGCGCGGGGATCATGGACCGGCTCGCGCCGCTGGGCGACGTCTACCAGGCGGGGACGCTGAGCGGGAACCCGGTGGCGGTCGCGGCCGGGCTGGCGACGCTGCGGACGCTGCTGGCGGAGGATCCGTACGCGCGCATGGCGGCGCTGGGCGAGACGCTGGCGCGGGGCTTCGACGAGGCGGCGCGCCGCCGGGGCGTGGCGGCGCACTGCGCGCAGCTCGGCGGGCTCTTCACCGTCTTCTTCGGCGAGGGTCCCGTGCGCAACCTGGCCGACGCCCGGCGGTGCGACGCAGCGGCCTACGCCCGGTTCTTCCGCCGCATGCTCGACGCGGGCATCTACCTCCCGCCCTCGGCTTTCGAGACCTGCTTCCTCTCCGCCGCCCACACCCCCGCCGACATCGCCCGCTTCCTCGCCGCCGCCGCGCGGGCGCTCGCTTCCTCGTCGTGACCGGTTCTTCAGCGGCCCTCTCCGTGCGACGATAGGGGGCGACGATAGCGGCGGACGATTGGAGCCCGGACTCGTCGACCGGGAAGAACTGAGAAGAGCCCAAGTCACGTCCCAGACACCACGTGCCCCCCGCCAACCGAAAGCGGCGTCGCCGGGCTTCGCCCTCTGCCGCCGCACTCCATATCGCGTCACCCCTTTGGCAGCGTAAGAGCCGCCCGTAGAAGCGTAGCGGGTGGATGTCCGCCCCCCGGGAACGCCACGCTCCAGCGTGGCACGGTCCCATCCTTCGAAGTGCTCGTTCCTTTTGACATGATACCCCGGCGGGGTATACTTCCCCTGCGCTCGGCGTTTCGACCGGGGCGCGCGGGAGAGGAGCGATGGACGGGGTGCGAGAGTTACGGTTGGCGGGATTCGGGGTGCTGGCTGTACTGCTGCTTTCCGGGGCGGGGCCGGCACCTGGAGCGGCGCCCGATTCGGCTCCCGATGCCGCGCCGGCCGTGCTGGTCGCCGCGGTCCTGAACGGGACGGCGACGCTGGAGGAGCACCTGGCGCTGGCGTTCGCGCAGAACCCCGGCCTGCGCGCCGCATTCGAGCGCTGGCAGGCCGCGGAGGCGCGGGCGCCGCAGGCACGCGCGTTGGACGATCCGACGCTCTCCTTCGGTGTGGCCTTCGACCGGATGGACCGGCGCAGCGAGGTGGGCCTCGTGCAGATGTTTCCGCCGCCCGGCGCACGGCGGTTGCGCCGGCGCAAGGCGGCCGCGGAGGCGCGGGCCGCGATGCACGCGTTCGACGCAGAACGCTTCGAGGTGTTCGAACGCGTGACCCGCGCCTTCCATGAGTACCGCTACCTTGGCCGTGCCATCGAGGTGACGGCCGAGAACCACCGGCTGCTCGTCGAACTCGAGGCCGCGGTCCGCGCTCGGTACGAGGCCGAGGAGGCCCCGTTCGCGGAGCTGATCCAGGCGCAGGTCGAGCGGGAGCGGCTGGGCGACCGGCTCGCGGCGTTGCGCGAGGAGCGCCGTCCGAGCTCGGCGGCGCTGGCCGCGCTGCTGAACCTGTCGGCCGACGTGCCGCTGCCGTGGCCGACGGCGGACGCGACGGCGCCGGAGGCGATGGACGAGGACGCACTGGCCGGGATCCTCGCCGAGCTGAACCCGGAGCTGAAGTCCGCCGCGTCGCGGGTCGAGGCGGCCGGGTACGGCGAGGCGCTCGCCCGCCGGGGCGGCTGGCCGCGGGGGATGGTCGGCGCGGAGTGGATGGTCATGGACGGCAGGGACGGGCGCGGAACGGAGATGGGCGTCGGGGTGATGGCGGGCGCGACGCTGCCGATCTGGCGCGGCCGCGTCCGCGCCGAGCGGCGCGAGGCGGCCGCACAGGCACGAGCGGCCGAACGGGAACGCGAAGCGCTGCACCGGAAGGCGCGCGAGGAACTGAGCGGGGCCGTCTTCCGCTACCGCGACGCCGGTCGGCGCCTGGGCCTCTACCGCGAAACGCTGCTCCCGCTGGCCGGGCAGGCGCTGGACGCCGCGCGGCAGGCCTACGCCGAGGGACGCGTCGGATTCACGGCGCCGATCGACGCCCAGCGCACGCTGCTCGAATACCGGCTCCTCGCCGAACGCGCCGAGGCCGACCTCGCCATCGCGCTCGCGGAGGTCCGCGCCCGCGTCGGGGAGGGTGATCGGACCGATCGGACCGATCCGTCGGATCCGTCGGATCAGCTCGTTGAAGTGGAGGGCTTGCGATGAAACGGGGGGTGTTTCGCCGGAGACTGGTGTGGGGCCTGGGGCTGGTGGGCGCGGTGCTGCTGGTGGCCGTCGGGTTCCTCCTGCGCGGCTGGCTCGCGCCGGGGCCGGCAGATCGCGCCGACATCGGGCCGGACGGGGAACCGGCCGAAGAGCCGGCGCGCGCGGCGCAGATGTACACCTGCTCGATGCACCCTCAGGTGCGTTCGCCGGACCCGGACGACAAGTGCCCGATCTGCTTCATGGACCTGATCCCCGTTCCCACGGATGATGAGGACGAAGAGGACGATGCCGAGCGGCCGCGCCTGCGGGTGAGCGAACGGGCCGCCGCACTGATGGACATCCGCACCTGGCCGGTCGAGCGACGGCCGGTCGAGATCGAGATCGGACTGCTCGGCAAGATCGGTTTCGACGAAAGCCGCCTGGTCAACGTTCCCGTCCGAACGGACGCGTACGTGGAGCGCCTGGCGGCGAATACGCCCTGGCAGCCGGTGGCCCGGGGCGATCTGCTGGCCGAGCTCTACAGTCCGTCCGCGGTCACCGCCATGCGCGAACTGCTGGTGGCCGGCACGGACGCAACCGTCGCGGCCGCCCGCGCCCGCCTGCGCCGCATGGGCGTCAGCGAACAACAGATCGCGGAGATCGAGCGGGAGGGCGTGGCGCCGCGCACGTTCCGGCTGGAGAGTCCGGCCGACGGCGTCGTGCTCGCGGTAACCGCCCGCGAGGGCGAGTTTCTGCGCGAGGGCGCGCACCTGACGCGGATCGCCGACCTGTCGCGCGTCTGGATCAACCTGGAGGCCTACGAACGCGACCTGCCGTGGACCGCCGTCGGCCAGGCGGCGCATTTCACGGTGGCGGGCCTGCCGGGGCAATCCTTCGAGGGCATCGTCACGTTCGTGGACCCGGTCGTCGACCCCCGCTCGCGGACCGCACGCCTGCGGGTCGAGGCGGACAACCCGGACGGCGTCCTCCGCCCCGACATGTTCGCCTCCGCCCGGGTCCTTTCCGCCTACCCGCCGATCGCGCAACCCGGGAGCGCCGACACGCCAGACGCGCAACCCCACACGCCACCCCCACCCCTCGTCATCCCCGCCACCGCGCCGTTGCTCATGGGCCGGCGCGCGCTGGTCTATGTGCGTGTGCCGGACACCGACCGACCGACGTTCGAGGCGCGCGAGGTCACGCTCGGCCCGCGCGCGGGGAACGTGTTCGTCGTCGAGGACGGCCTGGAGGAAGGGGACCCGGTCGTGGTCCACGGCCAGTTCAAGATCGACAGCGAGTTGCAGATCCGCGGCCGGCCGAGCCTGATGGCCCCGGAAGGGGACGCGCCGCCGGCGCACGATCACGGCGAACCCGGGCACGACGATCACGCGGCGGAGCCGCGGCGCCAGACCCATTGCCCGGTTATGGGCGGGCCGATTAACCGCGACCACTTCGTCGAGGTCGAGGGCTACCGGATCTACGTCTGCTGCCCAGGCTGCGACGACGCGATTCTCGAGGACCCCCAACGGTACATCCGGGCCATGCGGGAAGAGGGGATCACGCCCTACCGGCTCCAGACGCACTGCCCGGTCATGGACCTTCCGATCGACCGCGACCACTACCATGACCACGACGGCCGGCGCATCTACGTCTGCTGCCCCGGCTGCCTCGACGAAGTGCGCGAACGGGCCGACGAGATCATCGAGGAGCATCGCGCCAGGGGCGTGGTGTTTGAGAAGACGGATGACTGAACCACGGAAATTCGATGCCGCTGGCAAGGGTGCGCCCCCCGGGAACGCCAGGCTCCAGCCTGGCCGATCAGGGGACGAGGGCCGCGAGAACCAGGACCGTGCCACGCTGGAGCGTGGCGTTCCCGGGGGGGGGGCGATGAAGTCGCCGACGCAGTCCGAGGTTCCCCCGCCCCCGCCTCCGCGCGGGCCGCTGGCGGCCCTGATCCGCTTCTTCCTCGAGCAGAAGCTGGTGACGTTCGTGCTGCTGGCCGGGCTGGTGCTCTGGGGGGTCGCCGTGGCGCCGTTCGACTGGGACCTGGGGCGCTTTCCCCGCGCGCCCGTGCCGGTGGACGCGATCCCGAACCTGGGCGAGAACCAGCAGATCGTCTTTACGGAATGGCCCGGCCGTTCGCCGCAGGACGTCGAGGACCAGGTCACCTACCCGCTGACCGTGTCGCTGATGGGCGTACCCGGCGTGCGCGAGGTGCGCAGCAGCTCGATGTTCGGCGCCTCACTCGTTTTCCTGATCTTCCACGACGACGTCGAGTTCTACTGGGCGCGCGCCCGGATCGTGGAGAAACTCGCGAGCCTGCCCGCCGGGCTCCTGCCCGACGAAGCGCAGCCGGCGCTCGGCCCCGACGCCACGGCGCTCGGGCAGGTCTTCTGGTACACGCTCGAGGGCCGAGACCCGGACGGCAACACGACCGGCGGCTGGGACCTGCACGAACTGCGCAGCATCCAGGACTGGACCGTCCGGTACGCCCTGCTCTCGGCCGAGGGGATCAGCGAGGTCGCCTCGATCGGCGGGTTCGTGCGGGAGTACCAGGTGGACGTGGATCCGGATGCCCTCCGCGCGCACGGCGTCACGCTCGGCCAGGTCGTCGAGTCCGTCCGGCGCAGCAACCTGGACATCGGCGCGCGCGTGACCGAGATCAACCGGGTCGAGTACATCGTGCGCGGACTCGGCTTCCTGCGCGGGCTGCCCGATCTCGAGCAGGCGGTCGTGCGCGCCGGACCCGACAGGCTGCCGATTCGCGTCGCCGACGTGGCAGCCGTCACGCTCGGCCCCGCCCAGCGGCGCGGCGCGCTGACGGTAATGGGCGCCGAAGCCGTAGGCGGCGTGGTCGTCGTCCGCGAGGGGTTCAATCCGCTCGAGGCGATCCGCAACGTCCAGGCGCGGATCGAGGAGATCCGGACCGGCCTGCCCGCCCGCGCGATCGTCGACTGGGAGGCGACCGACCGGGCCGCGGTCGCCGCGTTCGCCGCCGAACAGGGATTCGAGCCCTTCGACGGCGCGGCGCTGCACCAGGAACACTGGCTGCGCTGGCTGCGGGCGCATCCGCGCGACCAGTGGCCCGACGGCGTCACCGTCAGCCAGCTCGAGATCGTCTCGTTCTACGATCGCACCGGGCTGATCCACGAGACGCTGGCCACGTTGAACGACGCGCTGGTCGAGGAGGCGCTCGTCGTCATCGCGGTGATCCTGATCCTCGTCATGCACCTTTCGAGCGCCCTGATCGTCAGCGGCCTGCTCCCGCTGGCGATCCTCGCGGCCTTCATCCTGATGAAGCTCGCCGGCGTGGACAGCAACCTGGTCTCGCTGGGCGGGATCGCCATCGCGATCGGCGTGATCGCGGACATGGGCATCATCCTTTCGGAAAACGTCCGCCGCCACCTGCGCGAGGCCGGCCCGGACGCGCCGAGGCTCCCGACGATCCTGCGCGGCGCGCACGAGGTCGGATCGGCCATGCTCACGGCGATGACCACCACGGTGCTCGGCTTCCTGCCGGTCCTGACGATGACCGGCGAGGAGGGCCGGATGTTCCGGCCGATGGCGACCACCTGGACCTTCGTCCTCTTCAGTTCGATCCTCGTGGCGCTCGCCTTCGTACCGGCGCTCATGCACGCGGCCGCGTGGCGGCCGGGCGCGCGCGCCCGGCGGATCGGCTGGATCCTGCTCGCGCTGGCGGCCGGCGCGCTCGCCGCCCGCCGCGGCGCCCCGCTCTGGGCCGGACTCGGCGGCGCGGCCGTGCTGGTGGCCGCGGGGCTCGGCCTCCCCAGGTTAATCCCCGCCTCGTGGCGGCGGTTCGGCCGGGCGGTCGCGCGACCGCTGGCCCGCGCGGGAAACGCGATCGCGATCTTCCTCGCGATCCTGCTGCTGGCCCGGATCTGGGAACCGCTCGGTCCCGCGCGCGGCGGGCTGCGCAACCTCGTCTTTGTCGCGCTGCTCGTCGGCGGCCTGATGGCGCTCTTCTTCCTCCTGCTGCGCGTCTATCGCCGCCTGCTGGGCTGGGCGCTCGCGCACAAGGCCGTCTTCGCCGTCCTGCCCGTTGCCGTCGTCATCTCCGGGCTCACCGTCGGGTTCGGGTTCGACCGCGTCTTCGGCCCGTTTCCGGACGCGCTCGAGGGCGCCGGACTCGATGCCCGGCCGCTGCGCGCGTCCAGGCCCTGGGTGTGGGCGGTCCATGCGTTTCCAGGCCTTGGACGCGAGTTCATGCCCCGTCTCGACGAGGGCTCGTTCCTCTGGATGCCGACCACCATGCCCCATGCCTCGCTCGGCGAGGTGCTCGAAGTCATGCAGTACCAGGACCTCGCGATGGCCTCCGTGCCCGAGGTCGACCTCGTCGTCGGCAAACTCGGCCGCGCCGAGAGCGCGCTCGACCCGGCCCCGGTCTCGATGATCGAGACGGTCATCCACTACAAGCCCGAGTACGTGCTCGACGAGGCCGGGCGTCGCGTCCGCTTCCGCTATGACCGCGCGGCCGGCGCGTTCGCGCGGGACGCGGACGGGGAACTGATTCCCGACCCCCGCGGGCGTCCCTACCGCCAGTGGCGCGACCACATCCGCACGCCCGACGATATCTGGAACGAAATCGTGCGCGCCGCCGAGATTCCCGGAACGACCTCGGCGCCCAAGCTCCAGCCGATCGAGACCCGGCTGGTCATGCTGCAGACGGGGATGCGCGCGCCGATGGGGATGAAGCTCCGCGCGCCCGACCTCGAGACGCTCGATCGGATGGCGCTCGTGCTGGAACGGCGCCTGCGCGAGGCGCCCGGGGTGCGCGCCGAGACCGTGAACGCCGAGCGGGTCGTCGGAAAGCCCTACCTCGAAATCTCGGTCGACCGCGCGGCGGCCGGGCGCTACGGGCTGAACGTGGCGGACGTGCAGCAGACGATCGGCGCGGCCCTCGGCGGCATGACTGTCACGACCACGGTCGAGGGCCGCGAGCGCTACCCGGTGCGGGTGCGCTACCCGCGCGAGCTGCGCGACGACGTCACCGCGATCGAGCGCGTGCTCGTGGCGGCCGCGGACGGCGCACAGGTTCCGCTGGGCGACGTCGCGGAGGTGCGGATCGCGCGCGGCCCGCAGATGATCCGCAGCGAGGACACGTTCCTGACCGCCTACCTCACGTTCGGAGGCCAGCCCGGCCTCGCGGAGGTCGACGTCGTCGAGGGCGCGGAGGCCTACCTTGCCGCGCTCGTGGAGGCGGGCGACCTGACCGTGCCGCCGGGGGTGAGCTGGCGTTTCGCCGGCGCCTACGAGCACCAGCTCCGCGCCATGGCCACGCTGCGCGTCGTGCTGCCGATCGCGCTCGCGCTGATCTTCCTGGTCCTCCACTTCCAGTTCCGCCGCTTCTCCTGGACGCTCGCCATCTTCAGCGGCATCGCGGTCGCCTGGGCGGGCGGGTTCGTGATGCTCCACCTCTACGGCCGGCCCTGGTTCCTCAACTTCGCGGTCTTCGGCGTCAACCTGCGCGAACTCTTCAACTTCCAGACCGTCAACCTCAGCGTGGCCGTCTGGGTCGGGTTCCTCGCGCTCTTCGGCATCGCGGTGGACGACGGCGTCGTCCTGGCCACCTACATCCGCCAGCGCCTGGCGGCCGATCGTCCGCGCACGCGTGCGGCCGTGCGCGCGGCCGTGATCGAGGCCGGCCGGCGCCGCATCCGGCCCTGCGTGATGACCTCGGCCACGACGCTGCTGGCGCTGATGCCGGTCCTGGCCTCGACCGGCCGCGGCGCCGAGCTGCTCCGGCCGCTGGCCCTCCCGATCGTCGGCGGCATGACGCTGGCCGTCCTCTCCTGGTTCACCGTCCCGGTCCTCATCGCCGCCATCGAGGAGCACGCGCTGTCCCGGCGCGAGGGGCAGGGCTTGAAATAGAAGATCGCGGCGCCCCTTTTCGACGTCGCCGACGACTACGGTTCACGACGGGGGAGTCTTCGATCGTCCACCGTAGTCGTCGCCGTAGTCGTCGGCCGGGAAGACATGGGGAAGACCGGAAACGACGAGAGCGGGAGACGGGGGCGACCGGATTGTCGGTTCCGGCGCGTCCCCACGGGCTTGCCCCGTGGGGGGCGGAAAG
>PWTM01000245.1 GCA_003563855.1 PVC group bacterium | reverse complement strand
CGGACGGCAGGCCGTGCAGCGCTTCGGGCGGAACGCGCTCGAGCCGCTCGCCGACGTCCTCAAAGAAGGCCTGGCGCGCCGCCCGGTCCGGGAGCCGGCGGTCCGCCCACGGGCCCGCGTAGCCGATGCCGAGCTGCTGGCGGAGCCGCGTGTGCGCATGGAAGACGCGCGCGCCCCGGCGGAAGACCGGAACGAACGGGCGCAGTTCTTCGCTCTCGAACCGGTCCACGAACCGGTTCCCCGGGCTGTTCATCTCCGTGCCGACGGCGACGGGAAGGCGGCGGGCCTCGGCCTGCGCGATAAACGCCTGCAGGTTCCGCAGCTTCTCGTCCACGACCCCGGGCGTGAAGTTGCGGTCCGGGATGATGTTCACCGCCAGCGTTCCCTGCGCCTCCGCGAGATCGAGCAATTCTTCGATCGCCTGCTCGCCCTCCGAGGTGCCGTCGAGCCAGGTCAGCGTCGGAATCGCACCGGCGGCCAGGATGAAGCGGTTGGTCGCCTCGATCGTCGGAAACGAGCCGCCGTCCGGAACGACGTAGCCCGCACCGCCGCGCTTCATCGTCCGCGCGCGGATCTGTGCCTGCAGGCCCGGGCCGTCGGGAAGGTCCTCGGGCGCGGCCCCTAGCCGGTTGGCCCAGTACGCCGCCAGCTCGGCGGGATCGGAGAACAGGGCCGCGGCCTTCCGCGCGTAGGCGGCACAGAGATGCCGCTCCGTGGCATTGCCCGAAGGGGTCAGCGGCAGCACGTCGCGGTCGTAGTCCAGCGCGACCGGCGCGAGGAAGGCGTTCACACGCTCGACCATGCCGCGGTTTCGCGCCTCCGCCGTTGCGCGCAGATGGCGCAGGAAGTCCGCCTGGCCGGCGGGCACGTCGCCGGCGGCGAAGCCGAACCCCGTGTGGTAGGCGATGCCGGGCTCGCCCGGCGAGTTGATCACGCGCGAGGCGAACGGCGGGATGAATACGCGCGTCTCCATGCCGGCGCAGACCGGAAGCCGGAGTCGCGCCCCCGCATCGAGGAACTCGGCGACGCCGTCGAGCACGTCGAAGTCCACGATGCCGGCGGCAGCCAGACCCTTGCGGCGCGCGAGCCAGGCGAAGGCCGACGGCGTGTAGCCGTACGGGTTGTACGAGTAGACGGTGTGCGCGTGCAGGTTGACCGCTTCACCCGGGGGCGGCAACGCGGCCGCGCCGTCCCGGGCGGCGGCGCAGAGCCTCCCGAGCGCGGCCCGCCGGGCAGCGGGGTCGGTCGCCGCGAGCGCGGCCTCGGCCTCGTGCAGGGCGCCGGTCAGCGGCGGCGGGGCATCGGTGTCAGGCATCGTCGGTCTCCGCGACGTCTTCGATCCGCGCCCGGATCGCCTCGCGCGCCAGCCGGGGATCGGCCTTGCCGCGGCTCAGTCGCATGACCTGGCCGATCAGGTGCTGGAGCGCCGCGGCCTTCCCGGCGCGGTAGGCCTCGACCGAGGCGGGGTTCTCGCGCACGGCCCGATCGGCCAGCGCGCCGATCGCGTCCGCATCGCTGACCTGCGCGAGGCCGCGCCGCTGGACGATGGCCTCTGGCTCGCCGCCCTGGTCGAAGAGCTCGGCGAACACCTCGCGCGCCGAGGGCATGTTCAGCGCGCCACGCTCGACCAGCGCGATGAGCGCGGCCAGCGCCGCGGGCTCGAGCCGGCAGGCCCCGAGGTCCATCTCCCGCTCGGCCAGCCGGCGGAGCAGGTCGGTCATGACCCAGTTCGATGCGGCCTTCGGCGGGGCGCCCGCGCCGACCACCGCCTCGAAGAAGTCGGCCACGGCCTTCTCCGCGACCAGCACGCCGGCGTCGTAGGCGGGCAACCCGTGTTCGCGCTCGAAGCGCGCGCGCCGCGCGGCCGGAAGCTCGGGCAGCGATTGCCGCCAGGCCTCGACCGTCTCCGGCGCCAGCGCGACCGGCAACAGGTCCGGTTCCGGGAAGTAGCGGTAGTCGTGCGCGTATTCCTTCGAGCGCATCGCCTGCGTCGACCCGCTCGCATCGTCCCAGCGGCGGGTCTCCTGCCGGATCGTTCCGCCCGCGTCGAGCACCTGCGCCTGGCGCCGGATCTCGGCCGTCAGCGCCTGGAACACGCCCTTGATCGTGTTCAGGTTCTTGAGTTCGGTCTTCACGCCGAGCTCCGGCCGCCCTTCCGGCCGCAGGGAGCAGTTCACATCGCAGCGCAGGTTGCCCTCTTCGAGGTTCCCGGCGGTGATCCCGCCGTAGACCAGGATCTGCCGCAGCGCCTGCAGGTAGGCCATCGCCTCGGCCGGGCTCTCGAGGTCCGGCTCGCTCACGATCTCCATCAGCGGCGTACCGGCGCGGTTGAAGTCCACGCCGCTGCCGCCCGCGAAGTGCGTGTTCTTGGCCACGTCCTCCTCGAGGTGGATGCGCGTGAGGCGGACCGTGCGCCGCCGACCCTCGACCTCGATCTCGACCCCGCCGCCGATGCAGAGCGGCTGGTCGTACTGCGAGACCTGGTAGTTCTTCGGCATGTCCGGGTAGAAGTAGCTCTTGCGGTCGAACCGGCTCACCGGGTTGATCCGGCAGCCGAGCAGGAGTCCGGCGAGGACGGTCAGGCGGACCGCCTCTTCGTTCAGCGCCGGCATCGCCCCGGGGTAGCCGAGGCAGACCGGGCAGACCTGCGTGTTCGGCGGCGCGCCGAAGGCCGCGGGGCAGGCGCAGAAAATTTTCGTGCGCGTCGCGAGCTGCACGTGCGTCTCGAGGCCGATCGCGGCACGGTACTTCATGGCCGCGCCTCCGCGTCGGCGGCCGGCGGCGGCCAGGGCGGCGTCCGCTCCCGCCAGGGCGTCGCCCGCTCGTAGGCCTCCGCCACGCGCAGGATGCGCGTCTCCTCCATCGCCGGCCCGATCACCTGCAGGCCGATCGGCCGGCCGTCGCCCGTGAAACCGCAGGGCACCGAGAGCGCACAGTTGCCCGCCAGGTTGGCCGGGTCGGTAAAGACGTCGTCCAGGTACATGGTGAGCGGGTCGCGCACCTTCTCGCCGATCCGGTAGGCCGCGGTCGGCGACGTCGGCCCCAGCAGCGCATCGCAACGCGCGAAGGCCTCCTCGAAATCCCGCCGGATCAGCGTTCGCACCTTCTGCGCGCGCAGGTAGTAGGCGTCGTGGTACCCGCTGCTCAACGCGTAGGTGCCGAGCAGGATGCGGCGCTTGACCTCCGGCCCGAACCCGGCCGCGCGGGTCCGGCCATAGAGCTCGACCGGATCCTCGCCCTCGACGCGCAGCCCGTAGCGCACGCCGTCGAACCGGGCCAGGTTCGCCGAGGCCTCCGCGGTGGCGATGATGTAGTAGGCCGCAACGGAATAGCGGGTATGCGGCAGCGAGACGTCAACGACCTTGGCGCCGAGGGCGCGGCACTGCTCGACCGCGGCGCGGACCGCGGCGTCGACCTCGGCGTCCATCCCCCCCTCGAACATCTCGCGCGGCAGCCCGAGGGTCATCCCGCGCAGGTCGGTCGGCGGGGCCTCCGGCTCCGGCGGCGGCGCGTCGGCCGAGGTCGCGTCGCGCGGGTCCAGCCCCGCCATCGCCTGCAGCAGCAGGGCGGCGTCGCGGACGCAGCGCGTGATCGGCCCGAGCTGGTCGAGCGAGGAGGCGAAGGCCGTCAGCCCGTAGCGCGAGACCCGCCCGTAGGTCGGCTTGAGCCCGACGCAGCCACAGAAGGCCGCCGGCTCGCGGATCGATCCGCCCGTGTCG
>PWTM01000152.1 GCA_003563855.1 PVC group bacterium | reverse complement strand
TGGGCCGGGTGGCGGCTCGAGATGCCGGGGGCCTGGCATCCGCTCAAGCTCTCCGGGACGCCGCGGAAGGGGCAGGTGATCGTCGGGGACTCGGACTGCGCGATGTTCGTCGTCGACTGGGAACGCCCCTCGCGAAAGGCCGTGCCGGACGGGCGGCGGTGGGTGGCGGACCGGCTGCGGCGGCTGGGCACCCTGCCCCAGGAAAACCCGCCGGCGGCAGCGCACTTCACCGCCTGCGGCTGGGCTCGCGACGTGCAGACGTCGGAAGGAAAAATGACCACGACCTGGTTCGGATACGCGGCGCGCACGCCGCTGCTGCTCGCCGTCCGGGTCAACGGCGTCCTGCCCGAGGAGATCCGGAAGACCATCCTCAAGTCCGTCCTGCCCTCGCTGCGCGCGACGCCGGCGGACGAGGCCACCGAATGGGCGATGTACGATGTCGGCTTCCGCATCCCCGCCGGGTTCGAGCTGACCCAACGCCACTTGTTTTCGGGCGATGTCGCCCTCGAATTCGCGCGCGGCCGGGCGGAGACGCTGCTGGTCCGCCAGGTGTATCCCGGGGACCTCGCACTGCGCCGGCGGAAGCCCGAAGTCTGGCTGGAGCGCGGCCCGTTCAAGGAGCATCGTCGGGTCCGGCGCCGTACCCTCCAGGTGCGCCCCTGGCGCCACGCCACGCGCACGGCGCTCTCCGGCATCGAACGGCACGCCTGGAAACGGCTGCCGGTCCCCCTGGGCCTCTGCGCCCCCCGCCGGACCCACGCCCTGGCGGTGCACGACGCCGAGCTGAACCGCCTGCTGGTCGCCGAGCACATGGCCTCGGCCCGGCGCCCGGACGTCTGCTGCGCCGCGGCCATTGACGGCATGAACGCCGGCCTGCGGGGGGGACGCTGATGCGCCGGAAACAACCCCGCGAAGCAGCGCCGGTCATCGACCGGCGGCAGGCCGCGCTCGATGCCCGGCCGCACGCCGCGCCGCCCGTGCGCACGGAGCGGCGCGACGGCAAACTCTATGTGACCGTCAAGTTCCGGCGGCCGTCCTGGCAACGCTGGCTCGGGGCCGATGCGCTGTGCGAGCGCACGTTCGGGCTGGATGCCCACGGCCAGGACGTCTATCAATGGTGTGACGGGACGCGTACGGTGCAGGACGTCGTCCGCCGCTTTGCGGGCAAGAACCGGATCAGCCTGCCGGAGGCGGAGCTGAACGTGACGCGTTTCCTGCGGACGCTGCTGACGAAAGGGCTGATCGTCATGGAAATGGAGAAACCGCGATAATGCCGGAAACGGAAAAAATTGCCATCCTGCCGTACCGCAAGGTCTTCCAGATCGCCTGGCAGGGCCTGCGGATCCGGCTCGTCAAAACCTTCCTGGTCACCAGTTGCATCACGCTCGCGCTGGCCTTCCTGACCTATATCCTCTTCTCCAACGGCATGGTGGCAGGCGTGGCCGAACGCGCGTCGGAGGCCCTGCGGCAGCGCCTCGCGCGGGAGGGCATTCTCGAGCAGATGCTCAGCGCCGAGCAACGCACGCAGACCGCCTGGATGCTCGGGATCGCCTTGATGAACAGCTTTGTCGGAATCGTCAACGCGATGCTGATCAGCGTCACGGAACGGTTTCGCGAAATCGGCACGATGAAATGCCTGGGCGGCCTGGACTCCTTCATCGTGAAGCTCTACCTCTTCGAAAGCCTCTGCCAGGGGATCGTGGGCACCGCGCTCGGCATGGTGATCGGCCTCGTGCTGGCGTACGCGGAGGGCGTGAGCCTGTTCGGCCGGGAGGCGTGGACGCTGCTGCCCGCGGCGTCCGTGCTCCGCATCCTGGCCGCCAGCTTCTTCTCGGGGGTCGGGCTGACGGTGCTCGGGGCGCTCTACCCGGCCTGGAGCGCGGCGCACATGGAACCGGTCGACGCGATGCGGAGCGAAGTGTGACAAATGCGGAACGCGGAATGCGGAATGCGGAACGGCGGCGCATGGAGCGTGTCGAATGCGGAATGCGGAACGGCGGGGTGCGGAGCGTGACGAACGGCGGAGCGATGACGTGGAAGGGGTGGTGAAATGAGTGGCGAGGAAGCTGCCGGGACCGTGGTCTCGCCGGGCGGAGAAGGCGAGGCCGGGGTGGACCTGCTGGCAACGCATATCGTGCGGGCGATCGGCGTGCGCAAGATCTTCACCATGGGGGGGGAGAAGGTGCATGCCCTCAAGGGGGTCGACTTCAAGGTCGAGCGCGGCGAGTACGTCGCCATCATGGGCCCGTCGGGCTCGGGCAAGAGCACGCTGTTCAACATGATCGGCGGACTCGACAAGCCGAACGCGGGCAAGGTGTTCATCGACGAAGTCGATATCGCGGCCCTGAACATGTACGAGCTGGCCTGGTTGCGGTGTCACAAGATCGGCTACATCTTCCAGACGTTCAACCTGATCCCCGTCGCCACGGCGCTCGACAATGTCATGCTGCCGATGCTCTTCGCGGACATGGTCCAGGCCGAAGCGCAGGACAAGGCGGTCGAGTTGCTTCGGAAAGTGGGCCTGGGCGACCGGGTCTTCCACAAGCCGGTGCAGATGTCCGGCGGCCAGCAACAGCGCGTGGCGGTCGCCCGGGCGCTCGCCAACAATCCGGCCATCGTGCTGGCCGACGAGCCGACGGGCAACCTCGACAGCACGACCGGACGCCAGATCATCGACCTGCTCCGGGAGATCAACGAGTCCGAGGGCGTGACGGTGATCACCGCCACCCACGACCACAAGATGCTCGCCGTCTCCGACCGCATCGCCTGGCTCACGGACGGCGCAATCGAACGCTACGTCTCGCGCGATGCGCTGGACATCCAGGAGGGCCGTGCCGATGCCCGCTGACGCCATCGTATCCGCCCGGGGAGTCAAGCGCCGCTACCGGATGGGTGAGGAAGAGGTCTGGGCGCTGGCCGGCGTCGATCTCGATATCCAGCGCGGCGAATACCTCAGCATCATGGGGCCCTCGGGATCCGGAAAGAGCACGCTGTTCAACATGATCGGGGGGCTGGACCGGCCGACGCAGGGCACGGTCGTGCTCGACGGCCACGATATCCGAAAGATGGATCTGCGGCAGATCGCCTACGTGCGGTGCCGCAAGGTGGGGTTCATCTTCCAGACGTTCAACCTGGTCCAGGTCATGACGGCGGAGCAGAACGTGATGCTGCCCATGACGTTTGCCGGCGTCGACGACACCACGGCCTCCCGGCGCGCGCGCGAGTTGCTGCAACGGGTCGGGCTCGGGGAGCGCTACGATCACCGCCCCGAGCAGCTCTCCGGCGGCCAGCAGCAGCGCGTCGCCATCGCCCGGGCCATGGCCAACGACCCGGATATCATCCTGGCGGACGAGCCGACCGGCAACCTTGACCTGAAGACCGGCGAGGAAATCATCTCGATGCTGGCCGGGTTCAAGCGCGAACAGGGCAAGACGATCATCAGCGCCACGCACGACCACAAGATGCTGGCCGCTTCGGACCGTGTGGTCTACCTCGTCGATGGCCGGATCACGGATGTCAAGACGCGGGACCAGATGGACATCTCGACCGGGACGATTACGGACCGGGTGGGAAGCTAGGCCCATGCGACAGGCCGTCATGGAAGCGCCGGGGCGGATCGCGTTCCGCGAGGTTGAGCCGCCCGCGGCGGGCGCGGGGCAGGTGCGGATCCGCGTGCGGCGCATCGGCGTCTGCGGGGCGGACATTCACGTGTTCCATGGCAAGCACCCGTTCGTTACGTACCCGCTGG
>PWTM01000224.1 GCA_003563855.1 PVC group bacterium | reverse complement strand
GCCGCGGCGGGGCCGCGGGAGGAGGGGCGCGCAACGCGTGGTGCGTGCACGCCCCGCACGGGTGTCGGATCTGGCTACAGATACTACAGTCCCGAACTGGGGCGGTGGGTGAATCGGGATCCGATTGGGGAACGCGGCGGACTGGCGCTGTACTCGTTTACGGCGAATAGGCCGTTGTGTCGGCATGATTACTTGGGCCTATTGGCCCCCCCGCGCTTTCTTCCAGCCTTGCCATCCTGCAACCGGGAAACCGTCGGCGCTGTATGGTCGGGGGTTCGCACCGTATTCCGGCGGAATGAAGACCTATGGGTCGAGGGCGTGGAGAATCCGAACATCAAGAGCCGGGATACCGTCTTCACCCTACTCGGACTGGTCGCGGGCGCTGCTGGGCCGCTCGTGGATGTGGTTGACAAGGCACCACAACTCACATCGCTCCGGGCGGCGCATCACCGCTGGCAAAGGGAGATCTTCCAGGTATTCCGTAGTCGCGCGATCTGCGTTTGCATCCGCCAGCCTATTCGATCCATCTATATTTGGCGTGGCCACGGACGCGAGTTTGCGGGAACAAGTAGGCTCATCTATGTCTGGCGCGAAGTATCTCTAGAGTCGATGGGAGAATTCCCAACCCCCTGGCGTTTCACAGGTAACGTTCGAATCGGGGACGACGATGTCTTCTAGCCGCCGCCTTCACCTGCTTGGTGTCTGCGCCGCCATGGGTTGGGCAAGCGGCTTCATGTCTGCCGGCGCGGAGCTTTTGCCCCAAGACGCTGACATCCACAGCAGAGCCACGGTAACCCATCCAGTGGCCGAGGCGGTATCGGCAGGAATATTTGGTCAGGACTTTATGCACGCCTTCGTCCATCAGCCGGAGGAAGCTGCTGTTCACCTGCGCGCTCAGCTCGCCATCAGCGTATGGTATTCCGACCTCGCATTCAACGAAGTGGCGGCCCGGCAGTTTATTTTCAGGGCTCTGCGCGCGGCCTGCGATCTGGACCGAGAGCCGACTGTGTGGGCGCCTACGGGACGCAACTGCTCATCCCGCGAGATCCTGAATGAATATGCATTGACCTATTCAATGACGCTTGAGGAGGTGGATGCGTGGTGGGAGCGCGTGGGGCAGCATCGTCCGCGCGATGAGTGGGCGCGGCTCCTGGTCGAGTGGTGGTTGCCGCGACGCGAGGCCGGATCGAGGAGATTGCTCGCGCTTATGCACCTGACGAGGAATCTCGACCCTATCCTGTATATGGACACCGACGCGTTTGAGGCCTGGTGGCGGAGAGCGAGGCTGGCAGAGAGGGAGGCCTGGGTGCCGATGTTGATTGATCGGGCACTGGACGCGCTGTCCGACGAGGGGCGCGAGCCACACCGGCCCTACGGGTACGCGAAGGAGCAGTTGCTCCACCTCCTGCCTCAACAGGTAAGCGTGCGGCACGGCATCGGGCTTCGACGCGGGGCAACGGAGGCTGATCGCGAGCGCTACCTGCATACGCCCCTCGATCCGGAGGCGTTGGGCACACTGAAGCGCTGGTGGGCTAGGCACCGGCAGGAGTATGGCATTCCGGTGTGCTCGCCGTTTCGGGAGCCTCACTCGCGCGAATGGGAAGACGTCGACAGGCGTGACGACTAGCCTCGCTCGCGCTCACCCGCAGTCCCTCGACACCCTGCGTCACTACGCCCGCCTGACCGTCACTGACCTGCGCGAGACCCACCGCCGCTGCCACCCGCGCGAGCGCGACGCGTCCTGAGCCGCACCGCCGCGTGAGGAGGTTTCGGGCTTGACCGCTCCTCTGGGCAGGTCCAGCATGCCGCTGTCATGGGCTACCACCTGAGAGCGGAGGCCGCGGCGGGTCCGCGGGCGGAGGGGCGCGCAACGCGCGGTGCGTGCACGCCCCGCACAGGTGTCGGATCTGGCTACAGATACTACAGTCCCGAAGTGGGCAGGTGGATCAATCGGGATCCGATTGAGGAGGAGGGGGGAATTCATATCTATAGTTTTCTGCAGAATCAACCCATCTTCCTGGTAGATTCTCACGGATTGATGGCGCTTAGCTCTGGACTTCTGGACGATGTGATTCCACGCCATGCTCCTCGGTCGGATCCCATCCCGG
Source organism: PVC group bacterium (assembly GCA_003563855.1). Classification (GTDB taxonomy): domain Bacteria; phylum Verrucomicrobiota; class Kiritimatiellia; order PWTM01; family PWTM01; genus PWTM01. Next base: position 1,661 of record PWTM01000224.1, on the reverse strand, counting down.
TCTTTCCGCGTCTCCACAGGTTTATCCTTGGACACGTATTTAACCCCTTTCATGATGACGCTGACATCGTGAAGTTCCGCGGCGCACCCGAGCTACTTCGCGAGATGAACGAAATAGACGGGTTTCGAGCAGAGATTGACGGCACGATGCGGATACAGCTTGCGATGCGCGCTTTGAGTGGGCACTTCAACGTCTCGCGGCAGGTTGTGGGTGTGCCCTTCGGCCCATCCTGGTGGCTCGTCAATAACCTTCATACACGTGTCAGCTATGACTGCGAGCGGCTTATGGTTGGCATTGTTGGAGTCTCTGTTCCCCTCTGCCATCGCTGCCGCATGTCGTACGTCTTTTATGATGACGTTCGCTTCAATCCATCACGCGGTCCGGACTACGGTATGGACGCTTGGTTTCCTGCCGTGCTGCAGTTTACCGGCATGATCGACTACCGCGATTCGGAGCACCCCCTTGGCCAGCGTCAGAGATTGGTAGGCCTTTCCTTCTCCGGTGGGCTGCCCAACCTGTGGCGCCTGCCGCTGAGCCGCGTTCAATGGGAATCCGAGAGCGTGTCCGAAATCCGCCACTACCGGTAGAACAGTTCCCCATGCGCATTCGCACAGTGAAGCACCTGGCTCTGTCCGTCGCGGTACTGATTATCGCCGTATCTCTCCTGCTCTGGGTATTCCGTGGGCGTACCCGGCAGCCAGACAGCGTAGGCATCCGAGCGTTCTTCTCACAGGAAAGTGAGTTCATTCAAGAGATCATGTCACGAGGCTCATTTCTGATTCGAGCTCGCCCCGCCATGCCCACGGTGGTAACCTTTGTCGGCCGGGTTCAGCTACAGAAGGATGAGTTTCCGATCCTTTTCCCGGATTTTGGACAGGGCTCCGGCGTAGGGGGTTTCGCTGACAGCTATCCCTTCGGAGCGCCGACTCTTGAAGAACTTTCGGCCGAGTCCCAGCGCACATCTGCGGCGATGTGGGAGAGTTTGCTCAACGGGATGGGCTTCGACGTCTCAGAAGTCGCACAACGGATTGGTGTTGATCCGCGAGAGCATGATCTTGGCGACTATCGGGTGCTGGCCGCTTCGTTTCTTGGAGGCAGGCGAAAGGCCAACTGGTGGTCCGGCTTCCTGTTGTGGTCGGAGACTCGCGCTGAAGTCATCATACTTGGAACCCTGATGGATTACGACAAGTCGCGCTTCTCAGAGGAGAGCGACGTGGATACCCCCAGCGGAAGAGTGGGAACAGAGGACGGCAGTGAACCCGCAGAGATCCACCGCCGCGACTATCAGGGCAAACACGGCCAATCCTGATCGTGCTTCAGGCTTGACCGCTCCGCCAGCCCGGTCCACTATGCCGCTGTCATGGGCTACCACCTGAGCGCGGAGGCCGCGGGGAGGCGCGAAATGCGGCACGGCCGCAACCGTTCTGAGGTCTGGAGAGCAGCGATGCGACGGCCTTTCACTCATCTGCTTGTTTTCGGCATTGCTCTCGCCGCATGCGGTCGGCCAGCCATGGGGCAGGAGCGAGAAACGATCCAGACCCGTGCAGATCATCTGTACTCGGAGGCACGTAGCAATCGGGCGGATGCTGCTGCCGCTGTCGCGCATCTTCACGCCGCTGTACTGCATCATGCCGATAGCCGCGTCATCGTGAATGTACACG
>PWTM01000272.1 GCA_003563855.1 PVC group bacterium | reverse complement strand
GCCGCGTGCGGTGCCATTCGGGATGGGCCGCCAGCAGGGTGCGAATCAGCTCCAGGTCCGCCTCGCTGATCTCCCGCCCCTGCATGACTCTCGCGCGTGCCATGCCCGAACGATAGGCCCACTAGCCCGTCCGAGTCCAGCACTAAAACGAAGAAATCTCGCCCCGTGCGTTTCGGGGCAAGGCGGCTCTCTCTCCAGTCGCCGAAGTCATGGGGGGGGCAGGCCAACACTTAGGTGCCCGCCCGCTTCGGGCGGGTACCTGAGTAGTTACCAACGTTCAACGTTCAACGGGAGGCTGGGAGGAGAGTGATCACTGATGAGACGCTGAAAGGGGGAGGCCGGAGGCCATCGTGACCCGTAGTCGTCGCCGTAGTCGTCCACCGGAAAGGGAAGAGCCGGTCGCCGACTACGGCGACAACTTACGGAGGGCTCCCGACGCCCGCCGCCGGGCATGGTCGCCTCCGGGCGGCCAGTCGCCGCGGAGGTAGCGCTGGCGGAGCGGTTCGGGGTAGCGCTCGATGGCGTAGCGCAGCAGCGTGCGCGGCAGGGTCCGGCAGCGCGGCCGGAGAAAGGCTTCCGCGCGCGCCCGGTCGCGGTTCCCGACCTCGCGCAGCATCCAGCCGACCGCCTTGTGGATCAGGTCGTGCGGATCGTTCTCAAGAATCGCGGCGATGCGCAGCGTCGGATCGAATTCGCCCTGCCGGATCCAGTGGAAGGTCGACAGCATCGCGATGCGGCGCTCCCAGAGCAGCGGGGAACGGGCCAGGCGCTCCAGCAGCGAGAGATCCGAGGGGTCGAGGTGCGGGCCGACGATGCGGTAGGCGGAGACGTCGACCAGGTCCCAGTTGTTGATGAAGCGCGTGTGCTCGAGGTAGGCGCGGAATACCGCCTCGCGCTCGGCGGGGCCGCCCCTGCGATACCGCTCCGCGAGCAGCAGCAGGGCCAGCAGTCGCGCCTCGTGCCAGGGGGAGCGGAGCAGGGGGATGACGGACTTCAGCGGCAACCCGCGATACGTCCGCGAAAGCCGGCGCAGCACCGGCACGCGAATTCCGAGGAAGCGGTCGCCTTCGCCGTACTCGCCCGGACCGGTGCGGAAGAACCGCTGAAGGAAGGCCGCGTCGGCGGGATTCGCCTCCGCCTTCAACGCCTGCCGCACTTCGGCCAGGGTCACGGTCGGTCACACTCCTCGCACTGCCCCTCCGCTCCGTCCTCCCCGCCCAGGCGCTGTACCGCGTCGAGAAGCGAGGTGGCGCAGAGAACGGCCAGGAAGTGGTTTTCGGCCGGGGGGTCTTCGGCGTTCGCTGCCATGAGTGCGCCGTTTGCTCCGACCATCCCGGCTCCGTCCTCGCGCGTAAGGCGGCGGCGATAGGCGCGGATCGCATCCGCAAGCTGCCGGAGCCGTTGTTCGGTGAAGATCATCGCGGCCATCTCGCCGCCCATCTCGTAGAGCATGTGGAACACCGTCTTCTCTTGCTCCGCCGTTGGCTTCGACTGGCTCGCGACGGCTTCGCTGAAGCCCGGGCGTTCTTCGAGTCGCTCGGCGAAGACCGGAACCCAGGGCTCCACTTCGTCGGGCGAGAGCAGCAGCGATTCCGCATCCTCCCGCTGCAGCAGGCGCAGGGCGGCGTCCTCGGATTCGCGGCATCCGGCCTCCGACATCGCCTTCAGTTCCGGGTGCGCTTCGAGAAAACGCGCGATTTCGGCAGACTTCTCCTTGTCGGCCTTGATCCCTTCAATCAGGGGCTCGGCGCCGTCGAATCCCGCCCGCCGCAGTTCCTCCGGATCGACGCCAAGCCGGCGGAACATGGCGCGCTGCTCTTCATCGCGCCGGGTCTTCCAGCTCTTCAGGCCCTCCAGGAACATGCACAGGAGGAACACGCCGCGGCCGCCCTCCTCCGGGGCGCCGACCGCAAGGGCGTTGTGTTGAATGATCCAGGCGTCGAGATAGCGCTCCTGCTCGACATATTCCGGCAGCAGCAGGAGCAGCCGCCGGGCCAAGAGGTTGCGCGGTTCTCCGGCCACCAGGTGGTCGATCGCTTTCCAGGCGACCTCGAAGAATGCGTCATCCACCCGGTTCATCGGCGGAAAGCCGACGGCTTCGAAGGCGCGCTGAAGGTCGTCCGCGGAAAACCGCATGGAGGCGAAGGGCGCTTCGGCGAACAGGGCCTCGGCGCGCGCCAGCAATTTCCGGTGGTTCCTGCACAGCCGCGCGTAGGGTCTTCGATAGGCTTCGAGCGTCTGCTGCGCGGCCGCGATGGCCGGGCGTCGCCTTTCGTATTCGGCCAGTTCTCTTGCCTGTCGGGCGAGCGGTGCGAGTTTCTTTCGGGCCGTGCTCGGGATCCGCTTCTCCAGGTCGTCCCAGAACTGCGGCGACATCACGTCGGCGGGGGTGACGGCGTCGTCCTCGACGGGGTTGAACTCGGCGGCGCGGGGCGCCCACGCTCCGGGCGCCGCACGGTCCGCCGGGAGGCAGCAGCGCTTGTACTTCTTCCCGCTCCCGCAGGGGCAGGGATCGTTGCGGCCCGTGCTCATCCCGACGTCTCGGCGGACTTGAACGCGAGGCCCGCAGTGGCGGGCCGGGCGCAGCGACGCCGCTCCGTACCGCGCCTCGCCGCCCAGGACGATGGGGTCTCTTTCCCCCGCCGGGGTGAGTGGTGTTGCATGGCGGCAGCCTATAGGCCGGTATTCCACCGGTCAACGATCGACGCCCGGCGCTCATACCCGCCCGGGCGCGAGAGCGCCCCTCCCGCGCCGCGCAGCGGCGCCGTGGAGTGCGCGAGCTTGCTCGCGCTTTCCGCGGCGCGGCGCGCCGCGCCGCATCCCGTGCGCGAGAACGCTATCCAGGGGTCGGCACAGCACATGCGCACGATCGCAGATCACTCGCCGCGGCGAGCCGCGGCGAACAGAGCAGCGGCGAGCCGCCGCAGTCCAGGGCGCCGCTTCGCGGCGCGGGGCAGTTGGCCGTTGGCGGTGGCCGTGAGCGGTAAGCAGTAAGCAGTGATCAGTGAACAGTGATCGGTGATCGGTTCCTTGCGGTCTGCGGCATCGTCCCCCAACTGATCACTGCTCACTGATGACTGATCACCCTCCCCTCGCGGGCGGGCGCGCGGGCTACAGGAGGGTGGGGTTGAGGCGCCAGGCGGCGAGGGCGAGGGCCGCGGCGAAGGCGAGCCAGGCGAGGTAGGGCCAGAGGAGGAGGGCGGCGGGGCGGTCGAGGCGGCGGAAGGCGCGGATGGTGGCCCCGACCACCGCGCAGAGCAGCAGGATCCAGATGAAGGCGGCGAACCCCAGCCGCCAGGCGAAGAAGATCCAGCTCCAGAGGGCGTTGGCGAGGAGCTGGCCCAGGTAGAGGGCCAGGGCCGCGCGGACCTCCGGCCCCGGGCCCGCGCGCCAGACGCGCCAGGCGGCCACGGCCATGCCCGTGTAGAGCAGGGTCCAGACCGGACCGAAGAGCCAGCCCGGCGGCGCCCAGGCGGGAAGGGTCAGCTCGGCATAGAAGGCGCCGGCCTGCGCGGTCGCCGCGCCGCCGGCCGCCGCCGCGGCGTAGGCCAGCGCCAGCGAACCGAGAAAACCCGCGATCGACCGCCCGCGCGACCGCGCGGGCTCCGGGCGTTCGGCCCGACCAGGGGCGTGGCGGCGGGGACGCATGGGGGAAGGGTAGGGGAGGGAGGGCGGGGGGGCAACGCTCAACGTTCAGCACCGGCGGGCGGCGGGCAGCGAAAGAGGCCTGCGCTCCCGGCGCTCAGCTTCCCTTGTGCTCTCCGGGCCCGATGATCGATTGGAAGTCATCCAGGCTGCCGCCGTCCAGGCAGCATTCGAGAATGCCGCGACCCGTGTATTGGAGGTCCGGGGTACGGAATTCCCGCAGGCACTTGTGGAAGAATTTCGTGAGAATCTCCGCGCCATGGTCATACGCTTCTTCCCCGACTTCGGGCTGCAACTCGACCTGGAGGAACCACGGGTCAATCGGCGTTCCTTCCACCGTGAGGTTCCTCATCGAATAGCCCAGCAGCGGACACCGCGCGGGTTTCAGTTGTTTCGCCTCGAACGGGGCGTGCCCGCGCCGGGCCAGGTACTCGCGCGCAATCCACTGCGACATGAAGCCGGTCTGCCAGGCGCCGACATGCTGGTTGGGGCAGAGAATGAAGAGGGTTCGGGGCATGGTCAGGAACTGCTCCAGCAACAGGTTGTCCTGGTCCACCTTTCGGCCGGTCGCAAAGGGCCAGTAGGAGCCTACCCCTTCACTGGTCATGCCGCCCGCCTCTTCCTTGACAATGCTTGGATTGGCATGTCCGCGCGGCGCGACCAGGCGCCACAACCAGGCCAGTGCCGGGGGCAGGATATGGAACAATCCCAGGATCCCGTAGGATGGATTCTCCCGGGTACACGGCGGGGTCCGTATCCCCAGGCTTCGGATGTCCACGCTGACCGGCTCGTTCACGATATTGGGCATGATCGCGCGCGGAACGATGAAACGCGGATTCGGACACGGCACGCCGGGCGCGTCCTCGGTATGCTCCCAGATCAGGGCGCGCCCGCGCGGTACGGCATCGATATTCAAGAACAGCAACGGCTGGGCCGGTTGCGCGGCCAGGGATTCGAGGTTCAGATCCACGCCGTAGCGGTCGATGTGGTTGACCCGGAGAAACCATCCGGCCTCGGCGTCCACGACCCGGAGATACCCTTGCTCTTCCTGGATTTCGGGGTGGCACAGCGCCATGTCATCGTTGACGGGGCGCAGCTTGCACATCTGGGGAATCTGAAGATGACGTTCCTCCTCGGTGACCAGGTTGCGACCCAGAAGAAGCCGGCCGTCGGGCTCCCGGTGGGCGAGTTCCAGCATTTCACTCTTCCCGCCCCCGCTGGCGCCCTCGTGCATGATCGTCAGCACGTTGTCGTAGGGGGTGACGACCTGCACCGTCGAGCAATGGGCGACCACCCAGCCCTCCGCTTCCGCCCGGGTGATCAGCGCCCCGTAGACCCCTTTCTTGGCGCTGGGGCCGGGATACAGGTTGTAGGAGAAGATTTCGTGCAGCTCGGCCGAGCGGGAATGCACGACCATCTGCTTCCCCTTGAAGTGGGTATGCCGGAACGGGGGCGCCACATAGATCACCAGGTAGGGTGCGAAGGACTCGGGGATCTCCGCCAACGGCACGAATTCCTGGAGCAACGCCAGGCCGAACGCGAAAAAGGCCGCGTTTGCGGGCGCCACCACCAACGCGTCCATCCCCAGGTCCCGCCCTCCGGCGTGAAAACCGTACAGGGTCAGATGCTGCGTCTTCAGCCAGGCAAAGGTCTCTTCGCGAAGATCCGAAAACGGTTGCCCGAACCGTTCCTCAAACTGCGGCTTATCGGTCGGAATCCGGTCGGCGATCGACATGCTTTCGGGGTCGCGCCGTCGCATGTAGGGTTCCGTGTAGTTGGCCGATATCCCGTTGCGAACGCGCGCCACGACCGCTTCCACCACCCGGCCCTTTCCCGGGACATCGTAGGCGACCTCGAACGCGTCCTGATCGGGGCCGCCAACCGAGGCGTCCACGAGCTCCGCCAGGCTGGCGGGGACCGTGACCTCCGGCGCGGCGGCCAGGATGTCGGCCACGTGCGCGGGGGGGTTGATTTTCTGCCACTCCGAACTCGATTGGCTCATGCGGTAGCCCTTCCTTTGACAGGCAAGTCGGCCCGGAGCCTGCCGGGAAAGCGGCGGTGCGTCAAGATTCCGCCGGGCGCCGACTTCCCCGTGAACGCTCCGTCACGGACCCCGCGCGAACCGCTCGGGCCAACTCCGCTTTGCCTTGCGGCGGACGAAGGCGGACGAAGGGGAGTGACAGGAGGGCGGCGTGGTGGCAGGCTGTGATCCGTGTTGAGCGAGGCCGGCGCGAGGCCGCGCTGGCTGTGCTTGAGTCTGAAGTTTCACGACCGTGGAGGCCTATAGAAGATGAAGCGATTCGTACCTTCGATGGCGTTCGTTGTGGCGACGCTGGTAGGCATGAGTTCAACAGCCCTGGCCCTCAGGGATCCCACGAACCAGGGGCGCTGGGAACGGCCCGCCCAGGCCGGGCCCGATACGGTGGTGCCGGGGTTCCTGGTCAACATGGGACCCACCGGAGCGCGGGGCATCCTGACGGCAAACTCGTTCATCGTGAAGCATGTCTTCCCCGGATCGCCGGCGGACGGGAAGCTGCAGATCGACGACGAGGTGACGGGCGCAAACGGCAGCCCTTTCGCGGAGCATACGTTCTCCGGCCGGTCGGACGCCGGAATCACCGGCCCTATCCGGGACATGGGCCTGGCCATTGAGGACAGCGAGGGCACGGACGGCGTGCTGCGGCTGACGGTGAACCGCGGCGGTGAGGTATCGGAAGTCGAGATTCAACTCGAACGGCTCGGGCGCTTTGCCGATACCTTCCCGGCGGACTGTCCCAAGACCGACCTGCTGAAGGCCCGGGCCTTGCGCTTCCTGATGGAGAATTCCGGCGGCGTCAGCTCGCAGGGAAGATGCGTCACGATCCTGGCCATGCTGAGCTCCGATGACCCCGAGGTCTTTGCCGAGGGCCGCCGCCGGGCGCTGGAGTGGAACCAGGTTCCGGGGCCGGATACCTGGACCTGGCACCTGGGGTTCCAGGCGATCACCCTGGCGGAGTACCACCTGCTGACGGGGGACGAGTCCGTACTCGGCACGCTCGAAGCGCTGATGCAGCAGCTTCGCGAAGCGCAGTGGCAGGGGCCGTACATCCGCCGCTGGGAGGCGGGGGAAGGGGAGGACCAGGCGGGGGGGGACCGCCACCAGGCGCTCTACGAGGGCGGGTTCGGCCACGCGCCCTACCACGTGATCGTGCGGCGGGCCGGCGGACCGGGCAACTATGGCGGCGGGGGATACGGTCCCATGCAGCGCACGACCTATCTCGCCATTCTTGCCTGGCAGTTGGGAAGGCTCTGTGGCCTGGAGCTTGACCACCCGGGGCTGGACCAGGCGTTCACCTTCGTCGAATACGGGACGCGGGCGTCGGGAAGCACGGCTTACGGCGGCGAGTTCACCATGAACCGCGGCCCCATCGATCCTGTCCGGTGGAGAAGCTCGACCCGGCACGGAAACTCCCATCGATCCGGCATGGCCTACCTGCTGTACATGCTCTCGCCCGAGCGGCGGAACGCAGAGGAGATGATGAGGCTGCACCTCAGAAACATCGATGCCGCGTACCGGGACATGCCCGACGGCCACGGCTGTCCGATGATGGGGCTGGTCTGGGGCTGGGCCGGCGTGTATGCGTCGGACGACGCGGCCCTGCAGCGGAAGATATCGGACTATTTCCGGGCCTGGATCAACATGGCACGCTGCCATGGTAGCGATTCCTATGTCATCCTGCCCGGTCGCGACTACGCGGACGAATCCTACTACAGAGGCAATATCCGGAACCATACGACCGGCTCCATCGCTTTCCTGTACAGCTTCTCCAATCCCCGGCTTCGGATTCAAGGGAGGGGCGAGGCCGCGATTGCGCCCCCCGGGAGTCGCTGACACCCGGGCATGCAGGATGTCCCGGTGGAAGGCGCGTTCAGCTCACGGTCTCCCTTTCGTCCATGCGCCCGGTCGCTTCAGGGGAGGGCGGGCGGACGGCCCGTCGCCGCCGAGGTGGCGTCGCCGGAGCGGTTCCAGCGCTTGATGGTGTAGCGCAGCGCCGTGCGCGGCAGGGTCCGGCGGCGCAGCCGGAGAAAGGCTTCCGCGCGAACCCGGTCGCGGTGATCCGCGTCCCGTAGGGGCGGCCCCCCGTGGCCGCCCTTTCCGTCTCTGCCCCCCCATTGCCTCGAAGCCGACCGGCGGGGCGGCGCGAAAAAAAAGACGAAAAAGGCGAACCCGGGTCTTGACATCAGGTGGGGCGAGGTGGTGAATTGTGGGAGCAGGAGGTGCGAAGTGGTGGATCAGGGCGTGTCGGGGGCGGAGTTGACGGGGAGGGGCGGCCTCTTCGTTAACGCGTACCTGCACGCGCTGGACAAGAAACGGCGCCTGATCATCCCCTCGGACTGGCGCGAAAACGTGGGGGCGCCGCCCAGAATTTTCGTCCTGCCGGCCGGCCGCCGGAAGTGCCTGCTCTGCTACCCGGAGCGGGACATGAACCGCCGGATCGAGCGGGTCCGCTCGCTCCCGCTGGAGCGGCCGGAGGACCGGATCATGGCGCGCACGATCCTTGCCTCGATGTCCGACCTGGTCCCCTGGGACGCGCAGGGGCGCATACGGATCAAGGACGAGCTGCTGGCCCATGCCGGGCTCGATACGGAGGCGAAGCTGGTCGGCAGCTTCGAGGGGTTCGAGATCTGGAATCCGGAGGCCTGGACGCAGGCGCGCGGTGCGGTGGACGCGCAGCGCCTGCTGCAGGCGACGGAGGCGTTGGACGAGTAGGCCGTGGACCACGTGCCGGTCATGCGGGACGAGGTGCTGGCATGGCTGGCCGTGAAGGCAGGGGGTACGTACGTGGATGCGACGGTGGGAGCGGGCGGGCATGCGGCGGCGCTGCTGGAGCGGGCAGGGCCCGACGGCCGGCTGCTGGGCCTCGACCGCGACCCCGTGGCGCTGGCGACGGCCGGGCGGCGGCTGGCCGGCTTCGGCGCCCGCTGCGTCCTGCGGCAGGCCCGGTTCTCGGAGCTTCCGGCCGCGGCCGCGGCCGCGGGGATCGACGCGGCGGACGGCGTGCTGATGGACCTTGGGGTCTCCTCGATGCAGCTCGACGACCCGGCGCGGGGCTTCGGGTTTCGCGCCGAGGGGCCGCTGGACATGCGGATGGACCCCGGTTCGGGGGAGACGGCGGCGGACCTGGTCGCGGGGATGGAGGCGCGCGAGCTGGCCCGGCTGATCCGGGAGAAGGGCGAGGAGCCGGCGGCGCGGCGGATCGCGGCCGCGATCGCGACCGAGCGGGCGCGCGCGCCGATTGCGACGACGACCCGCCTGGCCGGGATCGTCGAGCGGGCGGCCGGCGGGCGTCGCGGACGCCGGCTGCATCCGGCGACGCGGACGTTCCAGGCCCTCCGGATGGCGGTCAATCGCGAGGAAGAAGAGTTGGAGGCGGGCATCGAGGCGGCCCTGGCGCTCCTGCGGCCGGGGGGGCGGCTGGCGGTGATCGCCTTCCACAGCATCGAGGACCGGCAGGTAAAGCATCGCTTCCGCGCCCATGCCGGGCGCGCGGTGGCGCTGCAGGGCGGCGGCGTGCGGATGGAGGGCGTCGCGCCGCGCGTCCGGGTGCTGACCCCGCGGCCGTTGCGGCCCGGACCGGCCGAAGTGAAGGCGAACCCGAGGGCCCGCTCGGCGAAGATGCGGGTCGCGGAAAGGATGGCGGAGCCATGGTAGGTCGACGGATGCCGAATCGACGGAAGCCCTCGGGCTTCATCTTCCCGTTCCCGCTGGCGGTGGTGCTGGCCCTCGCGGCCGTGCTGGCGACCGGCTACCTGGTGCTGTGCAACCGGTGCGAGGCGCTGGCCGAGGACATCCGGCAGCTCGAGCGCCGCGAGGCCGAGGTGCAGCGGCAGGTGGTCAACGAGGAGTTCAAGTGGTCGAACATGACCTCGCTGCGCTCGATCGAGCAGGCGCTGGCGCGTTTCGATCTTCCGCTGCGCTGGCCCTCGGACCGGCAGGTGATCCACCTCTCGCGCCCGTTGCGCGTGGCGGAGCTGACGGCGGCCCCGAGCGGAGGTCCGCAGGTGGCGCGGCGCGCCCATGCGGCGGAGGGCCATGACTGAACGCGGCCAGATCGGGCGGCTCGGGGCGCTGGCCTTCGGGCTGGCCCTCGTGTTCGCGGGGCTGGGCGTTCGCCTGGCCCTGCTGCATCTCGGGCCCCAGGAGCCGTTGCGGCGGCGGATCGCGGCGACGCGTCGCCACGAGCAGCCGATCCTGGTCGGCCGCGGGCGGATCCTGGACCGCAGCCGCCACATCCTCGCGATGGACCTGACCGTCAATGACGTCTGCGCCGACCCGCAGGCCCTGCTGCGCGACGGCTACGCACGCTTTGTCGGGCTGCACCTGGCGCGGCTGCTCGATCTGGACCCGGCCTGGGTCATGGCGGGGCTCAACCAGCCGGAACGCCAGTTCTTCTACGTGGAGCGGCGCGTCCGCGACGACATCGCCGAAGAGGTTCGCCGGCTCCGCCTTCCACATGTATGGTTCAGACCGGTCTCGGCCCGGTACTACCCGCACGAGCACCTTATGGCGCACGTGGTCGGGTTCTCGAATCACGAGGGCGTCGGCAGCGCCGGCGCCGAGCAGCGGATGGACCGCTACCTGCGCGGCCGGCCGGGTGTGCGCATCAGCGAACGGGACGGGCGCGGCGTCGAACTGCCCAGCCGGCGCTCGCTGGAGATCGCGCCGCAGGAGGGTGCGAACGTCTACCTGACGCTGGACATCCACGTGCAGCAGATGGTCGAACGCGCGCTCGACGAAGCCCTGGAGCGTACACGCGCCGTCGGGGCCTGGGCGGCGGTCCAGGAGGTGCGCACCGGCCGGATTCTCGCGATGGCCTCCCGGCCGGCGTTCGACCTGAACCGCTTCAACGAGTCCGATCCCGAGGAGCGCCGTAACCGGGTCATCGGCACTGTCTTTGAGCCCGGCTCGACCTTCAAGGCCGCGGTGATCGCGGCGGCGCTGGACCTCGGCGTCGTCACGCCCGAGCAGACCTTCGATTGCGAGAGCGGCCTCTGGATGCACCGCGGCCGCCCCCTGCGCGACTACTCGCCGCACGGCGTGCTCACCGTGGCGGACATTCTGCAGAAGTCGAGCAACATCGGGGCGGCGAAGATTGCGCTGGAGATGGGCGAGGAGCGGCTCGAGCGCGCCGTGCGCGCCTTCGGATTCGGCCGCCCGAGCGGCATCGACCTCCCCGGCGAGGAGGCCGGCATTGCACACCCGCGCCGCAACTGGTCGGCCCTGAGCATCTCGCGGATCGCGATGGGGCACGAGATCGGCGTCACGGCGCTCCAGATCCTCAACGCCGTCTGCGCGATCGCCAACGACGGGTTCCTGATGCAGCCCTCGGTGGTGGCCCGCGTGGAGACGCCTCGCGGGCAGCCCCTGTACGTCCACGAGCCCTCGGTGATCGGGCGCCCGATCCGCGCGCCCACCGCGCGCCGCATGGTCGAGCTCATGGCGCGGGTCACGGAACCGGGCGGAACCGGGCGGCGCGCGGCGGTCGAGGGCTACCGCGTGGCCGGCAAGACGGGCACGGCCCAGAAGCCGAGCCGCGGCGGCTACGCCGCCGGATTGAACGTCGCCTCCTTCGTTGGCGTGCTGCCCGCCGAGCGTCCGGTCCTCGGCATCATCGTGGTCATCGACGAGCCCCGCGGCGAGCGGACCGGCGGCGCCGTGGCGGCGCCGGTCTTCCGCGAGATTGCCGCCGAGGCCGTGCGCTACCTGGGGATTCCGCCGTCCGGAGAAGTGGAGCTGATCGATCCGGCCGCCCGCGCCCGGGCGCGCCGCGAAACGGAGGCCGGCCGTGATCCTGGAGATGCTCTGTGACGAGGCCATGAGAATCGAGACGCTCCTGCAGGTGATCCAGGCGCAGACGGTGCGCGGCCCGCGCCAGGCCGATGTCCGGGCCGTCGTCTGCGACTCGCGCCAGGTCCGCCCCGGCGCGCTGTTCGTCGCGCTGCCGGGCCGGCGGACCGACGGGCTGCGCTACGTCGACGAGGCGGTCGCGCGCGGCGCGGTGGCCGTCGTGACCGAGGCGCCCGCCGTGACGCCGCGCGACGTCGCGCACATCCGCGTCGAGGACGCGCGCCGCGCGCTGGCCGAGATCGCCTGCGCCTTCCACGGCAATCCCTCGCGCGACCTCGCGGTCGTGGGGATCACCGGCACGAACGGCAAGACGACGGTCGGCTACCTCGCGCGCAACCTGCTCGAGGCCGCCGGCCTTGCGCCCGGCCTGGTCGGCACGGTGGCCTACGAGGTCGGCCGGCGCGTCATCCCGGCCGCGCGGACGACGCCGGAGGCGCCGGAACTCCAGGACCTGCTCGCGCAGATCGTACGCGCCGGCGGCCGCGCGGCCGTGATGGAGGTTTCCTCCCACGCCCTCGCCCAGCAGCGGGTCTGGGGCATCGACTTCGATGTCGCGGTCTTCACGAACCTGACGGGCGACCACCTGGACTACCACGGGACGATGGAGCGCTACTTCGAGGCCAAGGCCCTCCTCTTCCAGGGGCTCGGCCGCATGGAGAAGCCCGGCGTGGCCGTCGTCAACCTCGACGACCCCTGGGGCCGGCGCCTGCTCGAAACGCCGGGCGCCTGGGCGCGGACCTGGACCTACGGCGAGCACCCGGCGGCGGACGTGCGCGCGCTCGACGTCGAACTCGGTCCGGCCGGCACGCGGTTCCGGCTCGTGACACCCGCGGGCGACGCGCTCATCCGCTCCCCGCTGTTGGGCCGCTTCAACGTCAGCAACGCGCTCGCGGCCGCCGCGGCGGCACTGGCGCTGGAGGTGCCGCTCGATCTCTGCGCGCGGGGCATCGAGCGGTTCGTCTCGGCGCCCGGCCGCCTCGAACCGGTGCCCAACGCGGCGGGGCTGCGCGTCTTCGTCGACTACGCGCACACGGACGATGCGCTCGGCAACGTGCTTGCGACGCTGCGCGAGCTTTCGCCCGGGGGGCGGCTGCTGGTCGTCTTCGGCTGCGGCGGCGACCGCGACCGCGCGAAGCGCCCGCGCATGGGCGCAGTCGCCGGCCGCTGGGCGGACCTCTCGATCCTGACCAGCGACAACCCGCGCAGCGAGGATCCCGCGCAGATCATCGCGGAGATCGCCGCCGGGTTCCCCGCTGGCGCGGCGGTGGAACGGATCGCGCAGCGCGAGGAGGCGATCGCCGCCGCGCTCGACCGGGCCCGGCCCGAGGACGTGGTGCTGATCGCCGGCAAGGGCCATGAGCGGACGCAGGAGTTCGCGCGCACCGTCGTGCCGTTCGACGACCGCGAGGTGGTGCGCCGGCACCTGGGCGAGAGAGCCGCGCCATGACCTTCTTCCGCGCCGAGGAACTGGCCGCCTGGACCGGAGGCCGCTGGGTCGGTTCTCCCCCGCCCGGCTGCCGCGGGGTGGGGCAGGATACGCGCGCGTTGCCGACGGGCGCGCTCTTCGTGGCGCTCTCGGGCGAACGCCGGGACGGGCACGCCTTCGTGCGGGACGCCTTCGCGCGCGGCGCGGCCGCCGCGCTGGTGGACGAGCGCTTCGCGGCGGAAGCGGCGCCGCCCGGCCCGCTGCTCGCCGTGCCGGACCCGCGTCGGGCGCTCGCCGCGCTGGCCCGCGGTCACCGCGCGCGGCTGCGGGCCGAGGTGCTCGGCGTGACGGGCAGCCTGGGCAAGACCACGGTCAAGGAGATGGTCGCCGACGTGCTCGCCGCCGCCGGGCCGACCGCGCGCAGCCCGGCGAGCTGGAACAACGACATCGGCGTGCCGCTGAGCCTGCTCGCCGTGGCGCCGGACGACGCCTTCGCGGTCCTCGAGGCGGGGATGAACCACCCCGGCGAGCTGGCGCCGCTCTGCGCGCTCATCCGTCCGGCCTGGGCCGTGATGACGCGGATCGGGCCCGTGCACACCGAGTTCTTCGACGGAGAGGCCGCCATTGCCCGCGAGAAGGCGGCCCTGCTGCGCGCGCTTCCGCCCGATGGCGTCGCCGTCCTCGCCGCCGACGAGCCCTGGTTCGAACTGCTGGCCGCGGAGGCGCCCGGCCGCATCGTGACGCTGGCCTTCGATGCGGACGCCGACTACCGTGCGCGCCCGGCCGACGGGGGCATCGAGGTCACCGAGCGCGACGGCGCCCGGCACGTCTACCCGGTGCCGCTCCACGGCGAGCCGGCGCGGCGCAACGCGCTGCGCGCCGTCGCCGTCGGCCGCGCGCACGGACTGGCCCCGGACCGCATCGCCGCCGCGCTCGCCCGCATGCGGGCCGCGCCCATGCGCGCCGAGGTGGTCGAACGCGACGGCGTCGTCTGGATCAACGATGCCTACAACGCGAACCCGGTGAGCATGCGCGCGGCGCTGGCCGATTT
>PWTM01000207.1 GCA_003563855.1 PVC group bacterium | reverse complement strand
TCTCCGTCGGCCTTTCGTGCGCCGGCGCATGGCCATGCGCACATGCTACGATAGCCGCCGCGAGGCCTTTCGGGCAGAGACCGCCAGAAGTGAGATGCGCCCTTCTCGGCGTGCGGACGCTTCTCCGCGGGCGGCTCCTACGCTGCCTAGAGGGTGAGGCGATATGGAGCGCGGCGGCAGAGGGCGAAGCCCGGCGACGCCGCTTTCGGTTGGCGGGGGAGCACACGGCGTCTGGTGCGGCGAAAGCGGTGTCGCCGTCCCGGGCGCGAGGCGCGCCCGGGACTCTGCCACCGCACTCCAGGGCGCCTTCGGCGCGGGAAGGGAAGGTTGGAGTCGGCAGTCGGCAGTGGCAGTCGGCAGTGGGCGCGTGTCGCACCTTGGGCTCTGATCGTCTTTTCGGGCGACAAGAGGGGACGACGAGAGCGGGCGACGAGTCCGGGCTCCAATCGTCCACCGTAGTCGTCGGCGTCGTCGTCAACCGACAAGAAGACGGCACGAAACGTGGGGACTGCCCGCCCCCCCCGGGAACGCCACGCTCCAGCGTGGCACGGTCCTGATCCGTCAGGTTCTCGTCCCCGTGGTCGGCCAGGCTCAAGCCTGGCGTTCCCGGGATGTCCGCCCCGGCGAAAGAAGTCATCTCCAATGACTCCTGGTATTCTCGCTCCCTGGCTGCCCCCCCGCACGCAGAAAACCGGCACCCGGCAGTTATGGGGATGACGCAGCCAACGTCGGGGGGTCGCGGCCGGTGGGGCCGCGTCACATGTCCGGCAACCGGCGCGCGCGGAACGAACCGTTCGCGATCGTGAGCGTGGAGCGGTCCTGGGCGACCACCTCGCCCGAGAACGTGCCCTCGATGCCGCCACCAACCCGGCCGTAGGAGGTGATGGACATCGCCAGGTTTGCGCCGCCGCGGGCGAAGTCCGCAGACGCCACGTACATGACGGATGTGGACCGGTCCACGACAATGAGCGTCGCCAGCCGGTCCGCGTGGGTCCAGCTCCCCGTGCCATGGCCGGGAAACGCGAGGATGAACCGGTACGGACCCTGCTCGCCAGTCTGGACCGTGGTCACATTCGCGCTCGCCGTGTAATTCGCGGTCACATGATCATCGCCTCGCACCTCCACGCGCCGTTCGCCGATCCGGCACCGAAGGTAGTAGTCGCGGGCCGACCCCAGCGGGTCACACCCCGACATCCCGAAGGCCATCACGGCCAGCAGTCCGAAGACTCCCCGTCGTATGGTGCTCATGTTCACCCCTCCCGGTTCCCTGTCCCCAGGGGCTGTCCCCACGGGCCGCACG
The DNA here is from genome assembly GCA_003563855.1 of PVC group bacterium. Taxonomy (GTDB): domain Bacteria; phylum Verrucomicrobiota; class Kiritimatiellia; order PWTM01; family PWTM01; genus PWTM01. The sequence goes on along the minus strand of PWTM01000207.1, from coordinate 2,479 downwards.
GACGTCCCGCGCAGATGCCTCCCGGTGCTGCCCCGAAGACAGAGTCACGATAGAATGCTGGCTCGCGAACCGGATCTCGTCAAGCCCAATCAGGGGCGCGCGAAGAACTGGGGGAAAGCCCCGATCGGCGCCGTTGACGGGCGGGTCTATGCGACCTAGGGTCTCATCCAGGTCGAGGGGATGTGGAGGGAGAACTTCGGCGATGGGCGAGCGGATCGGCATTCTGGGCGGGACGTTCAACCCGGTTCACCTCGGGCATCTCGTCCTTGCCCAGGACGCCCGCGAGCGGTTCGAGCTTGACCGTGTCCTCCTCGTGCCCTGCGCCAGCCCGCCGCACAAGGACGCGCGTGATCTCGCGCCGGCCGCCCATCGCCTGGCCATGCTCGAGGCGGCCGTCGAGGCCGACCCCGCGCTCGAGGTCAGCGCGATCGAGATCGAGCGCGGCGGCGTCTCCTGGACGGTCGAGACGCTGCGCGAGCTGCGCGCCCGCCACCCCGATGCGGACCTGGTCTTCGTGATCGGCGCCGATACGCTGCGCGAATTGCGAACCTGGCGTCGGATCGAGGAGATCTTCACGCTCTGCCGCTTCGCCGTCATCACCCGTCCCGGAGTCGCGCCGGCCGGGGATCCGGACGAACTGGGGCTGCCCGAACCGCAGGCGCGCCGCCTGCTGGCCGCCGTCGTGCCGGGCCACGACATCGGCATCTCCTCGAGCGACATTCGAATGCGGGTTGCCGAAGGGCTCGCCGTCCGCTACCTTGTGCCCGACACCGTGGCGCTCTACATCGCCGAGCACCGCCTTTACCTGGAGTAGTCCGAAAGAGAACCCCGTGGCCGATCCCATCGAGGAGCAGATCGCGTCGATCCGGGAGGCCATCCTGGGGCGCAAGGGCATCGATCCGGTGGTGCTCGACGTGCGCGGACTCTCGGGCGTGACGGATTTCTTCGTCATCGCCTCGGCGACCGGTGCGCCGCACCTCAAGGCACTCTCGGCCGCGGTTTCGCGAGCCCTGCGCGCCGCGTCCGTCCGCCGCCGCTCGGCCGGGACGGCGGAGAGCGGGTGGGTGGTGCTCGACGGGCTGGACGTGGTGGTCCACCTGATGACCCGCGAGCTGCGCGAGCGCTACGCGCTCGAGGCGCTCTGGTCCGACGCGCCGCGCCTGCCGGTGGAGGACCCCGAGGCCGGGTGCGGTTCCGAACGGAAGGAAGGATAGCCGGATGACCTACGCGAAGCTTGTCGTGCCGCCGGGCGAGGCGATCGGGGCGGACGCCGAAGGGCGGCCCCGGACGCCGGACCGGCCGATCATCCCCTTCATCGAAGGCGACGGCATCGGTCCGGATATCACGCGCGCGGCGATGCGGGTCTGGAACGAGGCCGTGCGGCAGGCCTACGGCGGCAAGCGCGAGGTCGCCTGGATGGAGGTCTACGCCGGGGAGAAGTCGGTCGCCGTCTACGGCGACGGCGCCTGGCTGCCGGAGGAGACGCTCGACGCCATCCGGACCTACCGGGTCGCGATCAAGGGGCCGCTGACCACCCCGGTCGGGGGCGGAATCCGAAGCCTGAACGTCGCGCTGCGCCAGGAGCTCGACCTCTTCGTCTGCCAGCGCCCCGTGCGCTGGTTTCAAGGCGTGCCCTCGCCGGTCAAGCGGCCCGAGCGGACGGACATGGTGGTCTTCCGCGAGAACTCCGAGGACATCTACGCGGGGATCGAGTGGGCCGCGCGGTCGGACGAGGCAAAGAAGGTGATCGCCTTCCTGCAGGGGGAGATGGGGGTGCGGAAGATCCGGTTCCCCGAGTCGTCGGGGATCGGGATCAAGCCCGTTTCCGAGGAGGGCACCCGCCGGCTGGTGCGGGCCGCGATCCGCTACGCGATCGAGCAGCGACGCCCCTCGGTCACACTGGTGCACAAGGGCAACATCATGAAGTTCACGGAGGGCGCCTTCCGCGACTGGGGCTATGCCGAGGCCCGCGAGGGGTTCGGCGCCGAGCCGCTCGACGGCGGCCCCTGGATGCGCCTCCGCGCCGACGGCGCGGAGGTCGTGATCAAGGACGTGATCGCGGACGCGTTCCTGCAGCAGATCCTCACGCGGCCGAACGAGTACGCGGTGATCGCGACGCTCAACCTCAACGGCGACTATATCTCCGACGCCCTGGCCGCCTGCGTGGGCGGGATCGGGATCGCGCCCGGGGCGAACATCAACTACGAGACCGGCGCCGCCGTCTTCGAGGCGACGCACGGCACCGCCCCGAAATACGCGAACCTGGACAAGGTCAATCCCGGCTCGCTCATCCTCTCCGGCGAGATGATGTTCCGCTACCTGGGCTGGACCGAGGCGGCGGACCTCATCGTGAAGGGCATGGAGCGCACGATCGCCGAGCGGATCGTGACCTACGACTTCGCGCGCCAGATGGAAGGGGCGCGCGAGGTCGCGTGCAGCGCGTTCGCCGAGCGGATCGCCGCGCACATCGCGCAGCCCG
>PWTM01000235.1 GCA_003563855.1 PVC group bacterium | reverse complement strand
TTCGCCCGCGCCAGAGACCGCTTGCCCCCCTTGCCAACCGAAAGCGGCGTCGCCGGGCTTCGCCCTCTGCCGCCGCACTCCATATCGCGTCACCCGTTTGGCAGCGCAAAAGCCGCCCGCAGAAGCGCAGGGGGAGGATGTCCGCCCCCCTGGGAACGCCACGCTCCAGCGTGGCACGGTCCTGGTCCACGAGTTTCTCGTCCCCTTGATCGGCCAGGCTGGAGCCTGGCGTTCCCGGGGGCACGCTTCTCTTTAGTAACTGCTCAGGTGCCCGCCCGCCGCGGGCGGGCACCTGAGCAGTTACCACCGTTCGACGCCCGGCGGCCCCAGCCGGCCGTGGTCGAGGCGGCGTACGCGGGCGATGCGCCGGGCGAGGTCGAGGCTGTGCGTGACCAGGATCAGCGCGACACCCTCGCTCCGGTTCAGATCGGCGAGAAGGTCGCCGAGCGCCTCCGCGGAATCGCCGTCGAGCGAGCCGGTCGGCTCGTCGGCGAGCAGCAGGGCGGGGCGGTTGATCAGCGCGCGGACGACCGCTGCGCGCTGGGCCTCGCCGCCGGAGAGCTGGCCCGGCCGGTGATCCTGGCGGTCCGCAAGGCCAACGCGCTCGAGCAGCGCGGCGGCGCGGCCCGCGGCCGCGCGCCGGTCGGAAGCGGAGCCCCGGAGCGGGAGGGTCGGGATCAGGACATTCTCCAGCAGCGTGCACTGCGGCAGCAGGTGGTGCTGCTGGAAGACGAACCCGATGCGACGGTTCCGGATGGCGGCCAGGGCCGGCTCGGACAGGCGGGCCAGGTCCTCGCCGTCGACCCGCACGGTCCCGGCGGTCGGTCGGTCGAGCCCGCCGACCAGGTTCAGCAGCGTGCTTTTTCCGCAGCCGGAAGGGCCTACGATGGCGAGCGCCTCCCCGGCCTGGAGCGCCAGGTCGAGCCCGTCGAGCACGCGCACCTCCGCGCCGGTGCCCACGGGCCCGTACGTCTTGGTCACGCCTTCGAGTTCGAGCAACGCCGTCATGTCACCCTCCCGCCGCGGCGGCCAGCGCGGTGTCGACGGCGTCGTCGCGGTCGCGGCCCGGGTCCGCCCCGCACGCGGCCGCCCGGTAGGCCTCGACCATCCGCTCGGTGGTAGTCCGCAGACTGAACCGCTCGAGGACGGCGGCGCGCCCGGCGCGGCCATGGTGCGCGGCGAGCTCCGGGTCGGCGAGCAGCGGGTAGAGCGCGGCCGCGAGCCCCCCGGGCGAAGCGTCATCGACCAGCACGCCGCCGCCGGTGACCCCCAGGATCTCCGCGTAGCCGGGGTGATTGGGCTGCACGACCGGCACCCCGCAGGCCATGGCTTCAAGGAGGAACAGGCCGAACGCCTCCGGCCGGACCGACGGTACGGACAGCGCGCGCAGCGAGCGGAGGAAGTCCGGGCGTCGCTCCGGTTGGAAGCCGTCGACAAAGGCGATCGCTTCCGCGTGGCCGGACGCGCGGATGCGGCGGCGGAGTCGGACCATGAACGGGGTGCGGGCGTCCGGGTTGCCGCCGGTGATGTGGAGCCGGAGGTTGTCCAGCCCCGGCCTGCGCCGGAGGAGCAGGAATGCTTCGACCAGGCGGTCGAGCCCGTGGGCGGAACTCAATTCGGAGAGGAAGCCGAGCACCGGCGCGGTCGGCGGCGCGGCGGGTGGGGTGAACAGCTCCGTATCGACCCCCGCCGGGACCGTCCGGCAACGGTCCGGGGGCAGGTCGAGCCGGGCGCCGATGGCGGCCGCGTAGGCATCGCTGACGGGGAGGAGGAGATCCACCTCGCGGCAGAGCGCCCGCACCCGCGCCCAGCAGGCGTCGCGATGTGCGGGCGGCAGCGCGTCGAGCCACGTGTCTTCGTCCTGGAGGGAGCAGACGATCGGGACGCCCAGCCCGGCCCGCAAGGCCGGTGCAAGGCCGAGCAGGAGCGCGTTCGAGAAGTGAATCACGTCGGGGCGCGGCTGCGTGGAGAGCCAGGCGAGCAGATGGTCCAGCTCGCGTCGTTGCCGCCCCGCGCGTCCTTCGAGCATGCTCAGTGTCAGGTCGCCGAGCCGGCCGGCCTCGGTCGTACCCGACTTCCGGCCCGCCCAGCGCAGGAGCCGCGGCGCGTCGAGCAGGCGCCGCAGGGATTCCGGGAGCCGGCGAAAGAGCGGAAGCTTCTGGGCGAGGTAGATATTGATGGCGCCGTAGAAGACGGGCGCGCGGCGCACCCCGGCGTCCTCCGGCGTGTCCATCATCGGCAGGTAGAGCGGGAGGAAGAGCACGTCGTGGCCCGCCCGTTGCAGCGCGCGCGCGAGCGCGACGTCGCGCACGCAGTTCTGGCAGTAGACCCCCCCGCCGGAGCCCGGGACGATCTGGACGATGTTCATTCGGGTTCTCCGAACGCGTAGAGCGCGCCGTCGGCCGCCGCCGCCACGATCCAGCCGTCGACCACGGCCGGGGCCGCGACGATCGGACTGCCGACCAGGTGCGACCAGAGCTGTGCCCCGTCGTCGAAGCGCAGCAGGTAGAGCCGTCCGTCGCGCGAGCCGAAGACGACGCGGTCGCGGGCCACTACGGGGGGGCTGTCGATGTCGCGCCGCGCCTCGAACTGCCAGAGCAGCGCGCCGTCGTCACGCGCGAGCGCGTAGAGCCGGCCGTCGCGCGCGCCGGCCAGGACACGCGTGGCGGTCAGGGCCGGCGCGGCGTAGAAGGCCGGCGCCGCGCCGTCCGGCGTCTCTGGCGCGAAGCGCCAGCGGATTGCCGCGGCGCCCAGGTCGATCCCCAGCACTTCGCCGTGGTAGTGGCCGACCGCGGCGAAGCCGTCGCGGACGGCGGGCGAGGCGGCGACATAGGCGCCGGCCTCGATCCGGGCCTGCGCCTCGCCGTCGCGCAGGCGGACCACGTGGACGGTCTCGTCGCATCCGCCGACCAGCGCCCGCCCGTCCGCCACGGCGGGGATGCCGTGGACGTAGTTCTCCGTCTCGTAGACCCATACCCGGCGACCGGTTTCCGGGTCGATGGCATGGAGCCGGTGGTCGTAGCTGCCCACCAGCAGCAGCGGCGTTTCGCCGGCCCAGGCATTCGCCCCGCCCAGGATCCGGCCGTCGGTCGTGTAGACCCAGCGCGTGGCCCCGGTGGCGGCGTCGAGCGCGTGCAGCCGGCCGCCGAGGTCGCCGACGAAGAGCCGGCCGCGAAACAGCAGCGGCGAGGCCTCGACCCCGTCCTCGATCCGCACCGTCCAGATCTCCGTGCCGTCGGCGAGCCGGCGCGCGCTCACCGTGCCGTCGAGCGCGGCGGCGAAGACGCGGCCGTCATGGATCACGGGGCTCGCGACGAGCCTGTCGCCCAGCGGGACGGACCAGCGGAGCGCGGGCCGCTCGGGCAACCGGGCCGGCGAGGTTCCGGTGAGCGCGGCGTCGCCGCGCGAGATCGGCCAGGACCGCCCGGTGGCCGCCGGCTCCTGCGCGACGGCGGGGAGAACCATCCAGGGCACGATCCATCCGAGGGGGAGCAGCGCGGCCGCGCGGCGGCGGAGCAGCCGGCGTTCGCGGCGTCTCGAAGGGGCGAGCGAATGCACGACCATTCCGCCTGGTTCAGAGTCGCCCATTACGCTCCTGATTCCAAACCCCCCGTCTGCGAACGGTCAAGGTCGCTGCCGACTACGGGGACTATCCCCGCTCGCGGCCCTCAGTGCAAGAAGGCGCGGGGTACAAACAGAGTTTTCGTTCTGGCGCTGTCTCCGCGGGGCCTCGCGGTCGACGAACGCTAACGCTCGGGTCCGGACACATTGTGTGTGGCGGCGGAGCGGCGTCA
>PWTM01000127.1 GCA_003563855.1 PVC group bacterium | reverse complement strand
CGGCAGCGCGCATTCGGGATACGCGTTGCAGGGGGCGCAGCTCTGGAACATGCTCGATGTCGATGCCCTGCAACGCGTGGGTTCCTGGGGTTGGTTTCACGAGCTGGGTCACGAGGCCCAGCAGCGTCCCGACAAGGCATGGCCCTATGCCAACTACTATACCTTCGATCGAAGCGTGGAGGCCACGGTCAACCTGTTCTCCGCCCATGCCTGGGACCGACACGGCATCCGCCACCGCGGCGGCTGGGGCTGGGTCAGCTGCCCGACACGCGTCATGGAGCGCGCCCGCGCGATCGTCACGAATCCGGAGGCCCGCTACGCGACCGGCGACAACGGCTGCAAGCTCTCCATGCACCTGCAACTGCGCGAGGGTTTCGGCTGGGCAACCTGGCAGGAGGTTCTACGCGGCTACAACGAAGACTTCGCCAACGGCGTTATCGAAGGCCGCTGGAGCGACGAGAAGAAGCGCGACGCGTTTCTGTACCGCTTCTCCAGGGCGGCCGGGCATGACCTGAGCCGCTGGTTCACCGAGTACTGGCGCGTAGGCGCCAGCGAGGAAGGCCTGCGGCGGGTGGCGGAAATGCAACTGCCGGAATGGATGCCGGCCGTCGGGGGGATAGCCGCCGTGGATGTGACCTCCGGTTCCTCGCATGAGCTGGACCTGGCCGGCGCGGCGCTGTCTTTCGACGGCGTGGCCGAGATCGTGCAGGTGCGGCAACCGCGCAACGGAACCTTGCGCGAAACGGACCGCGGCACGTGGATGTACATGCCGAATGCCGGTTTCGTGGGCGCCGACTCGTTCGAGCACGGCGTACGATCAAGCACGGGCCATGTCTATGTTCACACGGTCGCGCTGAACGTAGGCGACGCGGCGCCCGCCCCGCCGGACGGGGAGGCCGGGACCGCCGCGTCACCGGTTGCTCCCCGCCTTTAGCGGTGCGTCGGGCATTTTCTCCAGCCTGACGATCGGGCGTTCGGGACGGGAACCCCGGTCCGTTCTCACGTCATCGTGGTTCCGGTTCAGCCATGCGCGCGATCTGCCGTACCGGGGCGGCGGATCAGCTTGAACGTGCGGATCGCGTAGGGGGCGAGCGTCAGTGAGATCGCGCCATCCGCCCCGGGCTCGAAGTCGCCTTCCTCGGTCCATTCGAGCAGGTTGGTTTCCCGCAGGGCCGTTCGCGGGACCGTCGGAGCCACGCGGCACGTTGAGTGCCGGCCGTCGGTCTCGACCAGCCGGATGACCGCGGCCGTTTCCTTCTCCGCCCGCTTGATGACCTCCAGCGAGACGCCCTGGCCCGATACACGGCACGGCGGCTCGAACGCGCCCCGCCTCCCCTCGAAGACCAGGACCGGCACGTTGAGGCCCGCGGCCTCGGCCAGGACCGCGGACCCGACCAGCGGCCCGATGTGCGGCAGGAGGCTGTAGGCGAATACCTGGCGGCCCTGGTCGGCATCCGGGTCCGGGTAGGTCGGCGATCGCAGGAGGTTCAGGTCGATGACGTTCTCGTGGACCTTGTGGCCGTACTTGCCGTCGTTCAGCAGGGCCACGCCGTAGTCCCGGTCGGAGAGGTCGACGTAGCGCTGCGCCGCCACCTCGAAACGGGCGGCGTCCCACGAGGTGTTGCGATGGGTCGGCCGCTGGATGCAACCGTACTGGATGTCGCTGCTGAAGGCGTCGGCCCGCACCGCGACCGGGAAGGACGCGCGCAGCATGCGGTGCTTCTCGCGCCATTCGACGGCGGTCTCGATATCCAGCCGCCTGCTCCCTTCCGCCAGCGTGACGGTCTGCACGAGCGAGGAGTGGCCGATGGCCAGCTCGAAACGCAGGCGCCGGCGGACCGGTCCGCCGGGCAGCCGCACCGCCCGGACGGGCCGGGCGTGCTCCAGGAGCTGGTGCTCGTAGAAACTGTCGATATCCCAGGCATCCCAGTTGTTGGGGCGATCCTCGTAGAGGCTCAACCGGTGACCCCGCTCGCCGGCGGCCAGCACTTCGCGCCCGGCCTCCTTGTCGAAGATGCCGCCGATCGTTCCGTCCCGGCCGAAGGTGTAGCGGATCAACCCGTTCTCGAGCACCCACCCGCGTCCGGCACGGGCAACCGTCGCACCCTCCGCCTGCCGGCGCAGGGTGACCGAGCCCTGCGGCGGAATCTCCACCGCCGCGACGGCGACGCCCTCCTCGTCCTGCACCGGCACGGCCTCCCCGGCTTCGTTGACCGCCCCTTTCCAGCCGGCGGGCAGTTCCACCGGACGGCGATAGACATGGGAGAGGCAGTTGACCAGCGTCACGCAGTCGGCATCCTCAGCCAGTCCCGCGATCCCCGCCTTCTCCTGCAGGCGGTCGCAGGCCGCCAGCGCCTCGTTGTGGTCGCGCGCGGTATCCTCGTACACCTCCGTGATGCTCGATCCGGGCAGGATGTCGTGGAACTGATGGAGCAGCAGCTTCTTCCAGAGGGCATCCAGCTCGGCTTTCGGGTAGCGCCGCAGCGGAAGGCAGGACCAGAGGTACTCCACCTGGCGAAGCCGGTTCTCCAGTTTCCGGTTGCCGCGCTTGGCGCGGGCCTGCGTGGTCAGCGTCCCGCGGTGGAGTTCGAGGTAAAGCTCCCCGTTCCAGACCGGCAAGGCGTCGCGATGGGCGGCCAGGCGATCCAGGTAGCCCTGCGCGGCCCCGAACCGGACCCGCGGCGCGCCCTCGAGGTTCGCCTGGCGAAGCCCGCACTCCAAATGCTCCTCGTTCGGTCCCCCACCCCCGTCCCCGACGCCGAAGAGCGAGAGAAACCCTTCGAGGTAACCGCGTTCCTGGAAGTTGGCGACGCCCTGCTGCAGCGCTTCCGGGCGCAGCGGGCTGTTGTAGTTGTTCTCGGGCGGAAAGTGCGTCAGCACCTCTGTCCCGTCGATGCCGCGCCAACGGAACGTGTTGTGCGGAAAGCGATTGGTCCGGCTCCAGGAAAGCTTCTGCGTCACGAAGGCCTCGCACCCGGCCCGCTTCATGATCTGCGGCATGGCCGCGCTGTACCCGAACACGTCGGGCAGCCAGAGGTGGCGCACGTCCACCCCGAATTCGTCCATGAAGAACTGCTTGCCGAACACGAACTGGCGCACCATGGATTCGCCGCCGATCAGGTTCGCATCGGCCTCGACCCACATGCCGCCCTGGCATTCCCAGCGCCCCTCCTTGACGGCCTTGCGGATGCGGCGGTAGAGCGCGGGGTCGTGTTCCTTGACGAAGGCATAGTGCTGGGCCTGCGAGGCTCCGAACACGTAGTCGGGGTAGCGCTCGATCAGCCGCAGTTGCGAGGCGAAGGTCCGGGCGCATTTGCGAATCGTCTCGCGCACGGGCCAGAGCCAGGCGGTGTCGATGTGCGCATGGCCAACGGCCGTCACGGTCAGGGCCGAGGCCTCCGCCGGAAGGGCCAGCTCCGGCGCCAGCACGGCCCGGGCCGCGGCGGCGTTGGCCGGATCGTCGGCGAAGACATCGATGGCCCGGCTCAATGCCCGCAGGACCCGCGAATGCCGCACGGACACCAACACCTGCGAAATCCCCGAACGGCCCCGCCAGTGCAGCCCCGGATGCGAAGGCAACGAGGCCTGCTTCGCCGTCGACGACGGCTTCGCCTGCCGCCCCACCGCGCCCCGTGCGCCCTTCGTGGAGCTCCGCCCCTCCGCCGGACAGTTCGTCGATGCGCTCCGCACCCCCGATGGCGTCCTCCACGTCGTTCACTACGACCGCGGCGCGGGCGAGCTGCGCTACCTGACCATGGAGGGCACACCGGAACCGAGCGAACCGTCCGGGAACGG
>PWTM01000223.1 GCA_003563855.1 PVC group bacterium | reverse complement strand
TACCCGCACGCACCCGACCGGCCGGCCGACCGGTCGAGGCGCCACCGCCCGACAGGGCCGCGACGCCCCAAGTATAGCACGCCGTGTGCCAAACCCGCCCGGCCCGACCCGCATTCCAACAAAACCGCCTTTCCCGGGCGATTTCACGCCCAAAGATCGTTCCGCCACGAAGCTGGCGCTACATCTATGTAGCCAAGTCGGCAGAGCGGCGACATTCCTGTCGTGTTTTGCCCTTTTCGGGCGGATGGAATCGGGAACTCAGGAACTCAGGAAGGACGGAACGCGAGCATCGGCGCTGCCCCTCCTTCCTGAGTTCCTGAGTTCCTGATCCGATTTCATCGTCGGAACGTGGAGGCCTGATGAGGATCGGGCTCCGGCCGCTTCTCCCGGCGATCCTGCGGGGCTCCCCCCCTGCGAGGAGATCGCGTTCTCGGCGCTCCTTTCGCAACCTTTCCTCCCCCACGGGACAAGCCCGTGGGGGCCGGGCGGGCGCGGCGCAACGACGTGGGGACGGGATACTCAGGAAATCCGGTCGCGGTAGTCTGCGTAGCCGAACCGGCGGACGATTTCCAGCTCGCCGTCGCGGCGCAGGAGGGCGATCGAGGGCAGCCGGACTCCGTTGAAGGTGGTCGTCTTGACCATCGTGTAGTGCGCCATGTCCTCGAAGACCACCCGGTCGCCGACCCCGAGCGGACGCGGGAAGGCGTAGTCCCCGATCACGTCGCCGGCCAGGCAGGAGAGCCCGCCGAGCCGGAAGACGTACGGCGAATCGCCCGGCTCGCCCGCTTGGACGACGCGCGGCCGGTAGGGCATCTCGAGGACATCGGGCATATGCGCCGTGGCCGAGACGTCAAGGATCGCCACCGGCGGCGCCGTCTTCACCACGTCCAGCACCGTGGCCACCAGCACGCCGGCGTCGAGCGCGACCGCTTCGCCCGGCTCGAGGATGACCTCGATCCCGTCGAACCGCTCGCGAAACCCGCGCACCAGGCCGATCAGACGATCGATCTCGTAGTCGGCTCGCGTAATGTGGTGCCCGCCGCCGAAGTTCATCCAGGCCATCCGCGGGATGAGGTCCCCGAACCGCGCCTCGACCGCCGCCAGCGTCGTCTCGAGCGCATCCGCGTTCTGCTCGCAGAGCGTGTGGAAGTGCAGACCGCTGATTCCGTCCAGCTCCGCCCCCTCCAGCTCCGCCCGCGTCACGCCCAGCCGCGATCCCGGCGCGCACGGGTCGTAGAGCGGCGTCGCCGCGGTCGAGCACTCGGGGTTGATGCGCAGTCCGCAGCGGATCGGCCGCGGCGCCGCGGCGACCCGCGCCCGGAACCGCCGCCACTGGGCAATCGAGTTGAAGACGAGGTGGTCCGACGTCGCCAGCAGCGCCTCGATATCCTCCTCGCTGTACGCCGGCGCATAGGTATGAACCGCCTTGCCGAATTCCTCGCGGCCCAGCCGGGCCTCGTGCGGACCGCTGGCGCAGACGCCGTCGAGCGCTTCGCGCAGCAGCGGGAAGACGCGGAACATGGCGAAGCCCTTCAGGGCCAGGAGCACCCGGCAGCCGGTCTCGCGCTTCACGCGCGCCAGGACCGCCAGGTTCTTCTCGAGCAGCGCTTCGCTGACGACGAACGAGGGGCTGGGCGCCGCCCGAAGCGACGCCTCGATCAGTGCGTGAAAGGCGTCCATCCCGGTCTATACCGCGAGTTCCCGCGCCTCCCAGGGAAGACCGTGGCGGTTCAGGCGGTCCATGAACGGATCGGGATCGAGCTGTTCCATGTTGAACACGCCGGGCCGACGCCAGGCGCCCGTGGCGACGAGCAGGCCGCCGATCATCGCCGGCACGCCCGTCGTGTAGGAAATCGCCTGCGCCTTGACCTCGCGGTAGCACGCCTCGTGGTCACAGATATTGTAGACGCACATCCGCTTCGGCGTCCCGTCCTTCACCCCGAGCATCCAGCAGCCGATGCAGGTCTTGCCCTTCGTCCGTGGGCCGAGCGAGGCCGGGTCCGGCAGCAGCGCCTTGAGAAACTCGATCGGCACGATCTCCCGGCCCTGGAACGGGACGGGGTCGATCCGCGTCATCCCGACGTTCTGCAGGACCTCGAGGTGCTTGAGGTAGTTGGCCGAGAAGGTCATCCAGAACCGCGCGCGGCGCAGGCCCGGGATGTGCCGGGCCAGCGATTCCAGCTCCTCGTGGTAGAGCAGGTAGATCTCCTTCGGGCCGATGCCCGGGAAGTCGAAGGTGCGGTGCACCGAGAGCGGGTCCGTCTCGACCCAGCGGCCGTCCTCGTAGGTGCGCCCGCGGGCGGTGACCTCGCGCAGGTTGATCTCCGGGTTGAAGTTGGTCGCGAAGGGCAGCCCGTGGTCGCCGGCGTTGCAGTCGAGGATGTCCAGCTCGTGGATCTCGTCGAAGTGGTGCTTGAGCGCCCAGGCCGTGAAGACGTTCGTGACGCCCGGGTCGAAGCCGCTGCCAAGCAGCGCCATCCGGCCGGCGGCGCGGTACCGTTCGTCGTAGGCCCACTGCCAGGCGTACTCGAAGCGGGCGGTGTCGCGCGGCTCGTAGTTGGCCGTGTCCACGTAGTCGACCCCGGCCTCGAGGCAGGCATCCATGATCGGCAGGTCCTGGTAGGGCAGCGCGACGTGGATACAGACGTCCGGCTTCATGCGCCGCATGAGCGCGACCAGCTCCGGCACGTTCTCCGCATCGACCGCCGCGGTCTCGATCGGCCGCGGAAGGTCCGCGGCGATCGCGTCGCACTTCGCCTTCGTGCGGCTGGCCAGGCCGATGTACTCGAAGACCTCCGGCACCTGCGCGCATTTCCGGACAACGACGTTGCCGACGCCGCCCGCCCCGATGACCAGCACCCGTGCCATGCTCCCTCTCCCCCCGGCGAAACCGCCCCGGGCCTCACCCGAGCGCGGCGCGCTCCTCGTCGATGAGCTTCATCATCCGCCGCCCGTACTCGACGTAGTTGCGGTAGCGGACGTCGGCGGGCGACGTGACCGAGGCATCGTGAAAGACGACGGCCAGGTGCGGCTCGATCGAGATGCCGCCCTCGTAGCCGCGCGCGAGCAGGTCGCGCACGATCGGGCGCACGTCGCCGTCGCCCTCGCCGGGGTACGTGAAGCGCGTCTTGCCCTCGGGCCCGATCGTCGCGTCCTTGATGTGGATGTAGACCACGTGCTCGCGCACGTGCTCGTAGAAGGTCCACGCCGACTGCTTCGGGCAGGGCTCCGGCTGCGTCCGGTCGGCGGATGTGACAGGGTTGCCGGTGTCGAACACGAGCTTGAGCCCGGGCACGTTCTCGATCAGCCGGAGCGTGTACGTCCAGCCCATGCCGCCGTAGTTCATGCAGTTCTCGTGCACCGGCAGCAGGCCCTCGTCCGTGAACATCGTGCAGATCTCGCGCAGGCGGCGGAACCGCTCCTCCGCCTCCTGGTCCTCGGGGCCGCGGCCCTTGAGCACGGCGAAGCTCATGATCCGCACCAGCTTCGTGCCGAGCCGCTTCATCCGCGGGATCGCCCGCCGGACCTCGCCGAGCGTGACGTCCATCGGGTCGAGCACGCTCTTGCCCCAGTTCGCGATGGTCGAGCCGAAGCAGTTGATCCGCACGCCGGCCTCTTCGAGCTGCCGGCAGGCCGTCTCGAACGCCGGCTCGGGCAGATCGTGAATATTCTGCCCGTCGATCTTGCGCGCCTCGATGTTCGACCAGCCCAGTTCCTTCGTCGCCCGGATCTGGCCCGCCAGGTCGTCCGCCGCCTCGTCCGCGAATCCCGTCAGGTAGAGTGCCATGCCGTCCTCCCGTCGTCGCCGTTTCGCCACGCGCCAAGCCTCGCCGCGCAGGGCGCAGATGTCAACGGGAACCGGGGCGCGAACCGGGAGGGCTTTCCCCAGTTTTCGGCATGCTGCGGGGTTCTCCCGGGCGGCGTGGTGCGGCAGGCCGTGCCGCCCCGGGGGATCGAGCCAAGGGGCGACGATGTAGGGAGGAGCGTGCCCCCCGGGAACGCCAGACTCCAGCCTGGCCGACCAAGGGGACGAGAATCTCGCGGACCAGGACCGTGCCACGCTGGAGCGTGGCGTTCCCGGGGGGCGGATATCCCCCCTTCGCTTCTGCGGGGGCTCTTACGCTGCCAAGAGGTGAAGCGGTATGGAGCCCGGGCTCCAATCGTCCGCCGCTCTCGTCGCCCCCTGTCGTCGCACGAAAGACCCCCGCAAGAAGCCGCCGCGACAAGGACCCGGGCGAAAGCCCCGCGCGCTCGGGCGACGAGAGGGGACGACGAGAGCGGGCGACGTTTTCCGCTTGCGTGCGGTGCGCGGATGGCACAGGATCGGTGCCGTCGGGAGCGGGTCGGCGCCCGCCTCCCGCGGCTGTGGAACCGATGGACCGCCGGGAGAAGCTAAGGAAGGGAGCGATGCCATGACCGACGAAAAGAAGACCGAAGGAACTCCGAAACCCGAACCCGAACCCGCCGCGCCGCCCGCGGCCGAACCCGCGCCGGCGCCGGCGCCGGCCGAGCCGGGACTGCCGAAGGACGTGCAGGAGGGGAAGACGTTTGCCATCCTCTCCTACGCGCTCACGCTGATCGGGCTGCCGTTCTTCCTCGTGCCGCTGATCATGCGGAACAACACCTTCGCGCTCTACCACGCGAAGCAGTGCCTGATGATCTGGCTCGGCGCGATCGCCATCTCGATCGTCGGCTCGATCCTGTCGGTGGTCTGCATCGGGATCATCATCCTGCTCGCGGGCTGGATCTTCCTCGTGGTCCTCGACATCATGGGCCTGATCAACGCGGTCAAGGGCTTGCAGAAGCCGCTGCCGCTGATCGGCAAGTGGGCCGAGGACTGGTTCAAGGGCCTGGTCGTCGTCCAGTCCTGATCGGGGCACGCAGGGCGGACCCGGGCGCGGAGGTTCGGCGCATGGAGTGGCGCAGGCTCCCGCCCGGGGCGCCCGACCCCGAGCGAACGCTGGGGATGCTCGTCTTCCCGGCGTTGCTGGCCGCGTCGGTCATCCGGCTGCTGCTGCTTCCGCCGGGCGTGTTGCCCGGGTGCCGATTCCGCGGGTGGACGGGGGTGCCGTGCCCCGCCTGCGGGTCGAGCCGGGCGTTCTATGCGCTGCTGCTCGGGCGGCCGTTCGTCGCGCTGCGCCTGCAGCCGCTGGTGGTGCTTGCGAGCGGCGCCTTTGCCGCCTACGCGGCCTACGCCTGGGTCGTCGTGCTCGGCCGCCTGCCCCGCCTGCGCGGCCTGCCCCGGATCGGCCTCCGTCGCGCGCTGCTCCTCGCCGTCGCGCTCATCCTGCTCAACTGGGCCTACCTCGTTGCCCACGACGCCCGGCACAGCGGCGGCTACGCACCCGCTACGGAACGGGGCGGGCAAGGGCCGGCCACAGCGGTCCCGCAGGCGCCGCGGTACGGGTGGGGTCTTTCTCGGTGACCGCGCCCCTGAACGTGCTGCTGATCACGAGCGACCAGCAGCATTGGAACACGCTGGGCCACCTGAACCCCGAGGTGCCGACGCCGAACCTTGACCGGCTCGCCGCGCAGGGCCTCCGGCTCGACCGCGCCTACTGCCCGAACCCGACGTGCACCCCGACCCGCGCCTCGATCATCACCGGGCTCGACCCCTCGCAGCACGGCGCCTACAGCCTCGGCACCCACCTCGATCCCGCGCGGCCGACCGTCGGCGACGACCTTCAGGCGGCCGGCTATCGCACCGCCCTCGTCGGCAAGGCCCACTTCCAGGCCCTGCGCTCGACGCCCGAATATCCCTCGATCGAGGCCTACCCGGTCCTGCAGGACCTCGAGTTCTGGCGCCGCTTTCACGGCCCCTTCTACGGCTTCGAACACATCGAACTCGCGCGCAACCATGTCGACGAAGCGCACATCGGCCAGCACTACGCGCTCTGGCTCGAGTCGAAGGGCTGCCGCGACTGGCGCCGGTACTTCCGCAAGCCCACGGGCACGGCCGAGGGCCACCGGTTCCACTGGCCGATCCCGGAGGAGCTGCACTACGACGCCTGGATCGCCGAGCGGACCTGCGCGCGGCTCGACGGCCATGCGCAGCGCCGGGAGCCGTTCTTCCTCTGGGCGAGCTTCTTCGATCCCCATCCGCCGTGCATCGCGCCCGCCCCTTGGGACACACTCGTCGACCCGGCCTCGGTCACGCTCCCGAAGCGCCACCCCGGCGAGCACGAGGCCAATCCGCCGCACTTCCGGCTGACCCAGCAGCCGGCGTTCGACCAGGCGCCCTACCGGGAGCCCGGAGGCAGCGGCGTACACGGGTTCCACTCGCACCTGCACGCGGAGGACGGACTGCGCCGCACGATCGCCGTCTACTACGGGATGATCGCGCTCCTGGACAAGTACGTCGGCATCCTCCTCGACCGGCTCGACGCGCTCGGGCTGGCGGACCGCACGCTCGTCGTCTTCACCAGCGACCACGGGCACTTCCTCGGGCAGCACGGGCTCGTCGCGAAGGGGCCGTTCCACTACGAGGACATGCTGCGCGTCCCGTTCCTCGCCCGGCTGCCCGGACGCATCCCGGCCGGCACGGCGAGCGACGCGCTCCTGACGCTGACGGACCTCGCCCCGACGTTCCTCGATTTCGCCGGCCTGCCCGTCCCGCGCCGCATGACCGGCCGCAGCCAGCGCGCCGCCTGGGAGGGCCGCGTCGCGGCCGTGCGCGACCGGCTGATCGTCGACAACCGCCACCAGCCGACGACCGTCAACGCCCGCACGCTGGTCACGAAGCGCTACAAACTGACGGTCTACTTCGACCGCGATTACGGCGAGCTCTTCGACCTGCAGGACGATCCGGGCGAGGTGCGCAACCGCTGGTCCGACCCGTCGGCACAGGACCTCAAGCGCGACCTGCTGCTGCAGTTCCTGCACGCCGAGATGGCGCGCGAACCGCTGCCCATGCCGCGGATCAGCGGCGCCTGAAGCCGCGACCCCGTGCAGCGAATCCCGGAACGGATCTCAGGCCGGGGGGCGAGGCACGACGGAGAGGGATGGGGGGATCGGGGCGCCGCCGCTGCGCGGCGCGGGAGGGCGGGGGTGACTCCGGACGCCGGACGCCCGACGCCGTGCGGCGCTGATCAATGCTTGCTGATTACTCGCGCCCGCCGCCGTACCCCGAGCGACCCTCGCGCAGGACCCGGGCGCAGTAGGCGTTGAGGCTCATCCCTTCGCGTCGGGCGCGGAGGGCCAGTTCCCGGTGCAGATCCTTGCCGACGCGCACCACGAACTTGCCGGAGTAGTCCCGGCCGGCCGTGGCGGGCGGCAACGGCACGCCGTCCTGCTTGTGGATCGCGATCCATTCGTCCACGGCCTGGCAAAGCTCCGCATAGACCTTCGCCTCGTCCGCGCCGTGGACCCCGCCCAGCATCAGCCCGGGACAGGTTCCAACGTAGCAACCGTCCTCTTCGGACCACTCGACCAGCTTCAGATAACGATCGCCCGGCTTCATCCTCCGGCCTCCCGAATCGCCCGCTCGACCGCGCGCTCCTGGTAGCGCCGGGCATCCTCTCCCTCGCGCCCGCTGACCGTGAGCCGCACACCGCGCGGATGCAGGTAGTTGCGGTGACTCCCCTTCCCGCCCCGGTTGACGAATCCGGCCCGCTCCAGCGCACGCATGAGTTCTTTCACCTTCTTCGGCATATAGTACTACTGTGGTACTGCCGTGTCCAGCCTGGCCACGGCACACGAGCGCGGGGGGACCGTAGGTGTGACCCCCGACGCCCTCCGCTCCGCTACGGCTCGCTGCTCATCGCGCACACGCCCCCTGCCCCGAAATTCGCGTCCATTCGCGGTTGCCTTCCCGCCCTCCGTTCGACGTTCAGCGTTCGATGTCACGCGGCGCAAGCGCCTGCGCTGCGCGTCGACGTTCGACGTTTGCCCCGCCTCCGCTCCGCTCTCTTTTCGACTCACGAGGACGAAGGACGAGGACGAGAACGAGAAGGGGCCGACCGCAGGCCGTTGAACGTTGAACGTTGAGCGTTGAGCGTTGAGCGTTTCCCCCCGGCCCCCCCCTCGCCTTCACTTCGGCGCCGTCAGCGGATCGCGACGCAGATCCCGGGCCGTGAAGAGCTCGGCATCGTCCAGGCGCCGTATCCGGCGCGCCCCGGTCTTCCGTCGGGACCCGAAGAACCCCCGGTTCTTCTCGAAGACGGACTCGACGAAGTCCCGACTTCCCAGGGCCACGCCGTCGGAGAAATGGCGGACGCGGCAGTGCAGCGCCTGTGCGAGACTGAGCTTGCCGCCGGACTCGACGGCCACGCGGACCGCTTCCCGCGCGGTGTCCGAATGCGGTCTCTTCCCTTTTCCCCCGGCGTCCAGCAATGACCGGTACCGCCGGTGCGTGGCGCTCCATGTCGCCGGAGAACCGGCGCCGGCGATGGCCACCGCCAGTCCCTGCCGCGCCCGGCCCGAACCCGCCCGCGCCTCCCCGTACCCGCAGAAGGGGTAGTCGCCGGGATCGCGCACCACGCCCGCCCGGACCGCGTTGAGATCAATGTAGGCGGCCATGACCGCCAGCGCCGGACCGCGCTCGACGAGTACGCTCTTGAAGCGCTGTTCCCAAAGCGTGCCTCGCCGGCGATGCTCCCGGTTGAACCATTGCGTGAAGCGCTGCTTCATCGTCTTCATGAACTGCGAGACGTCGCCCATCCGGCCGGCGAAACGGGCCCGGATCTCTTCGGCCTCGCGTCGGCTCGCCGCCGTGTTCTGCTCTTCGAGCGACTGCAGACGCCCCCCGATCTCCGCGGCGAAGCCCTTCGAGTAGAGCGTCTCCAGGCGTCGGAGCAAGTCGCCGTCCGACACCCCGCGGCGCGGTGGAACCTCGACCAGGACATGAAAGTGATCGCGCATCAGCGCATAGGTCAGCACCCGAACGCCGCAGAACCCCTCGCAGGACCGCAGCGTCTCCCGCAGGAACGCCTTCTCCTCGTCCCCCATGACGAACGGTCCGTCGAGCATCCGGTTCATGCAGTGGTAGCAGTCCCCGCCCTCGCCCTTGATCCTCGCCTTTCTCATCCCCGTCTCCTTCCCCGTGGCGGTGGCGGCGAACGTCGAACATCGAACACTGAACATCGAACGTCGAAGTGCCTCGCGGTCTTCTCTTCGTTCAACGTTGGACGTTCAATCCGGCAGGGTGTTGTCGGCGCCCCATTCCTCCCATGTGCGCAGCCATTCGTCGAACCGCGGACACGACGCGCGAACCGTCCCCATATCGGCGTGCTGGAGCACGAAGAGCCCGTAGTCGGGCTTTCTCAGCCCGTAGCCGGGAATCGCGGCCTCCAGGCGGGCGGAAGGGTGCGTGTCGGGACCGCCGTTCACGTCCTCCCGCGAAGGGACGCCCGCCGTCGTCCGGGCGAGCGCATCGATCGGCTCGATCCTCTCCGGGAAGATCGCCTTCAGGGCTTCGTAGTCGCCGAGAACCAGGGCCTCGAACTCGTGCCGCTGGAGGTAGGGACGGAAGCGCGGCTCGTCGAAATGCGACTGCCAGGCGTCCTCCATCCGCGCCACCATCTCCGGCGGTCTTCGGTGTTCGGCCGGCGCCTCGTACCCGGGCGTCACGGACGGCAGCGCATAGACATCGAGCAAGGTGGTGAACCGCAGGCTCGGGTCCGGATCGTCCGCGAAGAGCCGCCGCAGATCGAACGCCACGGCATCCCAGTTGGTGAAGCCGCCGCGTTGCGCGGTCGCCTCACGGCGCGTTGCCGCCAGAATGGGTCGTTCGACCTTGACGCCGTGCGCAGCCAGGTGGCTCCGCAGGATGCGATTCACAAACAGCTCCTCGGTCTGCCCCTCGACATAGACCAGGAGACGCTTGCTCACGGGCGCCCCCCGATGATGTCTTTCTGCCAGATCTGACCGAGCGTGTACTTCTCCAGCCAGGCCTTCAGCTTGTGTGGAGACTGCCGGGCAAAGGTGCTACACCCATCCTCGATCTCCGCCACGACGATATCCTCCGGGGCGAAGTGGTCGATGAACGTAGCCGACTGGGTAGAAACCAACCCCTGGCCGGCTTGCGCAGCCGATCGGATCAGCCCGGCAATCACGCGTTCCGCCGCGGGGTGGAGGCCGAGTTCCGGCTCGTCGATGACGATCAGTTGAGGGCGCAGGCTCTCCGGCTGAAGCAGGAGGGTGACGAGCGCCATGCTCCGCAGCGCCCCGTCTGACAGATGCCCCGATGTGAACGGGTAGTCCGGTTGGCCCGCCATTCGCCAGCGGAGCAGAACCGTCGCCCTGTCCCCCGTTCCCTGGGGCTCCAAGAGGAAGTCATCGAACCACGGCAGAACCAGTTGCAGCGTTCGCACGATCTCCTGGTAGGCCGAGGAGTACTCCGTCCGCAACCGAAGCAGAAAGGCCGGGAGATTGCCGCCGTTGGCTCGAAGGTACAGGTTGTCGTCGACCTGAGCGCGCCCGCGGATGAAGGATTCGACGCTCGTGTCGTGAAACTGATAGACACGGCACTGGCCCAGCAGCCGCTTGACGACCTTGGCCGTGGGGTTGGCATCGGCCCACGGTTCGGCGAGTCCGCTCTCGCGATGACCGCCCTGGCCCAGCGGAAGCACCTGGGGTTGGGCGTAGCCGGCCGCATGGTACTCCGCTTCCTCGTGCGTGAAGACCAGCGAGTCCCCGGCGGCATGGGCAAGGTGGAAACGGTACTCGTTGCGGCCGCCCTCGGTTTCGAACACGAGTCTCCCGCGCAAGACCGGGGTCCGCTTCGGGCCGAAATGCAGCAGATCCGACGCGGGACCGCGCTTCTGAACGTACGACTGAAGCCCCTTCGACAGCGCGAAATTCAGCATCTGGAGAAAGGCGATGAGATTCGACTTGCCGGCGCCGTTGGCGCCGACGAAGACATTGACGGGCGCGATCTCCAGCCCCGCTCGTTGGATGGAGCGGAAGCCTTCGATCTCCATGCGGGTCAGTCTGTTCACGGGCACCTCGTGTTTCGCGCTTGCGACGCGTTGAGACTACCGCTATGCCCGCCGAACTTCAACGCCGCCGCGCTCCGCGCATGGTACCGTCGCGGCACTGCCGGGTCCAGCGCATCGAACGGCAGGCCCGTTTGGACTCCGGCCGCGCGTTGCACCTTCTGCCGCCGTCTCGCGACGCGGCGGGAGTCGAAAGCGGCGCCGAGGCGCCGCAAAAAGCGCGCTGCGTGCGCTGGGAACCTGCGCGCGGCAGACGCCGGCGCGGGAGGGCGGAGGCGGGGTCGGCGAACGTCGAACATCGAACGCTGAACATCGAACGTCGAAGTGGCTGGCGTTCAACGTTTGACGTTCGATGTCACGCGGCCCAAGCGCCTGCGCTGCGCGTCGATGTTCGACGTTCGCCCCCCCCCGTCCTCCATTCGCGTCCATTCGCGTCCATTCGCGGTTGTCTTTCCGCCCTCCGCTCGACGTTCGACGTTCGATGTTCTCCCGCCTCCGCTCCGCTCTCTTTTCGACTCACGAGGACGAAGGACGAGGACGAGGACGAGGACGAGAATGGGCCGACCGCAGGCCGTTGAACGTTGAGCGTTGAGCGTTGAACGTTGAACGTTTCCCCCTCTCCGCACCGCTCACTCGCCCGCTACCGCCGCGCCGGCGGCGCGTGGATGCAGGCGCCGTGGACGGCGTGGGCGGCTTCCATCCAGAGCTCGCCGAAGGTCGGGTGGGCGTGGACGGTGCGGCCGAGTTCCTCGGCCGTCAGCTCGGCCCGGATCGCGACCGCGGCCTCGGCGATGAGGTCGGTCGCATGCGCGCCGACCGCCTGCGCGCCGAGAAGCTGGTCGGTCTCCGCGTCGGCAATCCACTTCACGAACCCGCCGGACTCGCCGGCCGCCAGCGCGCGGCCCAGGCCGGCATAGGTGAACCGGCCGATCCGCACTGCGCGGCCGGCGGCCTTCGCCGCCGTCTCGGTCAGTCCCGCCGTCGCCACCTCCGGGTGGGTGAAGATCACGCCCGGAACGATGTCTTCGTTCCCGCGCGGCGCTTTGCCGCAGGCGTCCTCGGCCGCGATGACCCCCTGCGAGGTCGCCGCGTGCGCGAGCTGCAGGATGCCGTTCACATCGCCCACCGCGTAGATGCCCGGCACGTTCGTGCGGTTGCAGGCATCGACCGGGATCGCGCCGTTCTCCCCGACGCGCAGTCCCGCCCGCTCCGGGCGCAGGCCGTCTGTGACCGCGCGGCGTCCGACCGAGACCAGCAGCAGATCCCCCTCGACCGTCTCGTCGCCGACCCTGCCGCGCACCGCCGCGTCGTCGGCCGTCACGGTCTTGAGCGGCGCGCCGGTCAGGATGCGGATGCCGAGTTCCTTCTCCATTGCGCGCCGCACCTCGCGCCGCGCATCGGGATCGAGCAGCAGCAGGATATCCTCGAGCAGCTCGACCAGCGTCACCTCGGCGCCGAGCAGGGCGGCCATGCAGGCCAGCTCGCAGCCGATATAGCCGCCGCCCATGACCAGCAGCCGTTTCGGCAGCTCGCCGCGTTCGAGGAAGGCGCGGCTCTCGACCACGCGCGGATGGTTCGGAAGGAAGCCGGGGACGATCGAGGTCGAGCCGGTCGCGACGATGGTCTTGGCCGCGGCCAGGAACCGGGTTCCCTCGCCGGTCGCGATCTCGATCCGGCGCGGACCGAGGAACGACGCGGAGCCACGGATGAGTTCGACCTTGTTCGCCTTGAGCAGCGCCGCGATCCCGCCCTGGAGCCTCGTGACGGTGCGGTCCTTGTGCGCGGTCATGGCGGCGTAGTCCGCCTGCACGCCCTCGATCGTGACGCCGAGCGCCTGCGCCGCGCGCGCCCGCGCCGCGAGGTCAGCCCCGGCGATCAGGGCCTTGGTCGGAATGCAGCCCCAGTTCAGGCAGGTGCCGCCGAGCTGCTCGCGCTCGACCAGCGCCACCTTCGCCCCCAACTGCGCCGCGCGAATCGCCGCCGGGTAACCGCCCGGCCCGGCGCCGATGACGAGAAGATCGAGTTTGTCGTTGGTCATTTGCTTGTCCCTTTCTTCGTCCGGATCATTGTCGACATCGTTGTCGAGATCGTTGTCGTCGCTCCTTCAGCGGCTCCTTGTCGGCTCCTGGCTCTCTCTTCGACAACGATCGCGACAAGGATTTCGACAAGGATGCTCCGCTCCCAGTCACTGTCCTACCCCTGCTGTGCGGTGAGTGCATTCCGCAGTCCTCGGATCAGAGGGATCAGGCGGGCGACGATTCGCCGCCCGTTGCTGACGGCATCGGCGGTGGCCCGTCCCGTGGCTACCAGGATATCCAGGCGTGTTCCAACGGACACGGCGGCTGTGTGGGCGATATCGAGGAACTTGATTTGGTCGGCATTGCTGAAGCGACCGTTGCCCTCCGCGATATTGAGAGCCGGGGCTATAGATGCCTGGTCCAGCCGACGCCCACGCGAAATGCCGACCTCTGAGCGCTTCAGAAACGCACCTACCCAGACCGCCAACTCGACCGCGACGCGATAGGCGTCGAGGGATTCGTGCGAGAACACCTTGCGTTGCTCCGGTGGAGTCCCGTAATCCGAACTGTCCTCTTGAACGAAGGCGCTCCGGGCATCGCGCAGTTTCGTGACCATGCCAACAATCCGCAGCAGAATCGCCTTCCCCTCATCACGGGATGCCGATGAGATCAGCCGGCGTCCTTCACCGATATCCAGGCACGCGGCACATTCCAGCGCCGAGCCAATGGCCACGTTGAAGAAGCGGTTCCGGTCAGATCGCGACCGCCGGCTGTTGCCGTTGGCGATACTCGCGACGATGCTTTCCGCCGCGCGATCCAGGTGATCCCAGATGCTCGCTGCAAAGGTTTCCATGTCAGCGAGCGCTGTATGTGCCCACGACACGAACTCCAGGCTAACACCGTACACCCTGAGCCTCTCCTGCCCCAAGGAGGATGCGGCTCGTACCTGTTCCGGGAGATGATCAGTCTCCGTCGTCACGTCGTCCCCATCGTTGTCGAGATCATTGTCGAGATCATTGTCGACATCGTTGTCGTCGTCCCTTCAGCGGTTCCTTCTCGGCTCCTGGCTCTCTTCGACAACGATCGCGACAAGGATTTCGACAAGGATTCCGCCCTCCCCATCGTTGT
Organism: PVC group bacterium; assembly: GCA_003563855.1. Classification (GTDB taxonomy): domain Bacteria; phylum Verrucomicrobiota; class Kiritimatiellia; order PWTM01; family PWTM01; genus PWTM01. The sequence continues at coordinate 65 of PWTM01000223.1, read as the reverse complement.
CGAGATCATTGTCGACATCGTTGTCGTCGCTCCTCCAGCGGCTCCTTGTCGGCTCCTGGCTCTCT
>PWTM01000182.1 GCA_003563855.1 PVC group bacterium | reverse complement strand
TGGAGTTCGTCTCGCAGGAGTTGTCGAGGCCGTTAACGAAGGAGGACGACCTTCAAACGCCTGGTGGGCGCTTCCGTATAGGAATGGATTCTCGTGCGGAAACGACATCGCGACCCTTCTTCCCACGATCAACTACGGCGTCAACTTCCTCGTAAACTCCAGCGGATCTAACGTGTCCGTCAACGTTGCCGCGAACTTCATCGGCTCCCATGCCCCGTCCATGCGGGTGATGCACCGCCCGAGGTGAAACGCGCCCCCCCCACTGCCCACTGCCAACTCCCCACTGCCCACTGCCAACTCCCCCCTCCCCGGGCACGGGCGTTCTCTCTTGTCATCACGGGTGGTCTCTGGGATACCGGGGGCGGGCCGGCGCGGCGCGGGCCGGGGGACGGGGGTGAGAATGCTGGGCGACGTGCTGAGCGAGTCGATGTTCCTGCCTTCGCTCGACGTGCAGACGAAGGAGGCGGCGATCGATCGCCTGCTGGAGTGCGTATGCGCGACGGGCAAGGTGCGCGATCGCGCGCAGGCCCGCGCGGACATCCTGGCCAACGAGGGCCGGATGTCCACGGGCATGCAGCATGGCATCGCGATTCCGCACGCCAAGAGCGACACGGTGGACGAGATCGTCGCCGCGGTGGCGACCACCCAGGCGCCGGTCGGCCTGCCGGGGCCCGACCGCGAGCAGGCCCGCATCTTCATACTGCTACTCTCGCCGAAGGCGGGGGCGGGCCCGCACGTCCGGTTCCTGGCCGAGATCGCGCGGGTGCTCAAGCACCGGTCCCTGCGCCAGCGGCTCATCGAGGCGGTGGACGCCGTCTCCATGCGGCGCGTCTTCATCCCCGCCGACGAATAGGAGCGCGAGCGCCAACCAGGCGGCCAGCGCCACAGCGAGCGTCGCCTGCCAGCCCATCTCATGGACAGCGCGCGCGCGCGCCCGCGTCCGCCGCGCCGCCTGTCGGGCGATCCGCCGGACCGCCGGCCACGGCGCCGGAAGGCGGAGGTGCGCGAGGCGCACGCGGAACGCAAGCCAGAGTGCGGCCGAACCCAGGAGCGGGAAGACGGCATAGCCGATCGCGGCGGGGCGGTAGTAAGCGTGCGCGACGCCCCGGACCGCCAGCGAGGGCCAGAGCCCCAGGACCAGGCAGGCGGCGGCGAGGAGCGCCATGGGCACGGCCATGCCCGGCGGCGGGTCGCGCGGCGGGGCGATGCCCTCCGCGCGGCCGCGCCCCAGGAAAACGAGCGCGATGAACTTGATGAACGAGAGCCCGGTGCCCACGGTGGCGGCGACCAGGAGCCATGCCACGGGACCTTCCCCGAGGGCGCTCTTGAGCAGTTCCTTGCTCGCGAAGCCGTTGAACGGCGGAAGGCCGGCGATCGAGGCGGAGGCGATAACCCCGGCGGCAAACGTGAACGGCATCTGGCGCGCGAGTCCGCCGAGGCCGTCGAGCCGGTCGTGGCCGGTCTGCCGGATCACGGCGCCGATGACCATGAAGAGCAGCGCCTTGTAGGCGAGGTTGTTGATGGCGTGAAAGGTGCCGGCAGCGATGCCGGCCCCGGTCGCGAGGCCGACGCCGGCGAGCATGAACCCGACCTGGCTGACGATGTGGTACGAAAGGAGCCGCCGTCCCGTGCGCTGACCCAGCGCACCGAGCACGCCGCCGACGGCCATGAGGCCGCCGAGCAGGGACACCGGCGGAAGGTTCAGCAGGCGGGCCGCCGTGTAGACGCCGACCTTGGTTGCAAAGACCGAGAGGAGCGGCGCGAGGGCGGGCGGAGCGGCCGGGTAGCCGTCGACCAGCCAGCCGTGCAGCGGGATGACGGCGGTCTTGATCGCGATCGCGAGGAGCAGCAGGGGCTGCGCGGCCGGATCGGCCACCGTTACGGCGAGGGATCCGCTCGCGTCCGCCTGCACGGCGGCGCCGGCGAAGAGCGCCGCGGCGGCGACGATCTGGAAGACCAGGTAGCGCCAGGCCGCGCGCGGCGCCCGCGTCCCGCCGCCGGAGGCGATGAGGAAGAAGGCGGAGAAGGAGAGCAGTTCCCAGCCGATGAGGAGGGTGATCAGGTCGCCCGCCAGCAGGGTGAGGAGTCCGCCGGCGACATGGAGAAGGAGCGCGGGCCGCGCCTGCGCCTTCCAGGCGAACGCGTACACGAGGCTGGCGGCGCCGAGGGCGAGGAACGCGAGGAAGAGGGCCAGGTGGATCCCGGTCGGCCACGTTACGTGCAACGGCGCCTCCAGGAACGGCCACGTCCGCATGTCAGGGCGCCTCCCGGAGGGCCGGCTGCGTGGACGGCGCGGGATCGGCGGGAGGCCGCGCGGGGGCTCCATCCCCGCGGGCGAACAGGAGCGTCAGGGCGACTCCCGCGGCGAGCGCCAGGCCGAACGCCGTCTGCCAGCCGATGGCGTGGGCCGCGCCCGCGCCCGCGCGCATCCGGCGTGCCGTCTGCCGGGCGATCCGCCGGAGCGCCGGCAGCTCCGTCGGGAGCCTGAGGAGTGCGAGGCGCGCGCGGAAGGCGAACCAGAGCGCGGCGGAGCCCGCCAGCGGCCAGAGCGCGGCGCCGAGCGCCTCGGGGCCGTAGAACGCATGCGCCACGCCGCGAACCACGAGTGCGGGCCAGAGCCCGGTGACCAGGCAGGCGGCCGCGAGGAGCGCCATGGGCACGGCCATGCGCAGCGGCGGATCGCGCGGCGGGTCGGCGTTCTCCGCGCGGCCGTGCCCGAGGAAGACCAGCGCGATGAACTTGATGAAGGAAAGCCCGGTTCCGACGGTGGCGGCCGTCAGCAGCCACATCACGGGCCCCGGCCCGAGCGCGGTCTTGAGCAGTTCCTTGCTCGCGTACCCGTTGAAGGGCGGCAGGCCGGCGATCGAGGCGGAGGCGATAACCCCGGCGGCGAACGTGAACGGCATCCGCCGCGCGAGGCCGCCCAGGCCGTCGAGTCGGTCGTGGCCGACGCGCAGGATCACCGCGCCCATGACCATGAAGAGGAGCGCCTTGTAGACGATGTGGTTCACGGCGTGAAAGATGCCCGCCGTGATCCCCGCCTCCGTCGCGAGGCCGACCCCGGCGAGCATGTATCCCACCTGGCTGACGATGTGGTAGGAGAGCAGCCGCCGTCCCGAGCGCTGGCCCAGCGCGCCGAGCACGCCGCCGACCGCCATGAGGCCGCCCAGCAGCGAGAGGGGCGGGAGGTCCATCAGGCGCGCCGCCGTGTAGACGCCGACCTTCGTCGCGAAGACCGAGAGGAGCGGCGCGAGGGCGGGCGGAGCGGCCGGGTAGCCGTCGACCAGCCAGCCGTGCAGAGGGATGACGGCGGTCTTGATCGCGACCGCGAGGAGCAGCAGGGGCTGCGCGGCCGGATCGGCCACCGTCACGGCGAGGGACCCGCTCGCGTCCGCCTGCACGGCCATGCCGGCGAACAGCGCCCCGGCGGCAACGATCTGGAAGACGAGGTAGCGCCAGGCCGCGCGCGGCGCCTGCCGTCCGCCGGCGGAGGCGATGAGGAAGAAGGCGGAGAAGGAGAGGAGTTCCCAGCCGATGAGGAGCGTGACCAGGTCGCCCGCCAGCAGGGTGACCAGTCCGCCGGCGACGTGAAGGATCATGGCCGGGCGGGCGGACGCCTTCCAGGCGAAGGCATAGGCGAGGCAGGCCGCGCCGAGTCCGGCGAACGCCAGGAAGAGCGCGAGGTGGATCCCGATCGGCCACGCGACCTGCAGGGGCGCCTCCATGTAGGGCCAGGTCCGCATCTCACGGGACCTCCGGGAAGACCCGTTGCGTGATCGAACCCGGATCGGTCCGACGGCGCGCGGCCGCCTCGAGGACGGGCCGCAT
>PWTM01000196.1 GCA_003563855.1 PVC group bacterium | reverse complement strand
CGGACCCGGCGCCGTTCGCGCGCGCCGTTTTGACCCGGGCGCGCGCCGGCTCGCGGTCCGGACGACGGGCTACGGGCTACGGTGTTGCAGACGGCGGGAACTCGCGCGCCAGCCAGGCCAGGAGCGCCTCGCGGTCCGTCTCGCCGGTTTCGAGCTGGCGCTCGTAGGCCGCGCGGAGCCGGTCCCCCACCCCGGGCCCCTCGGGAACACCCAGCGCCATCACGTCGCGGCCGTCTACGAGCGGGCTGGGAAGCGCCTGCTGCGCGGCCCATTCGGCGGCCGCGCGGTCGACCGCGTCCAGCGCCGCAAGCGACCCGTGGCTCGCAAGGCAGTCGAGCCGGTGCAGCTCGCGCTCGATCGGGTAGGTCGGCGCCCCCACCAGCCGGCGCAGCGTTGCCCGCCGCATGCGCGGCGCCTCCGCGAAGCGCATGTGGCCGCGCACGACCGCGGACACCGCCTCGACGAATCGCTTCGGCATGCGCAGCCGCCGCAGGATCTGCTCCGCCAGGACCGCGCCGGCGGCATCGTGCCCGTCAAACCGGATGCGCGGCCGCCCCCCGCGCCCGGGGCCGACCGCCGCGGTCGGCGGCTTCCCCACATCGTGCAGCAGCACGGCCCACGCCAGCTCCGGGGACGGCGCCCGCATCGCGTCCAGCATGTGGACGGTGTGCGTGAACACATCGCCCTCCGGGTGGAACTCCGGCGGCTGCGCCACGCCGTCCATCGCCGCGACCTCCGGGAGCACCTCGGCCAGGAGTCCCGTCTCGTGCAGCAGGCGAAGACCCGCGCCCGCGCGGGGCGCCTCGCAGAGCAGCCGGGTCAGCTCGTCGCGGATGCGCTCGGCGCTGATGCCGCGAATACGGCCGGCGTTCGCGCGGATCGCCGCCGCGGTCGCCGGATCAAGGGCAAAGGACAGCGTCGCGGTGAACCGCACGGCGCGCAGCATGCGCAGGTAGTCCTCGGCGAAACGCCGGGCGGGGTCGCCGATCGCCCGGACGATGCGCGCCTCGAGGTCCGGCAACCCGTTCACGTAGTCGAGGACGCGATCCGCCTCGGGATCGTAGAACAGTCCGTTGACCGTGAAATCGCGCCGCTGTGCATCCTCACGCTCGTCGGCGAACTCGACCCGCTCCGGATGGCGTCCGTCCGTCCCGCCCACGTCGCGGCGGAACGTGGCGACCTCCACGTCTCGCCCTCCGCCGAGCGGAACACGCACGACGCCGAAGGCGGCGCCGACGAGGACCGCGCGCGGAAAGAGCGCCTTCACCTGCTCCGGTCGGGCATCGGTGGCCACATCCACGTCCCGGGGCGGCCGGCCAAGCAACCGGTCGCGGACGCAGCCCCCGGCCAGCAGCGCGCGGTAGCCCGCGGACCGCAGTCGCCGCGTCACCCGCCCCGCCGCCGCCCAGATCCGTTCCGAGGTCTCCATCCGAGCCTCCCGTCCGAACGCGCCCGCCGGCGCGGCCGCGCCGCGCGTCCCGGGCGCGCGCGGTCCCCTTTGCGCCGGGTCATTCGCCGGCCTTCCGCGACGTTCCCGGCTGCCCGGTCCCTGTCCGACCGTCCCCGGGGCCTCCGTGCCGGCTGACCGGAGGCGATCCCCCGAAGCGCAGGCCGGGGCGTACCTCGTGACCGCAGACCCAGGCACGGCCGGACATCGCCCGCCCGCCCTCGGGCTGAACCCGGCGCAGCCGGAGCGCCGCTTCGCCGGCCGCCACCAATGGACCGTCGCCATCAGTGGCCAGCACTTCGCCGGCCGCCCCGTGGCCGGACTCGATCGCGGCCTCCAGCAGCCGCAGCCGCCGACCGGAGCCGGCCGGCGCCTCCGTGAACGAACCGGGCCAGGGCTGGAACGCCCGAATGCGGTTGCGGATCGCCGCCGCCGGAAGCCCCCAGTCGACCCAGCCGTCCTCCTTGTGCAGCTTGGGGGCCATCACGACCTGCGCTTCGTCCTGCGGCCGGCGCGGAACCTCGCCGGCCGCGAAGAGCGCCACGGCCCGCGCCATCAGCTCAGCGCCCAGCTCGGCGAGCCGGGCCGCGAGCTGGGCGGCGGTCTCGTCCTCGCCGATCGCGACGCGTTCCTGGAGGATGATGTCCCCGGCGTCCATGCGCTGGGTCATGAACTGCACCGTCACACCGGTCTCCCGGTCCCCGTGGGCGATCGCCCAGGGGATCGGGGCCGCGCCGCGATAGCGCGGAAGCAGCGACGGGTGCAGGTTGATCGCGCCACGCGTCGGGATCGCCAGGACCGCGGCGGGCAGGAACTGGCCGTAGGCGGCGACGACCAGCAGGTCCGGCGCCAGCGCGCGCAGCGCCTCCGCAGCGTCGCCGATGCGCAGGGGCGTCCGCACCGGCAGGCCCAGCCGCTCGGCCTCGGCGCGTCCCGGACAGGGCGCCCGGCGCAGCCGGCGGCCCTGGGGCCGGTCCGGCTGCGCGATGGCGGCGACGACCTCCGCCTCCGGCCCCGTCGCCAGCCGGCGCAACGCCGGACAGGCCAGCTCGCCCGAACCCATGAACACCACGCGAAGCGCACGCACCATCCATCCCCCGCCCCTCTTTACCGCGCGCACCACCGGTTCGTCACGCGCGCAATCGCACCCGACGCCGTGGACGCCTGCCGGCCAGGGACCTCCCCAACGCAGGGCCCCGGCGTTCGCGGCGCCGTTGGACGCTCGAGACGGAGTCGATCCGGAACCGGATCAGCCGCTCGACCGGCCCCCAGTCCTTGCGATCGCCGACCCGGTAGCCGAAGACGGCCATGCCGAGCGGGGAGAGCACGGATACGCGGTCGCTGCGATCGGCATCTTCGGGCAGTGCGAGGCGGAACGTCATGTCCGAGCGGGTATCGAGATCGGTGATTCGCACGACCGAATCCAGGCCAACCACGTCCGGGGGCAAGTCGCGCTCGGGAACCACGTGGGCGCGCCCGAGCTCGGCGCGTAAGGCATACGCGTACTTGCGGAGCGTCTCCCCGTAACGGGGAAGGCCCTCATCCAGCACCGCCTTCAGGCGGGCCGCATCCCGATCGCTGACACAGATGGACTTCAGGGTCTGCATAGCTCACTCCTCCTCCCACGGCGTCGGTGGCTCCCAGGGCCGGTCGGATTCCGCCCGCCCCACGAGACCGACACTCCCTGCCCAACCCGCGAGCGCACGCTCCGGGACCATGATGCGAAAGCCCACGCGGTACGAGCTGTAGCCGGACGGGAAGGCGTTTCGCGCGGCCGACCGGCAGCGGCGGTCGACCAGGCCCCACCCGCCGCCGCGGACCACCCGGCACGACCCGGTGTCGGGGCCGCTGGGATCCGTGACGGCCCCGGCATACTCGCCGTACCAGTCGAGGCACCACTCGCAGACGTTCGCGTGGATGTCGTACAGGCCCCAGCGGTTGGGCGGGAAGGACCCCACGACGGTCGTATGCGACGGCCGCACGGCGTCGCGCCGTCCCCAGGCGCCCACGGCCCGCGCATTCGGGCAATCCCATTCCCGCGTCAGGTTCTCCCCGGAATTCAGCGCAGTCCCGGTACCGGCCCGCGCCGCGTATTCCCACTGCGCCTCGGTCGGCAAGTCAAACGGCTGCCCGGTTCCGGCCCGAAGGCGGCCGAGGAACGAGTCCGCGTCCACGCCGTCGTCCCAGGGCCAGGCCGCGCCGCGGCGAACGCCGCGAATCTGGTCGAAGCTCACCTGTTCGACCGGGAGAGCGTCGCGATCGGTGGCGCGCCCGGCGCGCTCGCGGTCAAAGAAACTCGGCCAGGTGCCCATCACCTGGTACCACTGCCGTTGCGTCACGGGGAAGACGCCGATCCAGAACCCCTCGGTCAGCGTGACGGAGTGCAGCGCCTCTTCATCCATCCGTCCATCCTCGTCGGGGGGCGATCCCATCCGGAAGGTTCCCGGGGGTACCCGGCGCAGCACGAGGCAGGCCGTCTTGAACCTCCTGGGCCATCCCCGGGCGGGCCTTCCGGCCAAGGTCCCCAATGGGTAATGCGGGGCGGATGCGGGTCCTGCCGAGAGGTCAACCGCGATGTACGCGCCCGAGGCCAGGGCCGGCCAAACGGGCCAATAAGCGTCTATTACGCCTAACGCCTGCCGGTTCATGTGTTTCCTCCTCCTTCCTCGCGCGTCTGCGTGGCGCTGCACGGCACCGCGTGCGCCTCCGCAAGACGCGCACCTGCGCCCGTGCCGCCGGCAGGCCGTTGGCATCCGCGCGCCGCACCGGCGACTTTCCGCGCGGCGGGGCTTGCCGCCCGCAGCGCGGGGACGTAACGCGTGTCCTCCGGCGGATCGAGCACATCCAGCACCTCCCCGGCCGAGGCGCATTCGAGGATGGCCGCCCGCACTTCGGGCCGAAGCATCCGCCGCGCGATGCTTGCCTGGGCCGCGAGGTGTTCCTCGCAGTAGCCGTCGGGCGTCACGAGCAGAAAGATAAACCGGGTCAGCGACCCGTCGGGGCTTCCGAACGGCAGCCCGTCGGGACAGACCGCCATGCTTCCGGCCACCCCGCGGAACCCGGGCCAGCGCACGTGCGGGAAGGCGGTCTCGCAATCGATCGCGGTCGTCATCGCTCGTTCCCGGCGAAGCGCTTGCTCAACCAGCGCGGGTCCGGCGTCGAGCGGAACCTGGTGATGACGGACCAGCGCGTCGACGAGCGCCGCGAGCGCCGTCCGCTTGTCGGGTGCGCGGAGTCCGGGCAGGATGAGTCCTCCCCAGAACAGGCGGCGGAGCGTGACCTGGCCGAGGCGGCCGGCGCTCAGGAGGACCAGCGGAACGCCAACCCGCCGCGCCACCTGGGCCGGGACGGAATCGCGGAAACGCTCCGCCACCTGGAACCGGCTGGGCGCCCCCATGACCAGCAGGTCGTGCTCGCGCGTGAGCTGCACGATCCCGTCAACCGGATCCCGGACGGCCAGGCATTCGGCCTCCGCGTCGATACCCAGCAGCCGCGAGGCCCAGTGCTCGACGCGGGCGGCCTGCGGCAGCGCCCCGCGCGCCTCGCGCACGCCGGGCTCGCGGTCCGCCACATGGACCAGCCGCAGCGGCACACCCAGGGCATCGCTGATTTCCTTGGCGATCCAGAGCTGCTGCGTCGTGTGGAGGCCCCCGGCCGTCGCGACGACCACCCGCCGGATGCCCTGCAGCGAGGACTGGCGCACGAGCACCGCGGGGATATCGAGGTCGGCGGCGCACGTGAGCAGATCCTGCAGGCGTTCGACCTCCCGGTTCCAGTCCGCGACAAGGAAGCCGATCTGCAGCGTCTCCGCCAGGCCCCGCACCACCTCCGACTCCGGTCGCCGCACGCGCGCGTAGGGCCTCGCCGTGATGGCCGATCCGCGGCCGGGCGTCCCGTAGACGTCCCCACGGACCACGCGGTTGCCGAACCCGCCGCGCCCGTCCAGGAGACGCGCGTACCACCGCAGTACCGGCTCGTCCGCCTCGTGGGAGACGAGCGTCAGGATGGATCGCTTCTTCCACATGTTCCCGATCATCTCCGCGCCTCCATCCACCCTCACCGGGCGGCCCCGGCTTCGAGCTCCAGGCCGAACGCCTCGGCCTCGTCCGGAACGTCACCCGTCCGTTCCGGCTGAAAGACCACCGCCACGACCTGCAACCGGCGGCGGCCCGATGGCATCGGCCACTCGATGTGATGTCCGACGCGCGCACCCAGCAGCGCCATGCCGAGCGGGGCGAGCACGTTGATCCGCCCGGCCTCCGGATCGACCTCGTCCGGCCAGCAGACCTCGACCCTCATGAGTTCGCCGGTCTCCTTGTCACGGACGTGCGCCACGGAGTTCAGCGTCACCACATCGGGGGGCACCTGGCCCGGAGGCACGACGCGCGCGCGCGCCAGCTCCCGGGACAGGCGCTGGAAGGCCACGGCATCGAGCACGTTCCTCGGGTGTCCCGCGAGCCACATCAGGTCCCGCAACCGCTCGTGGTCGGCGGCGGTCATGACAATGCGCTGGCTGCTCATGGCACGGTCTCCTTCTCTGGTTCCGAAGACTCACCCTCCTGAGCAACTCCGATGCCAGCCCAGTCGAACCCTGGCGGACGGCGGGCAGAGGCGGGACCGAACCGCCATGGGAATCGATCTATTCTTCCTTCTATGAATAGGTTGCGAAGAGGAGGCCCCGGAAGGGCGCACGGAAAGCCGGACCGGCGGGCTGGTGCGCGTGCTTACCCCTGCGCCGCCGTTGCGGGGCATTCCGCCCCGCCTGGGACTCTTCGCCCCGGCCGCCGGGCGCACTCAGGCGTCCGGCCGGGAACGCCGCTGGAGCTTGGCCCGAAGCGTCTTCCGGTCGATGCCCAGGATGGCCGCCGCGCGGCTCTTGTTCCCGGCGGTCTGTTGGAGGACATCCCGGATATGCGCAACCTCGACCTCGGCCAGCGTCCTTTGGCCGCACGAACCGCGATCGGCGGAGAAGCGCATCAGGGAGGGCAGATCCGGCGCATCGATGCGGTCGCTCTCGCCCATCAGCACCAACCGCTGAATGACATTCTCCAGCTCCCGGACATTCCCGGGCCAGGGATAGGCGCGCAGTGCCGCGAGCGCGTGGTCCGTGAACGCCGGCGCCGGCTTCCCGAGTTCGCGGGCGAACCGGTCCGCGAACTTCCGCACGAGCAGGAAGACGTCGTCGCCGCGTTCGCGCAAGGGCGGCAGTTCCAACGGGATGACATGAATGCGGTAGTAGAGGTCCTGCCGGAAGGCGCCCTGTTCGACGCGCGCCTCCAGCCGCCGGTTGCTCGCCGCCAGGATGCGCACATCCACGGTGCGCGGCTCGCGCGAGCCCACCATGGTGACCGTCTTATCCTGCAATACGCGCAGCAGTGCGGCCTGCATCGGGAGCCCGAGTTCCGAAACCTCGTCGAAAAAGAGGCTGCCGCCCGCCGCCGCCTGGAAGAAGCCGTTGCGCGTCTCGTGGGCGCCCGTGAACGCCCCCTTGCAGTAACCGAACAACTCGCTCTCGAGCAGCCCGTCCGGGATCCCCCCGCAGTTGACCGGCACCAGGGGGGCGGAACGGCGCCGGCTCTGGTAGTGGATCGCGCGCGCAACCAGTTCCTTGCCCGTGCCGCTCTCGCCCGTCAGGAGCACGGTCGCGTCGCTCTCGGCCGCCTTGGCGATCATCCGGTAGACGGAACGCATCGCCGGCGACTCGCCCAGCAGCCCCCATTCCGCGGGTGCGAGGCGTTCCTTGGGAAGACGCCCCGGCCGGCGGAGGCGACGGCGGTCAAGCGCCCGTTCGACGGCGCCGACCAGTTCCGCCTCCGTGAAGGGCTTGGCGAGGTATTCCTGGACGCCGCCGCGGACGGCTTCCACGGCCCCCGGGATGGAGGCGTAGCCGGTAACCATGATCACCTCGGTGTCGCGCAGGTTCTCGCGCACGTGGCGGACCAGGTCCATTCCGCTCGCGTCGGGCATCCGCAGGTCGGTGATGACCAGGTCCACGCGCACGTTCGTCAGCACCCGGACCGCTTCGGCCACGCCCGGCACGGAGATGACCCGGTAACCGGCCGGAACGAGGTGCCGCTCGATGACCTCGAGCGTCTCGGGCGAGTCGTCCACGACGAGGATCTGCTCTTCAGCGGGCATGTCGCGCCGCCCTCCGCGCGGGTTCGGCCTCGGGCGCGGCCCGCCCCACGGGAAGGCGCACCCGGACGCACGTCCCCTTCCCGACCTCGCTCTCGATGCCGATCTTCCCGCCATGCGCCGTCACGATGCCGTGCGCGATCGAGAGGCCAAGCCCCGTGCCCTGCCCGACGTCCTTGGTCGTGAAGAAGGGATCGAAGACCCGCGGAAGGATGTCGGGCGGAATACCCGCGCCGGTATCCGCCACGGCAAGGACGACCCCTCCCCGGCGCCGCGCCGTCGTGACCGTGATCCGCCCGCCATCGGCCAGCGCGTGGATCGCGTTGGCGGCAAGGTTGACGACGACCTGGCGGACCTGGCCCTCGTCGGCGGTGACCGGGGGGAGACGGGCCGCCAGCCGGTAACAGACGCGGATGCCGCGGTCCTCGCAGCGCCACTTCAGCAGCTCGACGCCGTCGCGAGCCAGCGCGTTGAGATCGACGACCGCGAGCCGGGGCGCCGACTGGCGGCTGAAGAGCATCAGCTTCGCGATGATACTCCGCGCGTGAAGCGCGGCGGCCTCGATTCTGCGCAGGTCATCGAGAGCGCCGGGGGGGAGCGACGGGTTCTTGGCCAGCAGTTGCGCGAACCCGAGGGCGCTGCCCAGCGGCTCATTGAGTTCATGGGCTACGCCCGAGGCCAGTTGCCCCAGGGTGATGAGGCGCTCGGCATGCCAGAGCTGCTCGCGAAGCGCTTCCTGCTCCTTCCGCGACTCGATGCGCTCGGCGACAAGGCCCAACTGCCGCGCCACCTCGGCCAGCAGCCGTCGCTCCTCGCTGAGAAAGACCGTCTCCGGCGAAGGCGCCGGCGCCCCCGCATAGCCCACCGCCACCTCGCCGCGCCGCCGTCCCCGCACGCGGATCGGCGCGCTCAGCCGGACCGAGGGGTCGGGGGCGCCCGCGCCGCCGACGAAGGATTGCCCGTCGAAGCGGATGCAGGCGTACGCCCGCAGCGGGTAACGCAGCGCCGCGGGCAGAAGCGCGACCACCCGCTCCAGGACCTCCGGCACCGCCAGGTCCGGGCCGGCGGATGCCTGTGCGATCCCGTAGAGGCACTCGAGTTCCTTGACCCGCTCGGAAAGGGCGCCATCCCGCGGACTCCGCTGCTCCGGTCTCCTGCCCATGAAGCCCTTCCCGTCCTTCCCGCGGCCTCCGCGCGCTGTGTGGCTCACCGGTCCGTCGGCCCCCCGATGGCGCCGCCCGTCCCGGCGAATCTGCCTGAGCCCATAGCATGCCCCGGCCGCCCCGACAAGCCGGCTTCGGCCCCGCCGCCGCCTCCGCGCTCCAGCGGCAGCCCATGACGGCGGCATGCCGCACCGGGGCTTCCGCCCGGTCAAGCCCGAAACCGTCGCATGCCGGCGGCGGGGCTCAAGGCGCGCCCTGTTCGACCGAATCGCTTCTCGCTGGAACGCCTGCAGCGAAGCGGTTTGCAGCTATGTGCGGACCGACCCCGACCCTCGGATCCCGACCCTACGCGCTTTCCGCGGTGCGGCTCGGCGCGCCGCCGACCGCGGGCGGCACCTACTCGACATCCTCGAGACGCGTTACCTTCCCGTCGCGGGCTTCCTGCCTGGATCGCCGCACGATCGCCTGGAAACGGGGGTCGCTCAGAAGCCGGTACTCGAGGTACTCGTCTTCGTTCGCGAAGCCTGTCAGGACCGCGACATGGCGCCCGTGACTCGTAATGACGATGTCCTGCCTCGCGGCCTTCTTCACGTAGGCCGAAAGCTTGTCCTTCATCTCGCTCAGCGGTGCTGTGATCATGACGACTTCACTCCATGTGCATCGAGCCACTCGGCCGTCTCCTGCTTGGGGACGATGGCCAGCACGACGACCCTCCCCCCGATCACGTCGTAGAAGACACGGTAAGGATCGAGTCGCAGCCGGAACTCCGGCCGATCCATCTCGCGAAGTCGCTTGATGCGACTCCGACTCTCCTTCATCGGCTCTAAAACGAGATGGGCATTCAACCCGTCCTTGACCCGAGCCCTCCCACGGGCGTCCAACGCCCGAGCTCCGGACTGTAGTATCTGTAGCCCGATCCGAAACGCGCGCGGGGCGTGCACGCACAGCGCGTTGCGCACCCCTTCGCCCGCGGACCCGCCGCGGCCTCCGCGCTCAGGTGGTAGCCCATGACGCGGGCATGCTGCGCCGGCGGCATGGCACCGGTCAAGCCCGAAACCGTCTCGCGTAGCGGCGCGGCTCAGGGCGCGCCGCGCTCGCACGGGTGGCAGCGGCTGTGCGCGTCAGCGCGCCCGCGGCGTGCTAGCGTTCTGCAACTATGTGCGGACCGACCCCGACCCGGACCGACCCCGACCCCACAGGGCTCCTATCTAGGTCTTCTCGCATGCCCCGCTATTCATCCTCCGGCGTAGCAAAGACGTAACGGGTCATATCGATCCAGCGTCTTGGATTGGAGCTTCGCGTGATCGGGCCATGATAGATGCAAATGATTGTGTGCGGCTCGCACTTCATAGCGGCCATCATCCGAAAGAGATACCCACCCTCTCGATCAATGACGACAACAATGCTAGTGTCGCGATCATAGGCCACCGCCGGTCCCGTCCTGGGCAGATGACTCGGGAACACGGTGAAGTCGATGGGTGTATCATCCGGAATCACATACGATACCCGTAGCCAGACAAGAGAGAACTCCGGCGGATAGAAGTGCACCTGAACAGTCTCACCATCATCCTCGTGCCCGATTCCCCACAGGTAGTCTGTTCGCCGTTCCGCGAGGATCAGAATCCGACTGAGGAACTCGTCTCTCGCGTGCAGCGAGAAGCCCGGATCATATCCAATGTCCTGCAATACGAGATCGTCAATCGCCGCGAGATCAGCCTCGGTTAGCCACCGGGTTTGTGGCACATGCACCGGCCGTGGGTCACGAACGGCAACACGCAATGTCACGGTTCGTTCCGGCAGCGCAGCCCTGCCCGCTGCTACGATTCCACTCAAGAACTCGCTCAGCGTACCCACCGCGTGAAAATCCCTAACTAACCAATCATGAACATATCCGTCTTCAGTGAGCAGTAGACGGATCCGTCCATCCTCCGTGAAGAAACTGTAGCGTGGGGTATCCCGAACACCGTCATCCGGCACGGGGCTACGCGTGATGCACCCACAGAGGGCTGCGGACAATAGAATCGCGACCAGACCTTTCATGCCTACAGATTCCTTACGAACTCGCGCCTGCCGTCAGGCGTCAATCGGTACAGACGCCGGCCGCATGTCAGAAAGACGGGCTCACGTTCTCCGGTATGAACGACGGTCAATGGGATCCCTGTGCGACGACAGTACGCAAGATCCCCATCCTGGCCATTCGAGAACTCGGGCATCTCCCCACGTTCAAAGGGATGATTATGCACCTTGCGCACGATGAGGTCATCCCCGCAATCAACTTGCTCAAACACTTTGCCACAGGTAGGCCTTCCGGGGGGCCTGGTATTGTAGCGGATCTCATTGCCGCCGAGTTCCTCAATCCAGTGTCCTCGGAAAGGACCCATAGTGAACACACGCCCGGTGTTCCGCTCACAGCATACCAAGCCACAATACTCTGCCTCAAAACGGGTGCCCGCAACGAACACGGGTCGAGTCTGTGAGCGTACTCGTGCTTCGACAGTCAATGCATAGGCGTGTGCATCAATCTCAGTCTCGTCGCAAGGACACGGAATAAGCTGCGAGGGAGTCAGCCCCAGGTAGTCATACCCCGTCAACAGCGAATTCCGCATAGCGACATAGACATTCCAACCTCCTTGCTCCCCAATCGGATCCCGATTGAGCCACCGCCCAAGCCCCGGACTGTAGTATCTGTAGCCAGATCCGACACCTGTGCGCGCTGCGCACACATGCGGAGTTGCGCACCCCGTCTCCCGCGGCCGCGCCGCGGGCTGCGCTCTCAGGTGGTAGCCCATGACAGCGGGATAGTGGACGGGGCCGGCGGAGCGGTCAAGCTCAGAAGCGCCTCACAGGTGCATTGGCTCGGGCGGGGGACAGCGCCGACGGTTGCGCAGAGCCTCCCGTGTCCAAGCGTTCTGCAACCATGTGCGGACCGACCCCGGCCCCCCCCCAGTGCGCACCGTGCCCGGGCGTCTCCCTTCGGCGGCGTCAAGGTCCCGCCTGCTGCTCGCCGTCGTTCCGAACCCCGACACCAGTCAGTTCCGTCCCGCAGGTCCATCCGCACCAGGTGAGAGGACATCCGTACCGAAAGCAAGAGCCAGCATGGCACCGACGGCAAGCGCGCCCATGGAAGAAACAGCTTTCTCCACGGGGTGGTAAACGGTCGGCCCGGTCATTCCGAACCCAACGAGCACAAGGACTACGATTTCCAATACCAAGTAGAGCCATGCGCCCCATCGCCGAAGCAGAAGCAGGGCGATAGACGCCGTCATGTACGCGCAGAAGAGCACCCCAAACACGACAACTCTGACGTTGTCTGCCATACCGCGTGCGCGGGTTGCCTGCTCGAAGACATAGGTCCGAAGAAGCGGCGGCAGCTTGTCCTCCAGCACTATGGACAGTACCGCGCCGGCCAATGCCAAGCCCCAACTCAAAACGATCAAGAACCGGAGTGCACGTCGCGCTTGCATGGCCCCCTCTACAAAGGCCCGGGATAGAGTGTGACAAAACTGCGCCGCAGGACATGCCGTTGCTTCAACTCGACCCAGTGATCTTCGAGTACATCACACCGCCATGACCATTCTATCTGCAGATTCTTCACGCGGCAGACACACTCGCATCGCTCGTGCACGTATCGTCGGCGCAGGACCTGCCGCACACTGCGCCGGTATTCGTAGTAGGGTCCGCTTGATCTCCGGGGGATGTAGGCCGAACTCAGCACTTCATCCGACCAACCGCTTACAAAACGGGCGCCTGGATCGACGCTGATGCTCTCAATCCAGTACTCCACGGGGGAGGAAAACGGCCGGCATGCTCCCCGGAGCAGGGCTCCGCGCAGAGGTGTCGGCGCGGCGGCCAACACTGTCTCGTCGTCGTATTCGTCCGGCAGATCCACGCGTGGCTCTCGTGGGTAGCGAATCCTGTAGAGAATAGCCTTCACGGGATACTTCACTATGGTTCCAATGCCCGATCTTCCCCGCGGATCTACGGCCCAGACACCACCGTTTTCGACCCATGCGTAGAGGTGTTCCCCTCCCTCTTCCCCAATCGGATCGCGATTCACCCACCGCGCCAGTCCCGGACTGTAGTATCTGTAGCCAGATCCGACACCTGTGCGCGTCGCGCGCGCATGCCGCGTTGCGCGCCCCTCCGCCCGCGGCCCCGCCGCGGTCTCCGCTCTCAGGTGGTAGCCCATGACGGGGGAATGGTGGGCGAGGCCGGCGGAGCGGTCAAGCACGAAAGAGCTCGAAAGCGCCCTTGCGCCCCTGGCTGCGCCCCCTGTCCCCGATGGCCCTCAGGCGAGCGGTTTGTTGAATGTTGAGACGTGACCCCGATGACCCTGTGACCCCGATGGCCCCTGGGCGTCTCGTCTCGGGGATGAGGCGATGGGGCGCGCCGGGAGGATCAGACCGGGGTGAACCCTCATCCAGAGGGTTTCCGGAAATACCGCTTTCTCCTCGCCGGCCTAGCGAGATCGTGAAGCAGTACCGTAATGCTCACAAGAAAGGCTCCTAGCAGCAGCCAAACCCCAACCCGGGTGGTCACACGCACATCTTCATCCAGCTTCTCCGCATGATATGCTATCGTCATAGTCACGAGCGCAATGGCGAGCAGGCCAAGCCAAGTGCATATCTTAAGGATGGGGGGGAAGCGGTCTAACCACTTCTCCACAGGACTGATTCTGCTCTGCCTCATTGACATAGCCGATCACATTCATCCAGCGCCTTGGCTAGTCGCTCTCGGAGAACGGTGTGCGTATTGTCAACGCTCTCAAGGACGTCCATGATGATGGAGCTGACATCCGCTTCGGTCAATCGCAAGGCCCGGACGTGCTGCTCCGCCACCCGAGTCAAACCCACGGCAAGACCGGTCAATCGTGTACCATCTGCTAATGCATCCGCCGACACAGTCAGCAAATTTATGGGCAGATCGACAGATCGATTCTCTGACACCATGGCAGTATAGCCCAGTGTGAAGGCGGAACTCCCCCCTAAGTGTCTGTAGTTGGCTGCTCGTTGCGCAGCACTGGCCACACGCGCAGCACGATTGACACTGTGATAGGTCCGCGCGGAGGAATAGAGCCCTCTTGCAGACGAAGCTACTGAAGCGCTTCGTGCTGCCGCTAACTTTCCAAAGAAGAAGCCTCCCGATACTGTCAGGGCAGTATCGCGCACGGTCCGGAGGACTCCGATATGAAGTGACTGGCGGGCATCTTGCCTGGCGAAACGAAGTGCTGCCAGCGTAGCTTCTATTCGTCCGCTTGCCAAATCAGCAAGCCGAGTCTCATCACGCTCAAAAGCGTCTAAAGCATCCCTATAGCATTGATCGAGGAAGCTCTCCAGCAGGCCAAGCACATCCCATGACGTAAGCGGCGCATTATGAACAAAGCCATAGAGATTCCATCCCCCCTCTTCCTCAATCGGATCCCTGTTCACCCACCGCCCCAGCCCCGGACTGTAGTATCTGTAGCCAGATCGGACACCCGCG
>PWTM01000072.1 GCA_003563855.1 PVC group bacterium | reverse complement strand
GAGGGCCGGCCTACACCGATGGCGGAGGGGGCAGTCGCGAGGACGACGAACCGCGACACTGGGGCGCACCGAAGGCACTGCCAACTGCCACTGCCCACTGCCGACTTCTGTACCGCGCCGCGCGGGACCGGCTACTCCAGAGCAATGACGACCTTCTCGTCCTTCTCGTGTTCTTCAACTTCGACGAGCGTGCCGCGAGCGTCGGGATTCGCGGAGAGCTTGACGATCTCGCCGAGATCGATCTCCTTCGAATGAAGCGCATTCGCCGCCTCCTTCGGGATCAGCTTGGACGCCACCTTCAGTACGCCGCCCGGCACAGTCACGGTCGTCTTCGGGTCGTCCGCTCCACGCTTGAACACCCTGATCTTCAGGTCTGCCATGGTCTCTCTCCTTTCAGTCGCTTCATCCGGATACCGGGCCGGACACGGTCCTCGCCGGCGGTAAGAACCTCGCGGGCCGGGTCGACGAGCTTCACGTTCGCGCCTATCACGGGGCATCCGGGGTCGGCTCCTCGAAGAGCCGCAGGTAGGGATCGAACCGGAAGCGGCAGTTGCGGGCGTAGCCGGGGTGACCGTCTGTGTTTGTCATGGGAGCGGCCCCGCCCTGTGTTCAACGTCGCGTTTATCATACAGGGTGGTCGCGGCCATGATCAACGCATCGTTCAGTCGACGTCCCCCCCGCCACCCAGATCCACCCCTCCTTCCTTGCCGTGGTCTGGTCCCCGGGCGGGACGGCGCGGCCGGCGAGGAAGTCGGCGGCGGCCAGGATGCAGACGGCGGCGTCGAGCCGGTCGGCGTCCATCAGCATCGGTTCGCGGTCGTCGGGGAGCGCGAGAACCCCGGCCAGCCGGTCCAGGATCGCCTCGCGGACGGGGCGCTGTTCGGGCTTCTTGTAGCCCGCCGCCGGGAAGCCGTGGGTCAGCAGCGTGCCGGCCGGGTAGACCTCGATCACCGCCGCCCGGCCGGTCTCGTTTGGTCCCCAGGCCAGGGGGATCGCCAGCCCGGTCCGGGACCGGACCTCGTCCAGCGTCTCCAGGGCCGCCCGCGCGGTGCGCGCGATCCGCTCCGCCCCGACCTCCAGCGGCATCTTCCGGAACCGCCGATGGACATCGCGGTCCGTCTCGCGCCGGAAGAGCCGGTCCGACGGCTCGCGGATCACGGCCCCCGCCCTGTGCGCCGCGAGCGCCGGCCCGAGCGCCGCCGGCCAGCCCAGCGGCGCATCCAGCGCCAGCAGGCACCGCTCAGCATCCCCGACCCACCCCGCCACCGTCTCCACCACGGAAGACACCTCGCCGCCGCGAACACGCAACCGAGAACGCGGAGACCGGCGTTCGATGTTGAGCGTTCGATGTTCGACGTTTGCCGGAAGGCCCTCGTGTCCCGCCCCCCACCCCGCCGGCTATCCCTCCCCCGACGCCTCCGTCCTCTCCGCTCCCTCCAGCCGGTCCAGTCGCTCCCGGATCCGCCGCAGTTCGTCCGCCACCTCGGCCTCACGGTCAGAGTCCTCGCGCGGGGACAGAAAGAACGAGGCAAGGTACGCCGTGAACGCGCCGAAGAGCCCGATGCCGGCGGTCATCCCCGGCCCGCAGTCCCGCCTGCTCCCTTGAACTCCTGCGGCCCCGCCTCATCTATCCGCCTCGCCCCGGCGTCGAGCAGGGCGGCGTTGGCGGGATGGGCGAAGGTGTAGAGGGGTCTGCCGGCGGCTAGGATGGCGCGGCAGAGGGCTTCCATCTTGCTGCCCGGCGCGGCATGGGCGACAACCACGGCGTCGGCCATGTCCGCCGTCAGCCGGTTCCGGATCGTGGCGGTCTCGGTCGTAATGCGGCGCACCGTGTCCGGGAACGCAGTGACCATCAGGAGCCGGCCGTCGGTCAGCGCGCGGCGGCCGTCCACCGGCCGGCCGGGAACCTTGCGGTAGAACCCCCGGGCCAGGCACCAGATGGCCCGACCCGGCGGACGAAGCAGGATGCGCAGGCACTCCTGCTCCATCGGCGAGTGGAACGGGCTGATCACAAGTACACCGTCGGCGCGGAAGCGCCGCGCGAGATCGTAGGTCTCGAGGATCAGCTTTCCGGGGCACCGGACGGAGCAGAACAGGGCCACGCGCGGACGGGCCAGGATGGCGGGATCGCCCAACGCCCGCACCGGAGCGGGCTTCTCCCCATCGATCGAGTACACCGCGGGCGCTTCCTCGACCACGTGCGGCAACCGCCCCTGCTTGCGGGCCGCCTTCATGAACAGCCGCTGCATCTCGACCAGGCCGTTCGGTTCATCCGCGCGGCGTGGCGAGCGGGCGCCGATATCCAGGAGCGCCTCGACCGTCGCAGGGTCATATCGCCACCGCCGCAGCTCCTCCGCGCGAGCGCGCGCCAGCGCAGGAGCCGCTCGCTTCCATTGCTGGACCACGGCTTTCTCCTGTTCAGGAGTCCGTCGCTTCATCGCCTTCCCTCGAGTATGCGGCGGGCCTGTGCAACGATCTCCGGCGTCTCCTTCAGTTCACACAGCCGAGTGAGGTGCTTGAGGATGTAGGCGCGATTCAGACGGCTCCCCTGCCTGACCGCAACGCCTCGGGCGTCCAGCCAATCCTGCGCCCGAGCGGCAAAGGCTTTCATCACGAAGAGGTCCTCCGCCGTGCACGTCGGGAGGATGATGCCTTCGGCGAATTCGAAGGATGTCGCGCGCTTCATCATGTCGATCTCGAAATTGAGCGCCCCGAAGGAAACGTCCACGTCCGCGCCGTTCGATGCACGGAGCAGCAGCACCCGATTGACGAGGGCAAACGCGCGGGCGCCCGGCCGCCTTTCTTCGAATCGTTCCAGAAGCGCGTCGGCAAACTGTTCTTCCTCGCCAAACCCCGTGAGCAGCGTCAGATCGGCATCTCGCGTCAGCCGCGGTTCCCCCCACCGCTGGACCGCCAGCCCACCGATGACGCAGTACTTCCAGCGGCGCGCCTCCATGAAGTCGCAGACTTCCTTCGCAGCGGCAAAGAGCGCGTTCATACGGCTGGCCTTTCCTCCGCACGACCGATCAGCAGATCAGGCACGCCGCAATTCCTTTCACCCGATGCTCTTCCGATAGCATCAGGGTACACCCTCCGCGGGTCGGGAGGCAAGCCCGTCCATAGCCGCGAACCAAAGGGTCTCGGGCGCGCGCAGACCACGGCGCAACACCCCTCCGTAGACCCCGTTTTTCGCCTCAGAAGAGGGAAGCTAACGTGTCCACAGCGCCCTGCCTGAGCCGTACCATACTCGCCCGCAAGAGTATAGCGCGGCTAATCCACGGGGTTCGCCAGCCCCGCCAGATCCAAGCGCCTCCTCCGCATCGCCGGCGCCGGCCACAACGACCTCCTGTCCGTCGGGTTCGCGCCCTACATGGATGCCATCTCGGCGTTCCCGGCCTGATCCGCACACGAAGGCCGCCGTAGATCGCTTAGCCCGCGACTTCTGGCCCGAAAACACGGGCTAAGACGCCGATTCACCCCCTTTGTCGTCCCTACTCATTCGCGCGCAACATGTTGCTGACGCTAACCGTCGGCGCTACACGGGCGACATGATCCGCCGCTGCCGCGAGGCCGGCCTGCCCGAGCCCGAGTTCCGGCTGCATGGCGGGTGCTTCATACTCACCATCCGGCGCAAGACCGGACAAGTCAGTGAGCAGTTCGGTGAGCAAGCTAAGACATCAGATGTCAACGTGTTGCAAGAGATCTTCGCGGCGTTCTCTCAAGCAACCGGACAAGTCACCGGACAAGTCACCGGACAGGTCGCCGTACAAGTCATGGCCGCCTGCCAGTCACCACAGAGCGGTGCCCAACTCCAGATCCTTATCGGCATTTCACATCGAGAGACAT
>PWTM01000315.1 GCA_003563855.1 PVC group bacterium | reverse complement strand
GCCCGTTGACCGTTCGCGGATACCTCACCACCGCTCGTTCCCGTTGCCCCCCCGGGCAGGGACGAGGGTCGTGCGATTACCCGCATGCTCCACGGTTCTGCCCGTGAAACCGCCATGAGAATGCGTCCGTCACGCACGCACGTCGATATCCCCATTTGCGGCACGGGATGTAAACTTGTGGCGCACGGCGTCCGGCGTCCGGCGTCGGGAGTCCCGGCAGAGACGCGCCTTCCGCACCGGCGTTCGCGGCGCGCCGGCGGGGCGCCCGATCGCGCGGGGCTGTCGGCCGGGCTGCTCTCTCTCCCGGGGCTGGTGCATCGTCCCGACCGGGCGCGGCCCGGCCGTCCGCGGGTTCGCCGCGTCGATTCTCTCGACTCCGTCGACTTCCATCGACTTCGTCGACGCCATCGACCGGCCCGCGGGAGCCGCGGGCGGGGGCGGCCACGGGGGGCCGCCCCTACGGGATCCTGATCGCCGCGTTGCCCGCGATCGCCCACCCCGGTAGGGGCAGGCCCCCGTGCCTGCCCGCGGCGGTCTCTCCCGCGCCGCAGGCGCCCTGGAGTGCGGCGACAGGCTTGCCCTCCGAAGCTTCAGCGAAGGACGGGTCGCCGCTTTGTATCGCCGCGTCGCGACGCGGCGCGGCGCGAAAGCGGCCTCGCGAGGTCCCCGCTCCGACGGCTCCCCGCGTCGCGCAGCCCTTCTCCAGGCCGAGTCCCTGCCCCTGCGTGTCCATTGCTCACGGGGCGCACGGCGTCCGGAGTCCGGAGTCCAGTACGGGCTCGCCGGACCGCGCCGCGGGTCGACCGCGTCGGGCGCCGCAGGCCGTCGGCGGGGGCGCTTTGGGATAACGCTGAAATGCGGGAACGCTGAAACGCCGAAATGCTCGCGATGGCGGCGGGGGCCGGGTGCGACCGGGTTACATTCTCCAAGGCTTGGAAGACCAGGCCGCCCCCTCTTCCAAGGTTTGGAAGACCGCGCCGCGCGCCACCCGGAAGACCGCCGCGTGGTCTCTGTCCCCGCCGAGCCTCCTCCTCGTCCTCCCATCCCGGATGGGGCGACCACAGAATACACAGAATACGCAGAATAGGGGACGGCGGCCTGTTCTTTGCTGCGTTCGCCTGAGTTCCGAAACGGGACACCCGTTCACTGATGGGGCATCCGTAGTCGCTACAGCTACAGCGGACAAGGCGGCGCGAGCGGCTCGGGTAAGGGGGGTCGGGTAAGAGTATACGGGTAAGAGTATGCGGTTAAGGGGGGGATCGGTTAAGGGTGTTCGGGTGTTAGTTGCGGGTTGCCGCCTTAGAAAGCGCCGCAAGCATGCCCGCGACGCGACACCACTCTTACCCGCCCACGCTTACCCGCAGACACGTACCCGCATACTTACCCGTATACTCTTACCCGCCCCTTCCCACCCCATTCTGCGTATTCTGTGTATTCTGTGGTTCCTCCTCCCCGCCTCGCGTTCGATGTTCAGCGTTCGATGTTCGATGTTCGACGTTCGCCCCTCCCCGCTCCACCATTCGCGTCCATTCGCGTCCATTCGCGGTCGTCTTCCCGTCTTCCGTTCGACGTTCAGCGTTCGATGTTCGATGTTCGACGTTCGCTCCTCCCTCCTCCCCTTCGCGCCTTCGCGTCTTCGCGTGACCATTCCGGAAGGGTTCTCACGCCAAGGCGCCAAGGCGCAAGGGGTGGCCGCCGCAGGTTCTCTGTCCCCCGCCGCCGAACATTGCACCCTTGCACCAGCTTCTGTTCTTGAAACCCGATAAGACGTAGCCTATGATCTTTTCGTGCCTGAACTATCGAGATTCCTGGGGATTGTGATCGGCATGTTCCCGAGGGAGCATCGGCCGCCTCACTTTCATGCGGTGTATGGGGATTATCAGATCACGGTGGAAATACAGAGCGGCATCGTTCACGGGGATTTTCCGAAGCGCGCCCTGCGCCATGTGTTGGAATGGCTTGATCTACATCAGCAAGAGCTATTGGAAGACTGGAACCTCGTTCAGGCCGGTCAACCGGCAAAGAAGATCGCACCCCTGGAGTGAAATCATGATACCGCGAATCGTTGAAGCCAGGTACGAGCGGGATTACACGGTTCACGTTCGTTTCGATGACGGAACGGAGGGCGAGGTGGATTTGCGCGACGAGCTTCATGGCGAGGTGTTCGAGCCATTGAAAGATCTTCGAGTATTCGCGCAAGTCTCCGTGCATCCGGATTTTCACACCCTATGCTGGCCTAACGGCGCCGATTTCGCGCCTGAATTCTTGTACGATATCGTCCGGATTCCCGCGTAAGAGGGCGGGGGGCGCGTCGGGGGAAAACGCTGAAACGCTGAAATGCTGAAACGCTGAAATGCTGGCATGGTGGCGGGGGCGTCGCGGGACGGGTGCGGCCGGGTTGCATTCTCCAAGGCTTGGAAGACCGCCGCAGGTTTGCTGTCCCCGCCGAGCCTCGCCCCCTTCCCACCCCATTCTGCGTATTCTGTGTATTCTGTGGTTCCTCCTCCCCGCCTTGCGTTCGGTGTTCAGCGTTCGATGTTCGATGTTCGACGTTCGCTCCCCCTGCATCCCCTTCGCGTCTTCGCGTCTTTGCGTGACCATTTCGGACGGGCTCTCACGCCAAGGCGCAAAGAAGGGGGGGCGACGATCGGAACGGCGCGATCGACAGGGACGACAAAGAACATTGAAATATCGGTTGCATAGACCGAGATTTCAAGGTATATGAAGAGCATGATTCCCCGTGCCAAAGAGTTGCTGGCCCTGCGGGGCCTGCTGCAGCGGCATCCGGTCGTCGGCATTGTCGGCGCGCGCCAGGTCGGCAAGTCGACGCTGGCGCGGGAATACCTCAAGTCGGCAGGCAAGCCCTGGAGCCTGTTCGACCTGGAGGATCCCGGCGACGAGGCCCGCCTGGCCGATCCCCTGCTCGCGCTCAAGCCGTTGAAGGGGATTGTCGTGATCGACGAGATCCAGCGGCGCCCGGACCTCTTTCCCATCCTCCGGGTGCTGGCCGACCGCCGACCCCGCCCCGCGCGGTTCCTGGTGCTCGGCAGCGCATCGCCGGCGCTGCTGAGGCAGGGGTCCGAATCCCTGGCCGGCCGGATCTTCTATCACGAGCTCGGAGGGTTCTCGATGGAGGAGGTCGGATGCGCCCGCGCGAACCGGCTCTGGTTGCGCGGGGGGCTGCCCCGCTCCTTCCTGGCGCGCACCGCGCGCGCCAGTTTCGAACACCGGGTCGGCTACGTGCGAACGTTCCTGGAGCGGGACCTGCCGCAACTGGGGATCGCCGTGAGCGCCGCCACGATGCGGAGGTTCTGGACGATGCTCGCGCACTATCACGGGCAGACGTGGAACTCGTCCGAACTGGCGCGCTCGTTCGGCGTGGCCGACACGACCGTGCGCCACTATCTCGATCGCCTGGCCTCGGCCCTGGTGGTCCGGCAGCTCCCGCCGTGGCACGAGAACATCTCCAAACGGCAGGTGAAGGCACCCAAGGTCTATGTCGCCGACAGCGGCATTCTCCATGCGCTGCTCAACCTCCCGGGGCAGGCCGACCTCGAGGCGCACCCCAAGTGCGGCGCATCCTGGGAGGGCTTCGTCATCGACCAGATCGTGCGCCGCCTTGGCGTCCGCGCCGAGGAAGGCTTCTTCTGGGCGACCCACGCCGGCGCGGAGCTGGACCTGCTGATCGTGCGGGGGCGCAAGCGCCTCGGGTTCGAGATCAAGCGGACAACGGCCCCGAGACTGACCCCCTCGATGCGGCAGGCGCTTCATGACCTCCATCTGACGCGACTCGATGTGATCCACGCGGGGGACCACGTCTTCCCCCTGGGCGACCGGGTCCGGGCCGTTC
>PWTM01000260.1 GCA_003563855.1 PVC group bacterium | reverse complement strand
CCTGGCGGGCGGCGTCGTCGCCTTCCGCCGCGCCGTGCGCACCCCGTCCGGACGCCGCGCCTGGCACAGCCTGCTCCTGCGGGTGCCGCTCGTGCGCGGGATTGTCTCGGCCCACGCCTTCGCCCAGTTTGCCGAGACGCTGGCCTCGCTCCTCGCCAACGGCGTCCCCGTGCTCGACGCGCTGCGCATCGTCGAGGACACGGTCGGGAACGAGGTGATCGGCGCCGAGATCCGGGCCGCCCGCGATCGCGTCACGGACGGCTCAACCATCGCCGGCCCGCTCGCGGCGGGTCGCGTCTTCCCGGTGCTGCTGACCGACATGCTCGCCGTCGGCGAACGGACCGGCGACATGTCCGGCTCGCTGCGGCACATCGCCCGCCGCTACAGCGCCGAGCTGGACCGGCGGGTGAAGACCTTCACCACGGTCCTCGAACCGCTGATGATCGTCATCGTCGCCCTCGTGATCGGCCTGGTCGCGATCAGCATGCTGCTCGCGGTGTTCGACCTCACGAGCGGACTCAACGTCTGACCGGCGCGAACCCCAGCCGGAACGTGAACGGCTCGGCCTTCAGTTCGTAGGCGGGCCAGGGCTGCGGCCCGCAGGAGGCGCTGCCCAATCCGCGGTGCCGGTGGTCGAGCCGCAGCGTGATCTCGGACCGCTGCGGCAGGTCTTCCGCGTGCGTCGCTTCGTCCAGGTCGCGCGCCGTGTAGCGGTGCGCGCTGAAGTCGAACCGCGGCGCGCCCCCGACCCGCAGGCCGAAGCCGTCGCCGTCCTGCAGCTCGAGCCACCGCGCGTCGGTCCGATTCCCGTTCTCCTGCGGGCGCACATAGGGCGTGTGCAACGCATCGACATCCGCCGTGTAGACCCCGACCCGGGCCGCTTCGCGGCGGTCCACGTAGCACTCGCCGGGGCCGGGTCCGTACCAGGCGACGCGCCGCAACGCGCCGGGCACGGTCAGGTCGAGCCCCAGCCGCGGGATCCAGGGCGGCCACTCGCCTTCCGGGCGGCCTTCAAGCGCGAGATCGAGGCGGCCGTCCCGGCCGAAAACCCAGGTCCAGGCGCACCGATATCCGATCGCCAGCCCCGCGGGCGCCACCCGCGTGGCCGCCCGGACCACGACCGCGCCGTCGGGACCCTGCCCCCACTCCACCGCGTCCGCCCGCGTCTGCAACTGGTCCAGCCCGGCTGCGCGCCATGCGGCGAGCACACGCCGTCCGCCGCCCACGCGCGCGTTGTCGATCGGCGCCCGCCAGACGTCGAATCGTGGCCCCTCGATCCAGCAGTCGCGCCCTCCGGCCCGCCAGGCGCCCCAGGTTCCACGCACCCGGTCGAACTCGGCCTCGAAACCGTCACCGCAAACCACGAGCCGGGCGGCCGAGGGCGCCTCGACCCGGACCGGACCCGCGCCCGCCGCGACCGCCCGCCGCGGCGGCGCGGCGGCGGGCGCAGGATCCAGCGGAAGCTGCGCCCAGGCCACCTCGTGGCCGCGCGGCGCCCAGGCAGTATCCGCCGCAAGCCGCAGCGAGACGTTCAGCCAGCGCTCGCCGGCGGCCTCCGAGCGCCGGGTCGCGAGGGGAACCCGAACCCGTCCGCTGCGCCCCGGCCCGGTGCGCGGGAGGCGCAACCGGCCCTCCTCGAGCGTCTCCCCTTCGCAGGTCACGCTCCAGGCGCCCGAGAGATGCGCCAGATCGAGAAAGCTGTACCGGTTCCGGATGCGCAACCGCCCCGCGGCCGCATCCACCGCCTCGATCGCGACCGGTTCCATCACCTTCTTCAACTCGACCAGCCCCGGCGAGGGCGTGCCGTCCGGAAAGACGAGGCCGTCGATGACAAAGTGGCCGTCATTCGGCTCGTCGCCGAAATCCCCGCCGTAGGCATAGCCGGTCCGCCCGTCCGGAAGCCGGCGCCGCAACCCGTGGTCCATCCATTCCCAGACGAAACCGCCCTGCAACCGTCGATGGCGGTTGAACGCGTCCCAATACTCCTTGAGCCCGCCGGGCCCGTTCCCCATGGCGTGCGCGTACTCGCAGAGAATGAACGGCTTCGTCCAGCCCCGTCGCCGCGCGATGCGCTCGACCTCCGCGACGGGGACGTACATCCGGCTGACCACGTCCGACGTCTCCGCCTCGCGGTCGCCCTCGTAGTGCAGCGGGCGCGTCGGGTCCAGGCGCCGGGCCGCCGCGGCCATGGCGCGGTGGTTCGCGCCATAGCCCGACTCGTTGCCGAGCGACCAGAGCACGACGCAGGGACGGTTGCGGTCGCGCGCAACCATCCGCTCCATCCGGTCGACGTACGCCGCCTCCCAGCCGGGATCGTTGGTAATCCGGTTCAAATCCTTGTCGAAGCCGAACCCGTGGCATTCCAGGTCGGCCTCGTCGATGACGTAGAGCCCGAGTTCGTCGCAGAGCTCGAGGAATCGCGGATCGTTCGGGTAATGCGAGGTGCGCACGGCGTTGACATTGTGCCGCTTCATCGTGATCAGCGATTCGCGCATCCAGGCGAGCGGCACGGCCCGGCCGTGGTCCGGATGGTGGTCGTGACGGTTGACCCCGCGGAAGAGCAGCGGCACGCCGTTGAGGCAGAGGTTACCGTTCTTCATCTCGATGACGCGGAACCCGACGCGCTCGGGCACGACCTCCCGCACGCAGCCGCCGGCGTCCCGCAGAGTGAGCAGCAGCGTGTAGAGCGCCGGCGTCTCGGCCGTCCACCTCTGTACCGCCGGGACGGTCCAGGCAGCCTCGAAGACCGGGCCGCGCGGATCGCGGTCATCCGTCCGGGCCAGCGGGCCGGCGGGCACCTCCGCGCCGGCGGGATCGAAGAGCCGCGCCGTGACCGAGGCGTCCCTTGCCCCCTCCCCTTCCAGGACGACCCGCGCATGAAGCCGGCCGTCGCGCGCATCGTCTTCCAGGTCCGTCCGGATCGCGAGATCCTCGATCGCCACGGCGGGCCGCCGCAGCAGGAGCACGTCGCGGAAGATGCCGCTGAGCCACCAGTGGTCCTGGTCCTCGATATAGCTCGCGTCGCACCATTGCAGGACGCGCACCGCCAGCGTGTTCCGGCCCGGCCGCGCGAGGTCCGTGATATCGAACTCGGCCGGGAGCCGGCTGCCCTTGCTGAACCCGGCCTCGACGCCGTTGACCCAGCACTCGAAGAAGGCGTCCACGCCCTCGAAGCGCAGCCGGACGCGCTCGCCCGGCTCGCCGGGTTCGAGCTCGAAGGCCGTCCGGTAGCAGCCCGTCGGGTTCTCGGAGGGCACGCGGGGCGGATCGATGGGGAACGGATAGCGAATGTTCGTGTAGTGCGGTCGACCGAACCCGTGGAGCTGCCAGCAGGAGGGGACCGGCAGCGCCGTCCAGGCCCGGTCGTCGAACCCGGGCCCCGCGAACCCTTCCGGCGTTTCTGCCGGTGAGGCGGCGAGGTGAAAACGCCAGTCGCCGTTGAGCAACCGGACGCCCTCGGCCTGGCCCCGGTCCAGGGTCAGCGCCGAAGCCTCGGTTCGGAACGGCACGAAGTGCGCGCGCGGCGGACGGCGGCCGCCCTCCAACGCGGCGGGATCCTGCCAGCGTTCGGGATGCGCGTCGGATTCAGGCATGGGGGGACCTCCGTTCGATATGCTCGCGCGACGATCGCGCCCGGCCACTATCGTCGTCGCCGCCGCGCCGGTCAACTGGTGCCGCACCGGAGCCGTGAACAGCTCGGAACCCGTTCGCGGGCGGCCACGGGGGGCCGCCCCTACGGGACACGGGTCAGCGCGGCACCGGCGGGATCACCTCCAACTAACCCGGTCATCGTAGGGGCAGGCCCCCGTGCCTGCCCGGTCATCGTAGGGGCAGGCCCCCGTGCCTGCCCGGT
>PWTM01000011.1 GCA_003563855.1 PVC group bacterium | reverse complement strand
TTCCCGCGCCGCAGGCGCCCTGGAGTGCGGCGGCTTGCCGCCGCTCTGTTCGCCGCGGCTCGCCGCGGCGGGGCACGAAAGCGGCCTCGCGAGCCCGCTCCAAAGCCGCTGCGCGCTGCAGGACCGCCACCAATGATTCTGACCTGATGATTCGGTCCCCAAGCGAACCTTGGTCGGCCAGACTGGAGCCTAGCGTTCCCGGGGGGCACGCTCCGGTCTACATTATCGCCCCCTCTTCTGGATTCCCCCGGGGCGGCACATCACCCTTTCGCTGCACGGGGAGATCCCCCCCGCACGCCGAAAACTGGGGGAAGCCCACACCGGTTCGGCATTCGGCGGCCGGCGCCCGCTTTGCGCTCTGCGACACCCCAAACCCGACACCCCCAACCCGACACCCGCCACCCGACACCCGACACGCGATTGGTCAGCCGACGGAATCGAGGAATATGAGCGCATCGATCCGCCAGTTCATTTCCGTGCCCGGGCAGTTACGATGCGGAGCGTTCGGCATCCGCCGTTCCGCGTTCCGCGTTCCGAATTCCGCATTTGCCCCACCACGTCCTGAACTGGCGCCAGTGCATCTCGATGTAGGCGCGCTGGCTGCGCGAGAGCGCGGCGTCGGCGTTGAAATGATGGGCGTACTCGGGGTTGCCCTCCAGGACCATGAGGTGCTTGTAGTAGAGCACCAGGTCCGGCCCGGCATCGACCGCCGAGAGCACGGTCAGCGCCTCGCTGAGCGCGGCGGCCTGCATGCGCGCCTCGGGCTCGCCGGTCGCCGCCCGCTCGCAGAGCGCCACCAGGCGGAGAATCTCGCGCGGGAGCGCGTTGCCGACGCCGGTGATCGCTCCCCGGGCGCCGCAGTGCACGAACCCGTGGTACACCTGCGTGTCCACCCCGACCATCAGCACCAGGTCCGGGTCCCCCGATGTGATGTTCTCGGCGGCGTAGGTGAGCGCCTCGGCGCCGCCGAATTCCTTGAAGCCGATCAGGTTGCCGTGCTGTTCTCGAAGCTTGAAGAAGAGGTTGGCCCGGGTCTGGAACCCGTAGACCGGGCTGTTGTAGATCAGCGCGGGGAGATTGCCCCCGGCCTCCAGGATCGCGCGGAAATGCGCCACCTGTGCGGCGGGCGCGGCTCCCCGCGACAATACGCGCGGAATTACCATCAGCCCCGCGGCGCCCGTCTCGCGCGCGTGCGCCGCGTGCGCCACAGCCTGCTTCGTGTTCTGGGCCCCCGTGCCGACAATGACCGGCACCCCCGCCTCGGTCAGCCGGCGCACGCCCTCCATGCGCTGCTCGTCCGTCAGCAGCGGCCAGTCGCCCATCGACCCGCAGTAGACGACCGCCCGCATGCCCAGAGCGACCAGTTCCTTGCCCTTCGCCACCAGCGCGTCGAACAGCGGTTCCCCCCGCGCATCGCAGGGCGTCATCAGCGCGGGCATACACCCCTTGAAAATCGAGCTCTCCACCGTCATAAACCCTCTCCCCTCCGCGTTCCCAGCCTTCGGCTCGCCGTTCCGCATTCCGCGTTCCGCATTCCTACCCCCCGCCGTTCCGCATTCGGAGCGCTTCGGGCAGTCGTTCCGGGCGCACGTTGTCGTAGCAGGCCAGCCGGGTGAAGCGGCGCATGGCGGCAGGCAGGCCGACGGCCGTGAAGTGCGGGTGACCGGTGGCGGGGAACGGGCCGCCGTGGTTCATCGCCGGGCTCACCGCCACCCCCGTCGGCATCTTGTCGTTGAGCAGGCGTCCGACGCGCGGCCGCAGGGCGCGGGCGACCGGTTCGTAGTCGGCGTCGTCGCGGCCGTCCCGCGCCGAGTAGACGCAGCCGGTCAGGTTCCCCTCGCAGCGCGCCAGCAGGGCCGGCAGTTGCGCGCGGCTTTCGGCGACGACCGCCAGCGTCGCGTTGCCGAACGCCTCGGTCTGCAGGGCCTCGGCGGCCTCCAGGAAGCGCGCCCCGCTCACGCGCAATAGCGTGTTCGACCAGGCATAGCCGGGCCGGGCGGCCGGCCGGGCGCCGCACAGGACCTCCGCCCCCGCGGCGATCAGCGCCTCGATCCCCTCCACCAACCCCCGCTGCGCCCCCTTGCCGAGCAGGGTGCCGCAGGGCGCCGCGTTGTAGCGGTCGGCGAGTTCGGCAAGGAAGGTGTCGGTTGCCGCGCCCCGGACCAGGAAGATCAGCCCGGGGTTGGTGCAGAACTGGCCCGTGCCCATCAGCGCGCTCGTCACCAGCTCGTCGACGATCTCCGCGGCGCGCTCCTCCAACGCGCCCGGCAGGATCGCCACCGGGTTCACGCTCGACATCTCCAGGTAGACCGGTTTGCCCACGACGTCCGCCGCCGCCTTCAGCGCCATGCCCGCCGTCCGCGAGCCGGTGAAGGCCGCGGCGCCGAGACGGGGATCGCCCGCCAGGCGCACGCCGTCCTCGCGCCGCAGGCCGAAGAGCATCTGCACCGTCCCCGCCGGCATCCCCGTCTCGCGAACCGCCCCTTCCGCGCACTCCGCCAGCCGCCGGCAGGTGCCCGGATGCGTCGAGTGCGCCTTGGCGATCACGGGGTTTCCGGCGGCAATTGCCGCGGCGAAGTCGCCGCCGCTGACGCCGTTGAAGGCCAGCGGGAAGTTGTTCGGCCCGAAGACCACCACCGGCCCGAGCGGCTCGAGCACGGACCGGATGTTCGCCGCCTCGTCGATTACGGGCAGCCGCCACGACGGGTCCAGCGCCGCGGCCGCCGCCTGGCGGAGCTGGCCGGTCGTGCGCGGCAGCTCGATCTCCCGCAGGCGGGGCGACGCCGGCAGCCCCGTCTCCTCGGCGGCGGTTTCGCAGATCGCCGCCGCCTCGGCGTCGATGCGGTCCGCGTAGGCGTTCAGGAAGCCGGCGATCGCGCGCGCGGGCATCGCCTGCAGGTCGTCAAACGCCCTCGCCGCCGCCTCGAGCGCCGCGTCGATGTCGGCCCAGTCGCTGACCGGGTAGCGCGCCGACAGCGCTTCGCCCGTGGCCGGGTTCTCGGCGTTGAACGAGCCGATGGCCGCGGCCGCCCGCCACTCGCCCGCAATCCATACCGGGGCCAGGTCGTCGTGTTGCATAGTGCCCTCCAATCCTATGGTGCCCTTGAAGCCGTGGATCAACCATGCCCGCGGGGTGGGGTGGGGCACCCCGCGCCCCGCCGGGCCGTCACGGCACACGGATGATTCCACACGCCGCCCGCGCGGGCAACCCCGGAGTCGACGGGGGACGTCACAGCCCCTGCCGCGCGCCCGCCTTCCAAGGCCTGGAAGAAGCACAACTCTCCCGTTCCAAGCCCTGGAACTCCCTCTGCGCTCCGCCCTCCGGACCTCCGCCTTCCGCCTTCCGACCTCGGACCTCGGCAAGCACGGTCGACGAGCAGGTTCGACCCGCCTGCGCGCAAGCGCTTCGGCGCGGCACGCGAGTACGGTCGACGATTCTCCCCCGCTCCCCGCTCCCCGCTCCTCGCTACGGGTCGGTCCGCTCCACGCGGAGGCGGATGAACAGGCGGCCGGCTTCCGCCAGGCTTTCGCTCACGCGGACTTCCACCTTGTCGATGCCAGGGCCAAAGCCGTCGATTTCCTCGATGATGTCGATTCCATCGACCTCGTCGTCCGCCTCGGTCCAGGAGACAAGATCGGTGCTATAGACCGCACCGATGGAGGTGTTGGGGTCGTCTCTCGCGGCCGCGGCCCTGCGGTAGGTGAAACGGAGGACTGCCGGCTCTCCCGCGCCGGTCGTGCCCCGATTGAGTGTCGGCAATAGCCCGCGGGCATCGTCGCCCGGATTCCCCGCGCCCAGCACCCAGGCGAGGCCACTGGCGATGCCGTCGCCGCTGGAATCCTCCTCGAAGGCGGCTTCTTCGCCCGCCCAGTCGTCGTACACGGTGATCCATCGCGCGTAGAGCGTGTGGTGGCCGGCTTCGGTCACCACCGTCTCGGAAGACACCGCGGTGCCGCCCCCGGCCGCCGTGAACCAGCCGAGGAAGACATAGCCCGCCCGGCTGGTCGCGGCCAGGTCGCCGTAGGTCTCGCCGACCGTTACCGGCGTGCTCGCCGGCTCGGGGTCGGTTCCGCCGTTGGCGGCGAAGGTCACCGTGACTTGGACCACGACATCGACGTTGGCCTTCACGGTCGCGTAGTTGACGTCGTCCTCCGGCATGAAGGTCACAGAGGCAGCGTAGGTTCCTCCCGTGTCCGGCGCCGTTTCGGGATCCGTGAAGGCGAAGCGGCCATCCACTGAGGCGGCGCCGCCGCTCAATTCCGACAGGGACAGCGAGTCGCCCAGAACGATCGGGCTGGCGGTCGGCCACTCGGTGACGGACGGGGTGGACTTAATGACCGCCAGCGTGCCGTCAACGTAGGCGATCTGGTAGTTGCCCGCGTCGAACGTCCCGCCGGTCGCCGCGCTGGGCGTGATCGGATAGGCACCCGCTTCCGCCCCCGCGGCGCCGCCTTCGCAGGACAGCGTCACCGTCCCAATTGTTTCGTCCGCAACCAGCCCCGCGGCCGCGAACGCCATGCTGCCCGGACCGAATTCCAGGATCGTACCATAGGTCTTGCTCTGATCTTCGGCCGTGACGGTCAGCGGTTTGGCGGTGATCTCCACCGCGCCGCTTGCGCCGGTCAGCGTGTAGTTGCCGGCGGAAGCCCCGCCCAGCGAGAGAGACGCCGCCGCCTCCGCCTTGAAGGTCGCAA
This sequence comes from PVC group bacterium, assembly GCA_003563855.1. GTDB lineage: Bacteria > Verrucomicrobiota > Kiritimatiellia > PWTM01 > PWTM01 > PWTM01. The sequence continues at coordinate 9,636 of PWTM01000011.1, read as the reverse complement.
TCGCCCCGGACCACTGCGAAGAGCTGCTGATGGCGCCGCCGGAGGAAGCTGGGCCGGTTTCCGAAACCATCCGCTCCAAGGCATAGACGCGAACATGGCCCGTGGGCCCACCGCCCGAGGAGGCGCTGGTTGCAATCTCCCTAAACGAATTGAGAGGCGTCCCCAACGACTTGCGGGAATCATCGAAACCGATGCCGCCAATCCATAATTCATCCGCCTGGGTCGTGACGGAGGTCGTGCCCGTGACCGCGGCCGTACCGCTGCCGGCGGCGTTGGCGATCTGGTCCAGCGGGTTGTCGGCCAGGACACCGCTGTATTCGATCACGACGGCGGCCGCGTGCAGGCTGGCCGCCAGGTTGATTGTCAGCGAGGACGCCGCGCCGGAAACATTGGGCGCGTACCAGATCTCCGTGGTTGATCCGCTGGTATTGGTCGCCTGCGTTGCGCGCGCCCAGGTCGCGCCGGTCTGCGTGATGCCGGTTACGCGGCCTGCGGTCGTTCCCCGCGTGGAGACGACGGCCACCAGCGTGTTGCCGTTCGTGGGCGCGGCGCCCAGGGTGACCGTCATGCTGCCCGTGGTTGTGGTGCCCGTCGCGCTCTGCAGCCGTCCAAGTTCGGCTCCGCCCCCGGCTTCAACGTGTACCTCCTGCAAGCCGACGTCGCTTCCGGCCAGGCTGACGCCGCCGCTCAGCGTCAGATCGTCGCCTTCGACCCTGTTGGCAACGATCAGTGCGCCGTCCGCCAGGGCGTCCGTGCCGTCGTAGACGCGGCTGCCCCCGAGCACGATCGGCCGCGGCGTGATCGAGGCGGCGGGCACCGTGGGCTGCGCGGACAGGAGGTAGTTGCCCGCCTCGGCGCCGCCAAGCGCGTATCCGGAGGCCGTCACCGCCCAGGTCCCGGCATTGGCGTTGGCGAACGCGCCGCTGCCCGGAAGCACCGTCACCGCGTCGTCGCCGACGACGCCGGAGAGCGTACCGCCGGTGAGCGTGGCCGCGGTCGTTCCGTCATACACCTTGTCCTGCGCCGTGACGCCGGTCACGCTCAGCGACTTCGGCGTCACCGCGTGCGGAACGGATTCGGAGGCGCTGTCCTCGAAGTTGCTGTCTCCGGAATAGTGCGCTTGAATCGAATACTCGCCCACCGGCAGCCGGTCGGCGACGAACGTGGCCGTACCGTCTATCAAAAGCTCCGTTCCCAGCACGGATTCGCCGTTCCGGAACTCGACCGCGCCGCTCGGAGTCCCGCTATCCGCCGATGCCGTGGCGGTGAACGAGACGGTATCGCCGTAAACGCTCGTGACGGCCGGGTTGGCCTGGAGCGCCGTCACGGACGGGTGGCGTCCGCCCGGCCGCCCGTCCGGGAAGTACAGGTCGATGATCTCCTGCACGCGCTCGCGCACCTGCTCGGCGCAGGCCTCGATGTACGTCTCATGAAGCTCATCGTCTCCAATGATATCCTGACGCATCCGGGTCCTGTTGTAATCCTCCCAGAAGTTTCTTTCATCATACTGCCGGGCATGCTCGGTCTCGGTCCAAAAGGCGTCCGGTCTGGGCACGCGGCCCCACAAACGGTCAGCGAAGGACTGGAAGGCGGCGTTGTCGGGCGGCACGAGCGACTTGTAATGCACGAGAAGGTCGTAGATCTCGGCCGAAGGCGGGATGCCCTCCGCGGCGATCTGGTTGGCGAGCCAGGCGGGGTTGCCGGGGTGCGTGCCCCAGAAGTGGAGCAGCGGCCGGGTGTCCCAGCCCACGTGCCGCGCCAGCCGGAGCTGCTTGTCGTCGTTGCCTCCCGAGGTCCCGTACTCCATGAAGGAGCGGTAGTAGTCACCCAGCGCCTCCCATCCGAAGAGCCGCGCGATCTCGACGAACATGGCGTAGCCCTTCATCTGGTAGGCCTTTTCACCCGCTGCCATCGGGTTGTTGCGCGGCGAGAAGTTGAAGCTCGTCATCCACTTCACCGCGGTGTTGTCCAGCGTCCGGAACGCGCTGCCCGACCCCACGCCGCTGCGATGGGCCTCGTCCCAGCTCCGGCCGAACATCCGTTGCTGGACCGCCGGGTGGAGGATGTTGACCTCGACCTCCGTGTTGCCGCCGAACTTGGGGAAGAAGTAGGCGTGGCCCTGCTCGTGAAACTCGATGTGCGCGGCGGTCAGGCTCGCGGCCGGTCCGCGGACGAAGTAGTTGTTGCGGTAGCCGCCGTGGGTGTCTTCCATCGGCGTGTGCTCCTGCCAGTTGACCGCCGGATAGCCCGGCGCGTGCACGGAGGAGCGCAGGATCCGGTCCGGCTGCAGGTACATCGTCTCCTTGCCGCGGAGGCGCGGGAAGCCCATCAGGTCGTTGATCGCATCCATTGACGCGTCCCAGTCCGCCATCAGCGCGACCGCCTGGGCGCCGGTCATGTTGTAGATCCAGGTGCGCGGCACCTGCATCATGAACCGGTCGCTCTGGAAGTCCGCCCAGGGCGCCGGGTGATGGCGCTCGACGGTGTCCCACTCCTGCGCCGTGGTCGCGTGGAAGCTCTTGGCCGAGAAGTACGGCGCGCGCACCGCGCCCGTAACCGTCACCTCGACCACGCCCTCGTTCGCCCCGATCGGCGCCTCCAGGTAGATGCCGCCGCCGTAGGGGCTGCCGACGCGGATCGTGGTCTGGTCGATGGGGTAGGCGATCGTCGCGCGGTCCATGCGGCGCACCATGTGGCGGCGCGTGAGATCCCAGGAATGGCAGCCGACGCGCACCAGGAAGCCCTTTCCGACGAGGTGCTCGGGCACCGTGACGGTGGCAAAGGTGCCGGGGGCCAGGTAGGTCCCGGTCGGGTTGCGCGCGGGCAGCGTCCATTGCTGCGTGTCGCGGCCGAAGGTCCGATCGAAGGTGGCGCTGACCGACACGGTGTGGCTGGCTTCGGGATCGACCGGGATGCTCCAGTCCCAGCCCGGGAAACGCTCGGCGCCCCGGTAATAGAACCCGGTCAGCAGCGCCTCGTGTTCCGCGAGGGTCGCCGCGTTGTAGGTCACGTCCATCGCGTACTGCATGACGTGGTAGACCGTCCAGTGGATGTCACTGACCTGCGTCTCGCGGTTGGAGAACCCGCCATGGTCGACGAAGAGCACGCCCAGCTCCGCCTCGTACGTTTCCACGAGGTCGCGGATCGCCTGGATGATCGCGGCGCTCTCCCCGAAGCGGTTGCGCAGGTTGTCGATCGTCAGCTTGTGCGCCTCGATCTCCCCGGCCGTCAGGGTTCGCTCTCCGAGGATGTGCTCCCGCAGTTCGGTCAGCGCGTCCAGCAGCGGGTCGCCGTCGGCGGTGGTGAACGTCCAGGTGCTGTCGTCGGCGATGCCCTCAAAGGGCGCTCCCCCGTCCCCCAGGATCGCGCCGGCGTCGATGAGGATCGCGTACTCGGTGCTCCAGTCCAGCAGGCCGTTGGCATCCAGCGTCAGCACATTGTCCTCGTAACGGAGCCGCGCGTCGTCGGCCGGCACCGCGGTGTCGGTCGCGTCGGTGAGGTTGCGGAGGGTAATGTGACCGGCGCCCGGCGCGATGTGCTGGCTGAAGGTGAGCACCAGGTCGCGGGTCGCCAGCACCTCGGTCTCGCCGTTGGCCGGGCTGGTCGCGACGAGTTCCAAGGTTTCGCCGAGCGGCCGTTCGAGGGCGAGGTGGAAGATGCGGTCCCCGCTGGTGTGGCTGATGGAATCGTCGCCAATCCCGTTGCCGGCGGTGCCCGAGCGGAACCGCGTGCCGTCGGCATAAGTGGAGGCGGAGGTGTAATGCACGTAGGGGATCCCGGTTTTCCAATCGCTGGTGCTCGAGTTGATGCCGACGTCCACGCCATAGAGCGTGTTGGGCGAGAGCAGCACCGGCGTGTCGAAGGTCCAGGTCCAGTAGTCGTCGACCGCCGTGGCGAAGTCCTGCGTGGCGGTCTCGCTGGCGATCGTCTCGAACGTCGCTCCCAGGACCGTGCCGACACGGAGGGTGTAGGTCTTCGTAGGCGAAGTGGCGTCACGCACCCGGAACGTGACGGCCGTGAGCAGGAACGCGCCGTTGCCGGTGGTGAAGGTCTGGCCCACGGTCATGCCCGGGTTGCCGTACGCGGTCGCCGAGCTGACCCACCATTTGTCCGACCCGGTGGCGATCTCCGGCGGAAGGTCGGGAATATTGGAGATGTCATCCCCGACCCGGGCCGGCAGCTCGGAGCTGGCCGTCATCGTGGCGGCCTGGATGTGGGGTGCAAACAGCCAGGCGGTTAGGACGAGGGCAGAGGTGTATGCGCTTCGGCGGATTCGAGATCGAGAGATCATGGCGGAGGCGCTCCTGGCTGAAAAGCGGATTCCTGGGTAAGGGATGACGCTATACCATCCATCCAGAAAATCACTATAAGCACACGCAAAGGTTGCGTCAATGGTGCGTCGAAAAAGAAAGCCCCGGCCCGCACCGCTCGAGGCGGCCGGGCCGGGGCGCCGGCAGCGGGCGAAACTGGTCTCCCCGCTCCCCGCTCCTCGCTCCTCGTTACGGTGCCGTCCGCTCCACGCGCAGGCGCATGAATAGCCGGCCGTCGTCCGCCAGGCTTTGGCTCACCCTGACTTCCACCTTGTCGACGCCGGGGCCAAAGCCGTCGGACGTCTCGACTACATCGACTCCCTCGACTACGTCGACTACATCGAACCAGTCGACCAGGTCGCGGCTGTATTCGACCGCGACCTCCACTTCGTCGAGCGCAGCTCTGCTGCGCCGGAAGGTGAAGACCAGAACTTCTTCGCCCTCATCGCCCTCCATCGCGATCGTCGGCAACAGCCCTTCCGCGCGGACATCGGCCTCCGGACTCCCCGCGCCCAGCACCCAGGCGACGCCGTTGGGAATGCCGTCGTTGCTGGCGTCGGCCTCGAAACCTCTCCCACCGGACCACTCGTCGTAGTCGCTGAGCTCCAAGTCCGGCGCTTCCAGCGTGATGGCGAGGTCGTCCAGGTAGGTTTCCGCGGTCCCGCTGACCTCGAAGAGGTCGAACGCCGCCAACGTCGGATCATGGAACCCGTACGTTCCAACGACCGCACCGTCGACGTAGAGCGTCCAGGTCTTCGCCGCGTAGTCGAGGTGGACCGTGAAACGAACCCAGGCGTCCGCCGGGGCGACGGCATCGGTGACCACGGCATCCGCGCCGTCGTACACCACCACGTTGCGGGCGGCGTTGACGAAGAAGAACGCCGAGCTGTCCGCGGGCGGCTCGAGCGGCGCCTCCTCGCCCCGTGGCACCGGCTTCATGTACAGGTCGCCCCAGACGCTCGTACGGGCGTCGTCGAACGTCTTCTCCAGGAAACCTCCGTCCACGGTGATGCCGGCCGCCAGCGCGCTGCCGCCATAAGCCACCTCGGACTGCACGGCGACATGATTCGCGACCCAGCCGCGCTGGCCGCTCAGCGGTCCGATGGCGTTCAGTTCGAAGGTCTCGATGAACGGCAACGAGGACCAGTCGGCCGGATCGTCCTGCACCGCGATCGTCACCAGGGCCGGCTCCGAGTCGTCCATCCCGTCGTTCACCTGGAAGGTGAAGGCGTCGGGGCCGAAATACCCGGCGTCCGGCGTGTAGGTCAGGTTCGGCGCCTCCCCGGAGAGCTGACCGTGTTCCGGCCCGGCCAGGACCGCGAAGGTCAGCGGGTCGTCCTCGCCGTCGCTGCCCGAGAGCGTGATGGCGGTGGCCGTCTCGAACGGCGCTATCACGCGCTGCGGGTACGCCACGGGCACGATGTTCGCGACGGTCTGCGCCGGGAACGCGTCGGACCAGCCGGTCATATTCCCGGCGCCGTCGCGGGCCCGGACGCGGTAGCTGTAGTCCTGGCCGTTCGCCAGCCCGCTGTCCGTGTAGACGGGTTCCGCCTGCCAGCCGCTGTCGTTGCCGGGGCCGGCGGTGCACTCGAAGTAGTACTCCACGCCGTTGACGTCAATCGCGGTGGTCGCGGTCATCGTCACGGTGAACCGGTCGAGCGCATGCGGCGCGACCGCGAAGCTCATCGGATCCGGCGAGGGCGCGGTCACGTCGGGGCCGGGCATCGCGCCGGCCTCGTCCGACCACCGAGTCTCATTGCCGACCCCGTCGCGCGCCTTGACGCGATAGCTGTAGCTCACGCCTTCCTCGAGCCCGGTGTCGTGCCACATCCGGTCCTCGCCCCAGTCGCGGAACGCGCCGGTGGTGGTGTTCTCGAAGTAGTACTCGACGGGCTCGGTGATATCCACGGCCTCCGTGGCGATCATGCCGATCGTGGTGGCGTTCACCGGGGTCGGCGCGATCTCGAAGGTCATCGGGTCGGGCGACGGCGGCACCTCGTCGATCATCCGCACCAGCGCCTTGCCCAGGGCGTCGCCCACGAGCATGTAGGTCTCCGCGTTGTGGTTGTAGTGATAGCCGGTGCCCGTAGGGGAGACGCTGCTGTCGCGCCAGAAGCCGCGCGCCTCGACCGTCGTGACGTTGCCCTCGAACTCCGGATAGTTGCCGGTTTCCCCGCTAACACTGAGCTGGGCCTCGGCGATGAGCGCGGAATTGGCGCCCTGGTCGAACCCGCCGACCGCGTAGGTGGCGATCGTGAAGGGGGCGTCGGGCACGACCTGACCCGGATAACGGTCTTCGTAGTACTTGCGAATCTCGCGGATGAAACGCGCCATGTTTTCCGCGTACTTCGCGGTGGCCGCGCTGGGGTTCGCATTGGCGTCGTCATAGCCCTGGAACCAGCCGAATCCAGCGATCACAAAGCCCCGTTCCGCCCAGTCCGGGTATTCCTCCTCCCAATCGTCGAGGATGGTTGCCACGTTCGGGATCGGCGTGACCGGATCGCCGGTCGGCGGCGGCCAGTCATCCGGGTGCATGAACCAGTGGTTGAATTCGCGCCCGGCATACCAGTTGCCCGGGCTGGGCGTGGTGCCCGTCTCCCAGCGCCGGGGGCTTTCGCCGTATCCCGGATAGGTGTAGCCGTCGGTCCAGTCGAACTGCTCACTGCCCGGCGGCAGCAGATCCCACAGCAGGCCGCGGTTTCCGACCGAGGCCTTGATAATCAGCACGGGTTCCTCGTAATAATCGCCCACCACGTGCCCGAAGCCCAGCTCGGGGCCGAAGACCCCGCTGTTTGCGCCGAAGCCGGGCCGCAGCTTCCCGTTGCCGAGCGCCGAGGCCACGCCGCGGTAATAGACGTCGTCGCGTTCGACCCAGCCGTTCTCGTCGCGCAGGAACGGAAACAGGCCGTCCTGCATGGTGATCGTCTCGAGCGTGCCCGGTTCCGAGCCGGCGATCTGCCCGAATCCGACCATGTTCGACTGTCCGGAGAGGATATATACCCGCACCGGGCGGATGGCGTCCCGGTAGGTCGCCGTAATCTCGATCGCGGCGGCCGGCATCGTCAGGGTCGTCGAGGCGTGCCTGACGTTCGCAACCGTGGCCACGTCGCCCGTCCAGGCGTCGAACATGTCGCCTTCCTGCGGCGGATCGGCCTCGATCTCGACGATCGCGCCCGCCGGGTATTCCCCGCTGCCCGTGCCGTAGTTCACGGTGAGCGCATAGGTCGGCGCAACCTTGTAGGTCGCCGTGATCTCGACCGCGGAGGCCGGCATCGTCAGGGTGGTCGACGCGCTGTAGATGTCGTCGATCCCCGCCGTGTCGCCCGTCCAGACGTCGAAGACATCCCCTTCGGCCGGCGGATCGGCAACGATACCGACGACCGCGCCCTCGATGTAGGCGCCGCTGCCCGTGCCGTTGTTGACGGTGAGCGTATAGGTCGGCACGACCCGGTAGGTCGCCTCAATCGCGACCGCCGAGGCCGGCATCGTCAGGGTTGTCGAGGGGCTGCCGGCGTCGTCGATCCCGTCCGTGTCGCCCGTCCAGCCGTCGAAGACCTGGCCCGCGGGCGCTTCATCGGCAACGATCGCGACCACGGTCCCGGCCGTGTACTCGCCGCTGCCCGAGCCGTTGGTCACCGTCAGCGAATAGAGGATGAAGCTCTCGTCGGGCTCGTCCAGCGTGATGGCGATGTCATCCGCGAAGGTGCCGCTGCCCTTGACCTCGAACTCGCGGTACGAGGCCGCCTCCGGGTCGTAGAAGTCGAAGGGGCCGGCATGCGCGCCGTCGACGAAGAGCCGCCAGGCGCCCGTGCTGTAGTCGCTGAATACGGTGACGCGCGTCCAGTCGTCGTCCGGCACCGACAGCCCGCTCGGTTTGACCTCGGGTCCGTCGTACACCATCACCTCGAGATCGGCGTTCACGAAGATCAGCACGGTGGCGTCCGCGTCGGGCTGCGGCGGAACGTCGCCCCCCGCCTGCGGTTGCGGCCGGATGCGAAGGTCGGTCCACACCGCCGTCTGCCCGTCCGTGAACGCGCGCCGCATGAAGCCCTCGTCCTCCGTGATGGCCGCGGCCTTGCCGCTCCCGGCGAAGGTGACCTCCGACTGCACCTGGGCGCCCGCGGCAACCCATCCCGCCTGTCCATCCAGATCGCCCGGCGTAAGGGCCTCGAAGTCTTCCTGGAACGGCACCGTACCGCCGTGGGCCTCGCCCATGCGCCCCGGCGCCAGGCCCAGCGCCAACAGCACCGCACCCGCAAAAGCCCCACTCCGCATTCCCGACGTCCATTTCGCTCGCATCGCCACACCTCCGGAATCTGAAATAACCGCCTGATCATTCATGGAAAAAACTCGCCCAACAACCGTCTACCTGAACCGGACCGCGGTTCCGTCGGCGGGAAGGGGCTCCTCGGCGACGCCGACCGCCCCCAGCCTCACGCTGCGGTCTTGCTGTCGTGCCGTGGTGTCTTCGTCCTCGAGCACGCTGAGCTCGATCGTCAGCGTCTCGCCGGCGGGGAGGGCCTCGATATCGAGCTGGTAAATGAACGCGCCGCCATGCTCTGAAAGGGTGCGGGGAATGTCCAATACGTCGGTCTGGCCGGCGACCGTGGCGGTGATGCGAACGTCGTTGCGATTCGCGATATTGACGCACCGGCCGTAGATGAAGACCGAATGCCTCGACCCTCTCACCAGGTTCAGGGTCACCGTCAGCTTGCCCGACGACCCTTGCGCCGTGATCATGTCCCTGTCGCTCGTCCCCTGGACGAACCGGTGATCGGAGTTCCAGACCGAACCACTGGAAGAACTCCTGGCAATGGTATCGCTCAGGATGGTTCCGCCCTCTTTCCTGGCCGAGGCGGTCCCCGAGTTGTCTTCCCAGCGGCCCCAATCCCGCCAGCCCTGGGCATTGAGATCGAAGCTCGTCACGCGTTCGTTGGTATAGGAACTCGTCATCGGCGACGCCTGGGCCGCCCCGAGCCCCCAGGACAGAAACGCGGCTAACGCCATCCACTTGAAGATCCCGCGCGGCATCCGGCCGCCGCGAACCGTTTCCGACCCGTACCTGGCGCTCTTCCTGGACATAATTATCCGTCCCTTCCGTAACCGTTCACGGCGAATCCCAGACCACAGCTCCGTCCGCCGCGCACGAAACCGTATCGTTGAACGAACCCACCCGGCGCCAACACCCGCGACCGGTCATGAACGAGATATGCTCTGACCATGCGATTCATCTGCTGCGCTTTCCGGGTATCATCAAAAAACCGTCTACTTGAGCATGATCACGGTGCCGGCGGGCGGCTGGCGATACCGCACCACCACGATGCCG
>PWTM01000104.1 GCA_003563855.1 PVC group bacterium | reverse complement strand
CGTTCTTCACCCGGAATCTGGACATTCAGCGAATGAACGATACCATTACAGAGCAGACGGAAGGCGGCCGAAAGTTCCCCAATCGGCTCGATGCGAACAGGGATCCTTTCCGCACGAGAGGTATTGCGGGGGCCACGGCCGGGGGGTCCACCTTCATCATCATAGAGAGAGATCTGGAGTTGGAGAACTTCAACCAGATCTTCGTGCGCACGAGGACCGGCGCAGCCACAGGAACCGACTTCGTTGACAACCGGGTGCTTCGCCCCGGGACGAATTACTAAATCGCCTGCATAGCGTCCAGGACGCGAGCCCACACCCCTCTCCGCCGGCTCGGCGGAGAGGGGTGTGTTGGTTAGGAGGGCGGCCGCGACGCCCGGCCCCGACAGAACAGCTGGAGCGAAGAGCATGGCGGAGCCGCGCCGAGATGCGGGCGCACATATCCCTTCGTTCATTTCGGCGTTCCGTGCTTGCGTGCACCCCGCCCGGGCAGGCAGGATGCGCCGGACGTGCGCGGGGCGGCGGCAGGAAGGGCGACAGTGGATCTCTGGATATGGACAGCAGGCATGGGCGGGGCGCTGATCTGCGCGGGCGCGGCCGCGCGGCTGGCGCCGTCGGGCGTCGTGGCCGCGCTTCGGGCGTTCCCCCGCGACCGGCGCGCGGCGTGGGTGCTCTCGGCCGCCGCACTGGCGTGGACCGCCTGGATGCTGCGCGGGGCGAACCTCGGCCGCTTCGCCTTCGTGCGCCCCTGGCTCTGGCCGGCCGTTCCCGTGGCGGCCGTGGCCGTCAACCGCTGCATGGGCGAGCTCCTGGCCCCGCGCACGCTCGGCGGCCTGCTGCTCCTGGCCGCCGCACCGCTGCTTCACGCCGTGCGCATGCATGACTCGGGTTGGAGCCGCGTTCCCGCGGCCTTGGCCTACGTCCTCGTGCTGACCGGCATCGCGCTGGTCCTGAGCCCCTGGCGCTTCCGGCAGGCGGCCGCGCGGCTGACCGCATCCCCCGGCCGCCTGCGCGGGGTCGCGGGCGCGGTCCTGGCCGCCGGCCTAGCGCTGACCGTGTTCGGAGTCGGGGTCCTGCGGTGAAAACCCGACCGCGCTTCCTGGTCCTGCGCGGGGGCGCGATCGGCGACTTCATCTTCACCCTCCCCGCGCTTGCCGCGCTGCGCGAGGCCTGGCCGCACGCCGAGATCGAGCTGGTCGGCTACCCGCACATCGCGCAACTGGCCGCCCTCGGCGGGCTGGTCGATCGCGTCGCCTCGCTGGACCGCGCCCGCATCGCGCGGCTCTACGCCGCCGGGCGGGCGGCCGACCCGGAACTGACCGCCTACATCCGCGCCTTCGACCTGGTCGTCTCCTACCTGCACGACCCGCTCGAAACCGTCGGCGAGAACCTGCGCGCCACCGGCGTCGCCCAGGTGCTCTCGGCCTCGCCGGTCGCCCCCCCTGAACACGCGGCAGACCACCTCGCCCGACCGCTCGAATCGCTGGCCATCTACGCCGCCGGCCGGACGCCCGCGCTATCCCTGCCGCCAGCCGATCGGGTGGACGGCGCCGCGCGGCTGCGTGCGCTCGGGCTGGATCCCGCGCGCACCGTGGTCCTTCACCCCGGCAGCGGAAGCCCGCGCAAGAACTGGCCGCTGGCCGGCTACCGGGCGCTGGCCGGACGCCTCACGGCGCGCGGACTCCAACCGCTCTTCACGCTCGGCGAGGCGGACACGGCGGAGGCGAGCGCGCTTCAGGACGCCCGCGGCGGCCCGCCACGAGTCGAGGGACTGGACCTCTGCACGCTGGCCGGAGTGCTCGACGCAGCCGCGGCGTTCGTCGGCAACGACAGTGGGATCACGCACCTGGCCGCCGCGATCGGCCGCCCCTGTCTCGCGCTCTTCGGCCCGACCGACCCCGCGATCTGGGGCCCGCGCGGCGCACGCACGGCCGTCCTTCGTGCGCCGCGCGGACGGCTCGACGACCTCGACGCTGACGCCGTCGAGGCCGCGTTCGCCGACCGCGCGGCGGATCTCCTCAGCCCTTGATCGCCGCCTGCGCGGCCGCCAGGCGCGCGATCGGCACGCGGTAGGGCGAGCAGCTCACGTAGTTGAGGCCGGCCTTGTAACAGAACTTCACGCTGGCCGGATCGCCGCCGTGTTCGCCGCAGATGCCGCACTTCAGGTCGTGCCGCGTCGAACGCCCCCGCTTCACGGCGCCCTCGACGAGCTGCCCAACCCCCTCGGCGTCCAGCGTCTGGAACGGGTCCACCGGCAGAATCTTCTTCTGCAGGTAATCCGGCAGGAAGGAACCGATGTCGTCGCGGCTGAAGCCGAAGGTCATCTGCGTCAGGTCGTTGGTCCCGAAGCTGAAGAACTCGGCCGACTCGGCGATGCTCTCCGCGGTCAGCGCCGCGCGCGGCACCTCGATCATCGTGCCGACCGTGTACGCCACCTTCGCCTTGCGCGCCTGCAGCACGGCGTCGGCCGTACGGCGGATCACCTCGGCACAGTAGTCCAGCTCCGCCTTCGATCCGACCAGGGGCACCATGATCTCGGGCAGAACCTTGACCTTGCGGCGCTTCTGCACGTTGCAGGCCGCCTCGATGACCGCCCGCGTCTGCATCTCGCAGAGCTCCGGGTAGGTGATCGAGAGCCGGCAGCCGCGGTGTCCGAGCATCGGGTTCATCTCGTGCAGCTGCCGCACGCGCGCCTCGACCTTCTCGACCGGCACGCCGAGCAGGTCGGCCATCTCCTTCGCTTCGCTGCCATGGATGTTGACGAACTCGTGCAGCGGCGGGTCGATGAGCCGGATCGTCACGGGCCGGCCGGCCATCGCCGCGAAGATGCCCTCGAAGTCGCCCCGCTGCAGCGGCAGCAGCTTCTTGAGCGCCTTCGCCCGCTCGGCCGCGGAGGCGGCCAGGATGAATTCGCGCACCGCCCAGATCCGGTCGCCCTCGAAGAACATGTGCTCGGTCCGGCAGAGGCCGATCCCCTCGGCCCCGAACGACACCGCCGCCTTCGCGTCCTTCGGCGTATCGGCGTTCGCGCGCACGTTCATCTTGCGAAAACGGTCGGACCAGTCCGAGACCTGCTTGTACATCCGGTAGATCGGGTGCTGCTGCGCGCGCTTGCGGCCCTCGACCACCGCCGAGAGCACCGGGCTGGCCTCGGTCGGAATTTGACCGGCATAGACGAACCCGGTCGAGCCGTTCAGGCTGATCCAGTCCCCTTCCTTCAGCACCCGGTCCCCGGCGCGCAACGTCTTCTCCGCGTAATCGATCTGCAGTTCGCCCGCGCCGGCGATGCAGCACTTGCCCCAGCCGCGCGCCACGACGGCCGCGTGCGAGGTCATGCCGCCGGTGCTGGTGAGAATGCCCTGGGCCGCCCACATGCCACCCACGTCCTCGGGACTCGTCTCGTGACGCACCAGGATCACCTGCGCCGCCGGGTTCTCCTTGACCGCGGCCTCGGCGTCCTCGGCGCGGAAGACGATCTGGCCAACGCCCGCGCCCGGGCCGGCCGGGAGCCCCTGCGTCAGCGCCTCGGCCTTTTTCTCCTCGGCCACGACGAAGATCGGGAAGAGCAACTGCTCGAGATCGCCGCCCGAGAGCGTCATCAGCGCCTCTTCCGGCGTCAGCACCTTCGGCTGCGAGGCACCCGTGAAGACATCCTTGCCCGTGGCCATCTCGACGGCCCAGCGAACGCCGGCCAGCCCCGTGCGCTTCGCGTTGCGCGTCTGCAGCATCCAGAGCTTGCCCTTCTCGATCGTGAACTCGACGTCCTGCGGATACTTGTAGTGCAGCTCGAGCTTCTGCATGATCTCGCGCAACTTGTCGTAGGCCGCCTTCCACGCCGGCCCCGGCTCCCCGCCCATCTCGGCCAGGTGCTTCGGCGTGCGGATACCCGCCACGACGTCCTCGCCCTG
>PWTM01000043.1 GCA_003563855.1 PVC group bacterium | reverse complement strand
CGAACGCGGCCAGCGGCGGATCCATCCGCGGCGCCGGCGAGTAGGCGCCCATCCCCCCCGTGTTCGGCCCGCGGTCGCCGTCCAGCGCCCGCTTGTGATCCTGAGAAGATGCCAGCGGCACAACGTGTTCTCCGTCGACCAGCGCGAGGACGGAGAGCTCCTCGCCTTCGAGGCAGTCCTCGACCAGGACCGTGCGGCCGGCCTCGCCGAAGGCCCCCTCGCAGAGCGCGGCCCGGACGGCCGCCACGGCCTCCTCGACCGTCGCGCAGACGGCCACGCCCTTGCCGGCGGCCAGGCCGTCGGCCTTGACCACGATCGGCGCCCCGCGATCGCGCACGTAGGCCTCGGCCTCCGCCGCGTCCTCGAAGCGGCGGGCCTCGGCGGTCGGCACACCGGCCGCCTGCATGACCTCCTTGGCGAACGCCTTGCTCCCCTCGAGGGCGGCCGCGGCCTTGCCGGGGCCGAAGACGCGCAGGCCCTCCCGGGCGAAGGCATCGGCGAGGCCCGCGCAGAGCGGCGCTTCGGGTCCGACCACCGTCAGGTCGGGCCGCTCGCGCCGCGCCCAGTCCAGCAGGCCGGGAACATCCTCCGCGGCGAGGTCGAGGTTCGTCCCGAGCGGCGCGGTCCCGGCATTGCCGGGCGCACAGAAGAGCGCCGGCTTCGCCCCCTCCCCCGCCAGTTTCCAGGCCAGCGCATGCTCGCGGCCCCCGCCCCCAACGATCAGCAGCTTCATGGCCGCACTATTGCCCCCCGGCCCCCGCCCTTCAAGGCGAAAGCCTCGCGCAAGTGCGGGCTTCCGTTGGCGGCTGGCTTGTGGCATCGTCGTGGCGGGCGGGCGTGGCGGCCGGCAGCGGGGGCGGCCGCGGCCGGCTGCATGGGGGAGGCGCGGGTGAAGAAGCCGGCATCGGCATACGCGGCGGCGGGCGTGGATATCGACGCCAAGATGCGCGCGCTGCGGCGCGCGCGGCGCGGGATCGAGCGGACGTTCACGGAGGATGCGGCCGGCGGCATCGGCGCCTTCGGCGGTCTCTTCCGCGCGCCGGGCCGCGGTCGCCTGCTCGTCGCCAGCACCGACGGCGTGGGCACCAAGCTGAAGGTCGCCCACCTCGCCGGCCGGCACGACACGGTCGGGCAGGACCTGGTCAACCACTGCGTCAACGACATCCTGGTCCAGGGCGCCGAACCGCTCTTCTTCCTCGACTACATCGGCGCGGCGCGGTTGGACGCCGGCGTGCTGGCGGCGCTGCTGCGCGGCCTCTGCAAGGCCTGCCGCGCCAACGGCTGCGCGCTCATCGGGGGCGAGACGGCGGAACTGCCCGGGCTCTACCCGCCGGGCGAGTACGACCTCGTGGGCACGATCGTCGGGCAGACCCCGCGCGGCGCGCTGATCGACGGCTCCGCGATCCGGGAGCGCGACGTCTGGATCGGCCTGCGCTCCAGCGGCCTGCACACGAACGGCTACACGCTGGCGCGCAAGGCGATCTTCGAGACGGCGGGGCTGACGGTCGCGGACCGCCTCCCCGGCACGCGCCGGCGCGTGGGCGACCTGCTGCTGGACGTCCACCGGAGCTACCTGGCCCCCGTGCGCGCGGTGCGCGCGGCGGTGAAGGTTCGCGGCATGGCGCACATCACCGGCGGCGGGTTCCCGGACAACGTCGCGCGGATCATGCCGGACGGGCTCTGCGCGGTCCTGGACCGCGCCGCCTGGACGCCGCCGCCGCTCTTCCGCTTCATCGCGGAGGCCGGCGAGGTCGACCGCGAGGAGATGTACCGCGTCTTCAACATGGGCATCGGGTTCGTCATCGCCGTGCGGCCGCGGGACGTGCTGCCGGCCATCGCCGCGCTGCGCGCGGCCGGCGAGCGCCCGGTGCCGATCGGCAACGTGCAGGCCGGCCGCACCCGGGTGCGGCTGGCGAACTGAACCGAAGCGAACGGAGGAATCGACCATGGCCGGAATCAAGCGGGCACTGCTGAGCGTCTGGGACAAGACAGGCGTCGAGGACTTCGCGCGCGCCCTGCACGACATGGGCGTCGAGCTGCTCTCGACCGGCGGCACGGCAAAGGCGCTGCGCGAGGCCGGGCTGCCGGTCCGGGACGTCGCCGACTTCACCGGGTTCCCGGAAATGCTGGACGGCCGGGTCAAGACGCTGCACCCGAAGGTGCACGCCGGCCTGCTCCACCGCCGCGACGAGGCGGCGCACCTGCACGCGATGGAGGAACACGGGCTCGAGGCGATCGACCTGGTCTGCGTGAACCTCTACCCGTTCGAGGCGACCGTGGCCCGGCCGGACGTGACGTTCGCCGAGGCCATCGAGCAGATCGACATCGGCGGACCGACGATGATCCGCTCGGCCGCCAAGAACATGGCCTTTGTCACCGTGGTGACCGATCCGGCCGACTACGACCGCGTCCTCGCCGAGATGCGCGCCAACGAAGGCGCGACGACCGAGGGGCTTCGCCGCGAGCTGGGGCTGAAGGTCTTCGCGCGCGTGGCGGCCTACAATGCGGCCATCGCCGACTGGCTCGCCGCGCAGTCATCCGGCGAAGGCGCCCCGCCCTTCGTGCGGGTGCACCTCGAGGCCGAGCCGCTGCGTTACGGCGAGAACCCGCACCAGGGCGCCCGGTTCTACCGCGAGGCGCCGCGCGGCGTGGCCTGCATCGGCGAGGTCGAGCAGTTGCACGGCAAGGCGATGTCCTACAACAACTACGTCGACGGCGATGCGGCGCTCGAGGCGGCCAGGGAGCTGGCCGAGGCGCCGGCGGTCGCCATCGTCAAGCACACGAACCCCTGCGGCTATGCCACGGGTGCGACGCTGGCCGAGGCCTTCGAGGCCGCCTGGGCCGGCGATACGGTCTCGGCCTTCGGCAGCGTCATCGCCGTCACCCGCCCCGTCGACCTGGCCACCGCCGAGCTGACCCGCGGCCGGTTCATCGAGGCGCTGATCGCGCCGGACTTCGAGCCCGACGCCCTCGACTACCTGCAGAAGAAGAGCAAGGATCTCCGGCTGCTGCGGCTGCGCGGACCGATGGCGCCGCCCGAGCCCGGCGTGGCCTTCCGGCAGGTCAACGGCGGCGTGCTCGTCCAGGACCGCGACACCGGGCTGCTGCAGCACTGGGTCGTGCCGACCGAGACGCCGTTCCCGGCCGAAAAGCGCGCGCTCGCCGAGTTCGGCATCCGCGCCTGCAAACACGTGAAGTCGAACGCCATCGTCATCGTGCGCGAGACCGCGCCCGGCTGCTTTGCGCTGCTCGGCATGGGCGCGGGCCAGCCGAACCGCGTTGACGCCGTGCGGAAGCTCGCCGTCACCAAGGCTGCCGAGAACATCGCCGCGCTCTACGAGAGCACCGGCGGCTACGGCCAGACGCCCGGCGAGTTCTCTGCCTCCATCCTGGGCGAGTGCGTGCTGGTCTCGGACGCCTTCTTCCCCTTCCCCGACAACATCCAGAACGCCGCCGAAGCCGGGCTCCATTTCGTCGTGCAGCCGGGCGGCTCGGTGCGGGACGAGGAAGTCATCGCCGCCTGCGACCGCTTCGGCGTGGCCATGGCCCTGACCGGCATGCGCCACTTCCGGCACTGACCCACGCCCGGATACCGTGCCGCCCCGGGGATCCAGACTGAGGCTGGAATCCCACGCCGTTTGTCACGAATCTGTCTCCGCAATTCCACTCCGGCAGGAGCCGCGAAGGGCATCCCGTTTGAAGGGGCACGCCCGGGGCTCGCAGGGGTGGAGGTAGCCGCAGGCCGCCAGGGTGACGGGGCAGTGCAGGCCGCGCTTGCGGTGGCAGAGCGTCGAGAC
Organism: PVC group bacterium; assembly: GCA_003563855.1. GTDB lineage: Bacteria > Verrucomicrobiota > Kiritimatiellia > PWTM01 > PWTM01 > PWTM01. The sequence continues at coordinate 112 of PWTM01000043.1, read as the reverse complement.
CCCGCCGCCGAAGATGCAGATGGCACAGTTGCGGACCGCGCACATGCGGGGGACGAAGCTGAAGCTGACATCGAGCTGCTCGGGGTAGAACGCCGTCTTCCCGGGCGGCAGG
>PWTM01000319.1 GCA_003563855.1 PVC group bacterium | reverse complement strand
GGGCTTTTCCATGGCGGGGACCGGGAGGGCGGACACGGGCATGTCCGAGGGCCTGCGTCTGCTCGCCTGCGGCCGCGACGCCCTGGATGCCGTCGAACAGGCCATTCGCAGGGTCGAAGACAACGAAGACGACTGGACGGTCGGCACCGGCGGCTTGCCCAACCTCCTGGGCGAGGTGGAACTGGACGCTTCGATCATGGAGGGCCGGACCCTTCGATGCGGCGCGGTCGCCGGCATGAAGCATCACAAGAACCCGATCACGATCGCGCGAAAGGTCATGGAGCTTACGCCGCACGCCCTCCTCGTAGGCGAAGGCGCCGATCGCTTCGCCGATGTCCTGGGGTTCGCGCGCGACGTGCTCCTGACGCCGAACGCGTCCGACCTTCATGCCGACCTTCTCGCGGACAAGGGCATCCAGAAGCGATCTTACGACACCGACGAAACCTTGCGGAGGAAGGCGCGGTATTCCACCGCCTTCAAGAGGCTGGTCGAGGACGCCGATCTCATGCGCTGGTATGCCCGGTACGCCCGCGAGAACCACGGCACCGTCAATATCCTCGCCCAGGATGGTCGCGGCGATATCGTGGGCGGCGTTTCCACCAGCGGACTGTCCTTCAAGTTCCCCGGCAGGGTGGGCGACAGCGCCGTCATCGGCGCCGGAAACTACGCCGACAACCGGTACGGGGCGGCGGCGTGCGTCGGTGTCGGCGAGATCGCCATCCGGCTCTCGCTCTCGCGAATGGCCGTCCATGCCCTGGCGCGGGGCGCCACCGTCGAGGACGCGGCCACTTCCGCAATCGAGAGCATTGCCCAACTGGAGCCGGACGCCGGGTCGCTCGCGATCCTGGTCATGGGCAAGACCGGCGCGGCGGTCTCCGCGGCGAATTTCCGACCCTGCCACTACTGGTTCGGCGATGCCGAAACGCCCCGGCCCGTCCGCAGGGAGTCGATTTACGTACCGCCCGCCCGCGAGGACACGGGAGGCCTCGGATACCATCGGTGAATCCGAGCCGCGAATTGACAGGGGGGGAGGTGTCGTCGCATGGTCAGCCATGCTTCGGACGCCAAGAAACGCACCCAAGAGCGACACGCCCGGGCTGGCGCACCGCAGCGCGCGGGCGCCTCGCAGGTTGGCGTGGACACTTGCGGTGCTCGCCGCTTGCCTGGCAGTCTCCGCGCGCGCGGAGGCGCCGAGGCCGGCGCGGGCGGTGCCGTTCGCGCTCGAGGACCAGCACGGCGGGTCCTTCGAACTGGCGATTCCCCTGGCCGAACCGCTGGTGCTGCTGATCGCCGACCGCGCGGGCAGCCAGGAAACACATGCCTGGGTCGAGGCGCTCTCGGAGCGCTATCCCGAAGGGGTGGACTTCCGCGGCATCGCCGACTTCACCGGCCTGCCCCGGCCGTTCCGCGGCCTGGTCCGCCGCCGGGTTCGCGCCGAGTCGCCCTACGTGCTGCTGATGGACTGGACCGGCGAAGTGGCGCAGGCCTACGCGACCCGCCCCTCGACCGTGAATCTCTATGTCATCGCGCGCGACGGCGCCATCCGGCTTCGGGTGGAAGGCCTCCCGGACGATGCCAAGCTGGAGCGGGTGGTCGAGACGCTGGACGCGCTGCTGCGAGAGCCCGAGGCCGGCGGCGCGTGAGGCGCTGCACGGGCTGAGGGGCGCGGGGCAAAAACGTCCACCGCTCAACCGGCGGCGATGGCGCTGCGGAGTTCGCGCGCGGCGGCTTCGGGGTCGGGCGCGGTCATGATGGCGGAGACGACGGCGATGCCGTCGGCGCCGGCCCGGCGGACTTCGGCCGCGTTCCCGGCGTGGAGCCCGCCGATCCCGACGAGCGGGAGGCGTACGGCCCGGCGGATCGCCCGAAGCCCCTCGAGCCCGGCGGCCTTCGGCGTGTCGCGCTTCGTCGGCGTGTCGAAGACCGGGCTGACCCCGAGAACGTCGGCCCCGTCCGCCGCCGCCCTGCGCGCCTCGGCGGGCGAGCTGACCGAGATGCCAATGAGGAAGTCCGGGCCGGCGATCCGCCGCGCATCGGCACAGGCGAGATCGTCCTGCCCGAGGTGCACCCCGTCCGCCCCGGCCGCGAGCGCCACATCGAGGCGGTCGTTGACGATCAGCGCGATGCCGCGCGGGGCGAGGATCTCGCGCAGGCGCCCGGCCTGCGCGACGAGGGCGCGCGCCGTCGCCTGCTTATCGCGGAGCTGCACCGCTGTCACCCCGCCGGCGACCGCGGCGCGCACGATCGCCTCGACGGGCCGTGCGCCCATGTCGGGATCGGTGACCAGGTAGAGTGTCCAGTCCGGGCGCCGGCGCGCGCCGGACTCCGGAGGCGTGTTCATGCGTCTCCGCGGATCCGGGCGCCCTTCTCCATCGCGGCGCGGTCGATGGCCGCGAGTTCATCGAGCAGCGCAACCTGGAAGCTGCCCGGCCCGGCGGAACGCGCGGCCGCGCGTTCGCCGGCAAGGCCGAGGAACGCCAGCGCGGCGGAAGCCGCGCGCAGCGGGGCGTCCGGCTGCGCGGCGAGAAAGGCCGCGACGAGCGCGGTCGCGGTCACGTTCATGACGACATAGTTCGTGATGCTGTGGACGAGCGGGTGCGCGGTGCGCATGCGGTCGAGGGCGTCGGCCGCCCAAGCGGGGGCATCGTTATTCATGGAGCGATCTCCTCTCGCATCGGCAGGGTCATCGGGGGTTCGGCCGGAATCCACTGGGCCGCGCGCACCTCGCCGATGGCCGCGCGCAGCCGGTAGTGGAAGCCGGGCCGGAGGCGCAGGTAGATACGGGCGCCGCGGCGGGTGTGCAGCAGGTACGGGGCGGAACAGTTCGGCCCGCGGGCCATCCAGCCGTGCGGCCAGTACCAGCACCGGAACGGCCGGCGAACCGCCTCGCGAAACAGCCGCGAGAGATCGCCTTCGCTGCGCTGTCGCACGTAGCGGATATCGTCGAGCGCCACGCGGGCGACGGTGATGCAGCGAAAGAGCCGGAGCCGGAGCCAGCGTCGGTCGAGCGCGATCGCCCAGAGCCAGCCTTCGGTCGCGACGAAGCCGCGCCCGCGCTTTTTCACCGCCCCTCCCCCAGCCCCACGGCCACGGCCTCCGCCTCCGCCTGGGCTTCGCGCCAGGCCACGATGTCGGCCAGGACCTGCAGCGCCTCTTCGAGGACCAGGTCGTCTTCTTTGCCGTTCTCGTCGGGATCGCCCGGTTGCATCGGCCGGGCCGCGCGCAGTTCGCGCTCCTGGCGCGCCTGGGCAAGCCGGCGCTCGAAATCCAGGGGCATGCGCTCCGCCTTCTGCCGCCGCTCCAGCTCGTCCAGCGCGGTCTCCCGTTCCGCGAAGCGAGGGTCCTGCGCCCGGCGCGCAAGCGACCACTCCCGCAGCAGGTCCGGGGGCGGCACGTCGCCCTCCATCGTCGCGTAGAACGCGGGCGGGACGACCGTCCACTCGATCGCGTGCGGCAGGAACTCCTCCCCGATCTCCATGACATCAAGCGCCGAACGGAGCACCACGTCGGGCGCGACGCCACGCTTCTGGGTGGAGCCGCCGGCCACGCGGTAGAACGCGGCTGTGGTGACCTTGAGCGAGCCGAGCTCCGGCGCGCGCGGATCGAGCGGAACCAGCGTCTGGACCGTACCCTTCCCGTGCGTCTTCGAATCGCCGACGATCGCGGCGCGCCGGTAGTCCTGGAGCGCCGCGGCGACGATCTCGGAGGCCGAAGCGCTCAGGCGATTGACGAGCACGACCAGCGGCCCCTCGTAGACCCGGGCGGGGTCCGGATCGTTGATCACGTGGACGCGACGCCGGTCGCGCACCTGGACAATCGGACCGGCGTCGAGGAAGAGCCCGGCAATCTCGACGGCATCGTTCAGCGAGCCGCCCCCGTTGTTGCGCAGGTCGAGAAGGACGCCGTCGATGCCCTCGGCGATCATCGCCTCGAGCCGCTCGCGCACGTCGCGCGCGGACCGGCGCGGGGGCTCGTCGCCCCCGCCGCGGAAGTCGGCATAGAAGTCCGGCAGTGTGACGATCCCGAGCGTGCGCGGGGTCTCCTCGTCCGGCCGCGCTACCGGGCGCCGCTCCGCGCGTGCCGCACGCTCCTCGAGCCGGACCTCGTCGCGCTCGATGGCGATGCGGCGTTCGGTCGCGCCAGAGGGGTCGGACGCGGGCCAGACCGTGAGCACGACCCGCGTGCCGCGTTCGCCGCGGATGAGCCGCACGATCCGGTAAAGCGGCCAGTGCAGGACATCGACGGGTTCGCCGTCGTCCTGGGCGACCGCCACGATCCGGTCGCCGGGCTGGAGCCGGCCGTCGCGCTCGGCGGGTCCACCGGGAATCAGCCGCACCACCCGCGCGGCACCGTCCTCCGTGCTGAGCAGCGCGCCGATCCCGAAGAGCGAGAGGCGCATGTTGATATCGAAATCCTCCACGCGCGCCGGCGAAAGATATTCAGAGTGGGGGTCCAGCGCCTGGGTGAACGCATTGAAGAACCGGTCGAGAATCCACTGTTCGTCGCTGTCATCGAGGACGATCTGGAACTGGCGGTGGCGGTTAAGCACGAACGCTTCCGGCGTGAGATGCGCATCCATCAGGTCCGGCCCGTTCTCCTCCCCCGGCGCGTCCGGGTCCGCCTCTTCGGCGGCGAGCGCCACCGCCACCCGGCGCGTCAGCAGCTCGTTCTTGAGCCGGAGCATCCAGAGCGCGTCCCATTCCTCGCGATCCGCGGGCCACGGCGCCTTCTCGCGGCGCCAGGCAAAGTCCTCGGGCAGGTCGTCGGGCAGCCCCGCCTCGAGCGCCGCCTCGGCGAAGGCGGTCCGGTCGGCCACGCGCTCGCGGAAAAGCTCGAAGACGCGGAACGCGAGCGAGACATCGCCCCGGCGCAGCACCGCGGTCAGCTCCGAGGCCTCTTCCCGGAACGCCGCGATGTCCTCCGCGAGGAAGAAATACCGCTGGCGGTCGAGCAGGTCGAAGAGGCGGTCGAAGGCGCGCTCGGCCAGTTCCGCGTCGAAGGCCGGCCGGAGAAGATGCAGGTGGGGCAACCGGGCAGCCAGCGATTGCGCCACGCGCTTCTGCGCGGCCGCGTCGAAGTCGGCCGACGGCCTGGCCGCCGGCGGAGGCTCCGCGAGGGCCACCGTCGCCGCCAGGGCGAGGGCCAGTGCTCCGGCCGCTCCGTATCGCCGTCGGTCCGTCGTCGCCGTTCGCCGCATCGTTGGTCTCCCGGGGGGACACTCCCCCTCATTCAGGCGCGGGCCGCCTGCACCTTCTCCCGGATGGCGTCGAGCAGCGTCTGCTGCAGGGCCTCGTCGCGCTTCAGCTCGAGGCTGGCGGCATCGCGGCCCTGCCCGAGCTGCCGGCCGTCGTAGGAGAGCCAGGCGCCGCGCTTCTCGATGAGATTATGCTGCGTGGCCGCGTCGATGATCGAGCCGGTCCACGAGATACCCTCGGCATAGAGGATGTCGAACTCGGCCTCGGTGAACGGCGGCGCGACCTTGTTCTTCACGACCTTCACGCGCGTGCGGTTGCCCACCGCCGCGCCCGAGGCCTCCTTGAGCGTGGCAATGCGCCGGATGTCGAGCCGGACCGACGCGTAAAACTTCAGCGCGCGGCCGCCGGGCGTGGTCTCGGGGCTGCCGAACATCACGCCGACCTTCTCGCGAATCTGGTTCGTGAAGATGCAGGACGTGCGCGACTTGTTGATCGCGGCGGTCAGTTTGCGCATGGCCTGCGACATCAGGCGCGCCTGCAGGCCCACGTGGCTGTCGCCCATCTGGCCCTCGAGCTCCGCCCGCGGCGCGAGCGCCGCGACCGAATCCACCACCACCACGTCGAGCGCGTTGCTGCGCACCAGGCTCTCGGCGATGTTGAGCGCCTCCTCGCCGGAGTCCGGCTGCGAGACCAGGAGGTCGTCGAGGTTCACCCCGATCTTCTTGGCGTACTTCGGGTCCATGGCGTGCTCGGCGTCGATGAAGGCCGCCAGGCCGCCGTTCTTCTGCGCGCTGGCGATGATATGGAGGACGAGCGTGGTCTTCCCGGAAGATTCGGGGCCGAAGATCTCGACCACCCTGCCCCGCGGGATGCCGCCGACGCCGAGTGCGAGATCGAGCGTGAGCGCGCCGGTCGGGATGCAGGGAACGGAGGCGGCCACCTCCTCGTTGCCGAGGCGCATGATCGCGCCGTCCCCGTACTGCTTCTGAATCTGTGCGAGTACCGCGTCGAGGGCCGAGTTCCCCTTGCGGGCGGCGGAGGAGCCGGCGGTGGAGGCGGCGGCGGTAGCGGCGGCGGTCTTGGCAGGCATATTCAAGTTCCCTTCAGAAGGCTTTCGTGGACGGCCCGATGCTCCGCGCCCTGCGCGCGAAGCACACTGCGGAACAGTCGAACCCGGTCCGTCCGCGTCCAACCGTAGCTCTTATCGATACGCGCAAGGCCGGCCGAAGTCAAGGCGACGGCGGGGGCGCCGCGGGGGCGACCGAGGGTGATATGCGGCCGGAACGGACGCGGCGGTCCCGGCGGCCGGGCGCCCTCGAAGGCGGTCCCCACCGCCCCGGCGAGCCGCGCGAGTTCCGGCGGCGGATGGGGGATGCCGGCCCAGAGGACGCGCGGCGCGCGCGCGCCGCCGAAACTCCCGAGCCCGCGAACCTCGAAGCGGAAGGGCGGGATGCCGGCCGCCGCGGCATCGAGCGCCGCGCGGAGCGCCGGCAGGCGCGCGGCGAAGGTGTCCCCGAGGAAGAGCAGCGTCAGGTGCAGGTTGGGTGGCGGGGTCCAGGCGGCCCGGAGGCCCGCCTTGCGCCACCGGGCCTGGACCTCCGCAAGCGCCCTGCGCACGGACGGATCGAGCGGCAGCGCGACGAAGAGGCGCAGCACGGCCTCCGGGGGCGGGTCCGCGTTCATCGGCGGGACGGGCAGCCGGAGAGGCGCCGCCGAAGAAGGTCGAGCGCATGCTGCGCGGCCGCGCGGCGGTTGCCGGCCCGGTCGAAGGGAAAGCGAAACTCCCGCACGTCGGTCCCGTCCGCGTCGGCCACGCCTGCGAAGACGAGGCCGACCGGCTTTGCGACGGTTCCGCCGCCCGGCCCGGCAACGCCCGTGACGGCCAGTCCGAGGTCCGCGCCAAGTCGGACGCGCACTCCCCGCGCCATGGCGGCGCAGCCCTCGGCGCTGACGGCGCCACGGGCGGCCAGCAGATCCGGGGGGACATCGAGCAGCGCCGTCTTGGCTTCATCCGCGTAGACGACCACCCCGCCCCGGTAGACGGCCGAAGCGCCGGGTACAGACGTGATCCGCTCCCCGATTCGGCCGCCCGTGCACGACTCGGCCGTGGCGAGCGTTCGACCGCCAGCCGCCAGCCGCCGGACGGCCGCCTCAGCCAGGTCCTCCGGTTCCCGGGCGTAAACGGCTGGACCGAGGCGTTCCGCGACGGCGCCGACGAACGCATCCGCCTCGGCGTCGGCGCCGGGCGGCCCCGAGACCCGGACCTGGACGCAACCCGGCTCCGCCGTGTAGGCGACGGCGAGGCTCTCCGGCGGCGGGCCGAGCGCCTCGATGCGTTCCGCGACGTCCGACTCGCCGAGCCCGGCGGTCATCAGCACGCGCTCGACGCCCGGCCTCGCCCCGTACCGCGCGGCGAGCCAGGGGGCCACCGAGCCGTCGAGGACCGCCTCGAACTCGTCCGGCGGACCGGGCAACAGGAAGAGCGCGGCGCCGCCGCGCTCCAGCCGCTGGCCCGCGGCCGCGCCGACCGGGTTCGGCAGCGCCTCGGCCGCGTCGAGCACGAGCGCCTGGCGGCGGCGCGAGGGCGTCAGCGGCCGGCCCGAGCGGGTGCACCGCTCGGCGATGCGCTGGAGGGTTCCGGCGTCCTCCCGGAGCCCGCACCCGAGGACGGATGCCGCCGCCTCCCGCGTGCAATCGTCGGTGGTCGGGCCAAGCCCGCCGCTGACGATGACGACAGAAGCGCGCGCGAGCGCCTCGCGGATGGACGCGGCGATGGCCCCCACGCCGTCCGGCACGGTCGTCTCGCGCGCCAGCGCCAGGCCGAGCGGACGCAGGCGCGCGGCGAGCCGGCGGGCGTGGGTGTTGACGGAGCGGCCGTTGAGCAGTTCGCTGCCGGTGGCGACCAGCTCGATGCGTGGCGGCATCAGCCGGTCGCCCTGTCGCCGTAGCCGTCGGGACGCGCCCGGTGCCAGGCCCAGGCGTCCTCGAGGATCGTCCGCAGCGACGGCCGTTGCGGTTTCCAGCCGAGCCGCGTCGCGGCCTCGCCCGCGCTCGCGACCAGCCGCGGCGGATCGCCGGGCCGGCGCGGCCGGACCGTCACGGGAATCGGACGCCCGGTCACGCGGCGCGCCTCCTCGATGACCTGCTGCACGGAGTAGCCGGCGCCGTTCCCGAGGTTGAACGTCCCGCCCGCCTCGCATTCGAGGGCGAGGATGTGCGCCTCGGCCAGGTCGAGCACATGAATGTAGTCCCGGATGCAGGTGCCGTCGGGCGTTTCGTAATCGTCCCCGAAGATCTCGACGCGCGCCTGTCGCCCGAGCGCCGTACGCAGGACGTTCGGGATCAGGTGCGTCTCGGGCGCATGATCCTCGCCGTGGCGGGCCGAAGCGCCGCAGGCGTTGAAGTAGCGGAGCAGGACCGGCAGGAACCCGTGGCGCTGCGCATACCAGCCCAGCAGGCGTTCGCCCATGAGCTTCGATTCGCCGTACGGGCTCTCGGGCGCGGTCGGCTGCGTCTCGTCCATCGGCACGACGGCGGGCGCGCCATAGACGGCGCAGGTCGAGGAGAAGACGATCCGGCGGACGTCATGCCGACGCATGGTCTCGGCGAGGCGAAGCAGGCCGGCGAAGTTGTTGTCGAAGTAGAGCCCCGGCCGCTTCATCGACTCGCCCACCAGGGCGAGGGCGGCGAAGTGCATGACGGCCTCCGGCTTGAACGCGGCGAAGGCAGATTCCAGCTCGTCTGGCGTCCGCACGTCGCCGCGCACGAACCGGGCGCGCGCATCCACCGCGGCCCGGTGGCCGCGCCCGAGGTTGTCGAAGACCAGCACCTCGTGGCCGAGATCCAGCAGGCGCTCGGTCGCGATACTGCCCACGTAGCCGGCCCCGCCCGTCAGCAACACCCTCATGGCTCATCCTCCGGTGGCGCTTCGCCGCCCTCGCCGGGCGGCGTGTCCTCGGGCGCCTCGCCCTCCGCGCGATCCCGCGCCTGTTCGAGCGCCCACGTCATGTCCTCGGCCACATCCCAAACGTGCCGCGCGACCACGATCGGACAACGATGGCGCAGGGCGAGCACGATCGAGTCGCTCGGCCGCGCGTCGATTTCCGCCAAGTGACGGCCCAGCTCGTTCTCCTGCACGAGGTGGAGCCGCGCGAAGAAGGTCTCGTCCTTCAGGTCGTTGATGACAACCGCGCGCACGCGCACGCCGAGACCGGCCAGCACGTTGACGAGCAGGTCGTGGGTCAACGGGCGCGGCGGGGAAACGCCCTTGGCCGCCATCGTAATCGCGGCGGCAACCATGTGGTCGACGAAGATGGCGATGACCTTCGTGCCGTCGCCCAGGAATACGCCGACGCCCTGCGGGGTCGGGAGCAGCGCGCGGACCGCCACCTCGACGCCGTCCTTCACGGCGCCCCGTCTCCACGCCGGCGCAGGGCCGGCGGCCGGACCGGCGGCGGCGCCGCCGCGCTGCGCGCCGGCCGGGAGGCGACGTTGAACCGGCGGGTATCGCCGGGCGCACTGGGCAGCGAGACGGAGGCCTCGCGCCCGTCGCCCTCGATCCGTTCGAAGCCCGGCACAGGCCGCCACTCGTGCTGCAGTCCCGGCGCGTCCTTGACCATCAGCGTGTAGACCCGGCCCGGCCGCGTCCGCCAGGTAAGCACGGCTTCGCCGCCGGCGCGGGTAATGATCAGCGCTTCCTCCGCACGCGGCACCAACCCTTCGCCCGGCGGCGCCGGCGCCCGCGCCGCACAACCGGCGGCAAGACCGACGGCCAGCGCCAGCCAGGCTGCGGCCGGACGCCGAACCCGAGGGCCGACGCCCGCCCTGACCGCGCGCACCGGAGCGCCGTACCGAAGCGCGTTCCGATTCATGGCCAGCCTCCGCACCGTCGGCGCCCCGGCTACTTGATTCCGGGTTCGGGTTCGGGGGCCGGCTCGACCGGTTCGCGCTCGGCCGGCTCATGCTCAGCCGGCTCGGGCGGGGCCAGCGGCGGCAGCGCAGGCCGGTGCGGCGGGGGTACGGCCTCGGGCTGTGGGGCGACCGGCGCAGCCTCGCGTATCGGCGGCGGCGCCCGTCGGCGACGGCGGGGCGGGACCGGAAGCGCCGGCCGCTCGAAGGGGACGGGATCGAACGGCTGTTCGTGCCACCCGCGTTCCCGCAGGGGCTCGTGCGCATCGCGCACGTCCAGCGCGTAGCGCGCGGCAAACCAGCGCCACTCCCGCGCGCTGAAATCCAGCAGGCGCCCGACCTCGTTCACGACTGACGCGTGGTCGAGGTCCGGCACGACGAAGTAAGCCGGCGCCCAGTCCGATGCCCGCACCAGGGCTTCGGGAAGAATCTCCGGCGGACCGAAAAGCATGATCCGCGCGGGCGGGCGCCGGAGGAACCGGCCTCCGGCGTAGTCGTCCATCGGGACATAGATCCATTCGCCATCCGCCCAGGCATACAGCACCGGTTCCTCCGGCGCGGTTCCCGCCTGGTAGCTCAGCAGGAGCGTATCGGGATGCCGGCGCACAACATCCTGGAGAACCTGGATAACCGATGGCCGGGCCGGCGCGACAAAAAGCGTCCGCCCGCCGTCGGCCGGCCCCACCTCCGCCGCCGCCCCCGCCATCGCGAGCATGACGAATCCCGCCGCAACCCTGCACCATCGCGTTTTCATCGGTCTTCCCCCTCCCACGCCGTCGATCCTACCGCGTCGCCCGCCATCCGGCAAGCGGTCTGAAAGGCGATGCCGCCCGAAACGCGAAACGGCGGGGATGACTCCCCGCCGTCTCGCCCTCGATCCCCGGCGATCCCCCGTTCGGGCGCGATCGCCGGCCAACGTCAGATCTAGCCGCCCGTCGGCGCCTGGACGCCGGCGGCGACGCCCTGCACGTCGCCGGTACGGCCGCGCCGTTCGAGCCAGGTTCCAAGGAGCGTACGGTCGCTCAACGTGACGCGCGACACCACGCCTTCCTCCGTCTGTGTCGCCACGGAAACGTTCGCCTGGAACGTGCCGGTGATCGTCACATCGTAGCCCGCCGCGCTGCGGCCGCGGACCGAGAACTGCGCGATCACCTGGCCGCCGGCCGGAATCGTCCCCTCGAGCGGGGTGTCCCGCGCCTCGCCGCCGGTCGACCGCACGCTGCCGAACTCGCCCGTGTAGACGGAGCCGTTGTTGTCGACGAAGCGCAGTTGGTTGCCTTCCTGGATGACATTGAAGGTCACGATGCGGATCCCGCTCCCGCCGCCGCTCGGCTGGGTGTACTCGTACGATGCAATGATCGCGGTACCCGGAGCCGGCGGGTCGTCGAACGTGACCGCGAAGACCCCGGTCGTATGCTGGACGGCGAGGGTCCCGTCCTGACCGTTGCCATTCTCGTCGTCGTCGCCGTTGCCTTCCGAAAGCATCATCCCCCCCGCACGGATGGTCACCGTCCCGGGCACGATCATGCGGTTCGCGAGCCTTCCGGTCCACGCCGTGCGGGCGCCGTCGCCCGTGCCGACGATCTCGTCGCGCACCACGTTCCCGCTGTCGCCGGGAACCGTCGAGTACTCCGTCACCAACAGCCCCCCGGCAGGCGCCCGGTAGAGCCCGGTGAAGTTGACACAACTGTACCGTCCGCTCATCTGGTCGGCCGCGCCGCCGAAATCCCAATCGCAGGCAGCCAACCCGACAGAAACCGCCGCGAGAGCTGCTCCCAGCACCATTTTCGACCGCTTCATCCTCTGCTCCCTCTTCTAGGCCCGCGTCCGCGGGCGCCTTTCGTCCCGATCACGGTGCGTCTAGTATCCCAAAACCCGGCCCGTGCACAAGAGCTTTCTTTCGCCCAGACGGAATCCGCCCGGGCCCCGAACCCTCTCTGCTCCGCTACCGCAAGGGCGGCATCCGCGCGACCGACACCCAGCGGTCCTCGCTCTCCGACCACGTCTGCACGTAGGCCGGGCTCCCCGCCTCCGCCGGCTGGTAGAGCCGCCGGCCGTCGGGCAACGGGACCACGATCGGCTCCGTCTCCTCGACCGGCGCGGACCGCGCCGGGGGATCCTGCCACCGCTCGGGCGCCCATTCCGGGGGCGGCCAGGCCGGACGCACCCGGCGGCGCGGCGTCACCTGCACCACGGTGACCGTGCGCGACGCGCGCGGGCAGGCCCAGGCCCGCGCCGGCGTCGACGTGACCGGCCAGAGCCCATCGCCGACCACCGCGCGCAACAGGACATAGCCGGTCAGCACCCGCCCCGCGCGCGCCCAGGCGCGCTGCCCCGCCTGCGCCGCCGGCGCGGCCGCGAACAGGACACCCGCCGCCAGAAGCATCGCCATCCGTGTCTTCATATCCGCTCTCCCGCACGGGCGCCGCCGCACGGCAGGCCCGTCACCAACGAGCATAGCCCCCCGCCCCCCGCGCGCGCAACCGTCAGGAGTGGGCGGACTTTCCCCGGTTCTTCACGGCGTCCCCATGTCGGTCGACGACGACGGCGACGACTACGGTGGACGATGGGACGCATTACCGTCGTAATCCGTAGTCGTCGCCGTAGTCGTCGACCGGCGCGTCCCTTCCCGGTCGACGACTACGCCGACGACTACGGGTCACGATGGCCTCCGGCCTTCCCCTTTCAGCGTTTCAGCGTTTCAGCGTTTCAGCTTCTTCCCTCATGCCCGCGCGCAACCGCCGGGTGTCACCGGCCGCTACGCACGGAGCATGGCGCGAAAGAACTGCACGCGCGCGTCGATCTCGTCGCGCGTCAGGGTCAGCAGCCGCTCGAGCCCGAAGCCCTCGACGCCGAAGGAGGCGACCGTGTTGCCGGTCAGCATCGCGCGCCAGAGCGCGGCCGCGCTCGCGCTCCCCTCGCCGGCCAGCCGCCCCATCAGGCCGCCGGCAAACGTGTCGCCCGCGCCGGTCGGATCGCAGACCGACTCGAGCGGGTAGGCCGGCATCAGGCGGATGCGGTCCCGGGAGAACAGGATCGCGCCATGCTCGCCCTTCTTGATCAGCACGCGGGCCGGCCCCAGTTCCAGGACGGCCCGCGCGGCGCGCGGCAGCGCGTGGTGCCCCGTCAGGTGCCGCGCCTCCGACTCGTTCAGCGTCATCAGGTCAACGCGCGCCATCAGCGCATCGAGCGCGGGGCGCTCCGTCTCGATCCACAGGTCCATCGTGTCGGCCATCACGAAGCGCGGACACTCCATCTGATCCAGCACGTGCAGTTGGAGCTCCGGCGCGATGTTGGCCAGGAAGAGGAACGGGGCCTGGCGGTAGGTCGGCGGAAGCCGCGGCCGGAAGCCGGCGAAGACGTTCAACTCGGTCTTCAGCGTCCGCCGCTCGTCCATGTTCCGCGCGTAGACGCCGGACCACCGGAAGGTGCGCCCGGGCGCGCGGCGCAGGCCCTCGAGGTCGATGCCGAGCTCCTCGAAGGCCATCCGGTGCCGCTGCGGGAAGTCGTGCCCGACGATCCCGACCATGCCAACCCGGGTAAAGAACGAGGCCGCCGCGCAGGCGTAGGAGACCGACCCGCCGAGCATCTCGGCGCGGCGGCCGTACGGCGTCTCCACGGTATCGAGCCCGATCGAGCCGACGACCACCAGCGGAGGCGCCCCGGCAGGTTGGACGCGCGCGGGGCTCATGCGAGCTCCTCCTCGATCCGCTCGCAGAGCAGGTGCAACAGAAGCTGGTGGCCCTCCTGGATGCGGGGGGTTGCCTTCGTGCAGGCGACGCAGAGCGTCCGGTCCGCCAGCCCCGCCAGCCGCCCGCCGTCCCCGCCGACGATCGCCAGCGTCTGCAGGCCGTGCGAGCGGGCCGCCTCGAAAGCGCGGCAGACGTTCGCCGCCCCGCCGCTGGTCGAAAACCCGACCAGCCAGTCGCCCGGCCGGCCCAGCGCCAGCACCTGCTTCTCGAAGACGAACGCGAAGTCCGTGTCGTTGCCGACCGCGGTCAGGATCGAGGTGTCGGTCGTCAGCGCAACCGCCGCGAACGGGGCGCGGTCGCGCAGAAAGCGGTGGGCCAGTTCGCCCGCCATGTGCTGGGCGTCGGCCGCGCTGCCGCCGTTTCCGCACAGCAGCAGCTTCCCCCCCGCCCGCAGCGCGGCGGCCAGCTCCTCGGCCACGGCCTCGACCGGCGCGCGCAGGCGGGTCAGCACCTCGTGCGCGACCGCCAGGCTGTCGGCGGCGATCGCGTCCCAATTCACGCGGGCCGCTCCGCCCCGTCGTCCTCCGCGGCAGCCTCCTCGGACGGCGCCTCGACCGGCGGCTCGGGCGGCGGCGCGGGCGGCG